>DATJTD010000188.1:0-2203 GCA_035503775.1 Candidatus Acidiferrales bacterium
CGCAAGTCGGGCTTCATCGTGGCGTCTCCGCCGTGAAGAGTTGGGTGAGGCGATCGACCAGGCCGCCATGCGTATCACGAGCGATGGCCTGAGCGCACGCGCCGGTAGCGGCGTCGCCGAAGAATCCCAGCGACTGGGAAAGCGGCTTGAGCGCTTGCGCGAAGAGGAGCGCCTCGAACGCGAGTGCGGCTTGCCGGGCGTCGCTCGGCGGCTGCGGCACGGCCGGCCTAACGTTGGATGTTGTTTGCGATGCGCAGCATCTCATCAGCCGCTTGCACTCCTTTCGCATTCGCCTCGTAGGCGCGCTGTGCGGCGAGGATCTGCATCATCGCCTCGATGATCGAGACATTGGATTTCTCGAGCATTCCGAATTTGATTTGCGGCTCGCCCGCGCCGCCGGCGTGTATGGCCCGAGCGGACCCCGAATCGGTGGTAGCGGCGAAGAGTGCCGAACCAATGGGTCGCAGACGCTCGGGATCGTTGAAGCCTACCAGCGCGATGCGCCCCGCGCTGCGAACGTGGGCGCCCGGTGTGTCGACCGTCACGCGCCCGTCGGTATCGACGTGAACGGCTAGCGCGTCAGCCGGGATGTGCACGCCGAGCAGGCGCCATCCGTCCGCGTTCTGCACGCTGCCGTCCGCGGCACGGCCAAAAGAACCGGCCCGCGTGTACGCGCGCTCTCCATCTCGCTCGACCGCGAAGAGTCCGGTTCCGTCGATAGCGACATCGAAAGCACCGCCGCTCGCCTCGAGCTTCCCCTGCGAGAAGATGGCGCGGCTACCGGTCTCGGTGGTACCGAGTTGTGCCTGCGGGCCCATCGCGGCGAAGGTGAGGGTCGTGGCTTTGAAACCGGGAACGTCGGCATTGGCAAGATTGTCGGCGACGACGTCGAGATTGCGCTGCTCGGCCGCCATTCCGCTGGCGGCGGCATACAAGGCGCGGTTCACGACTTCACCCGCGCGAGTTCGTTGGTTGCTTTCGAACGCACCTGATCGAGTGCCGAGAGCGTCTTCTGCGCCGTTTCGAACGCACGCTGCGCCGCGAGCACGTCGACCATCTCGTGAATCGCGTCGACGTTGGCCGCCTCGAGGAAGCCGCTCGTGACCGTAGCGCCGGACGAGAGCTGAACTCTGGCGGTGATCCGGCCGCTCTCCCGCACGAATCCTCGCTCGTCGATCGTCGCGTCGGGTGAAGCGACGATCGGGCCCTCGGAGCCCATCAGAACGCGCCGCTGCTCGTCTGCGAGATGGCCATCAGTATCTAAGCGAAATGAAGCCGAGCGCTCGTAGGAGAGACGCCCCTGCACGTCGCGGACGAGGAAGCCGCCGTTTCCGGGCGCCGAGAGATCGAAGGCGCGCCCCGTGTGGCGCAGCGGACCCGCCGAAGCGTCCTCAGCCACCGAGGTCGTGACGCCTGCGGGTGTAAGCGCCGCATTCACGACCGAACGGTGGAAGCCGTCGGTCGAGACGTTGGCGAGATTCGCGGCGCAGACGTCGAGCCGCGTCTTCTCCGCGTGCATCGCGCTCGCCATGAGGTCTATGCTGTCCATGCCGTGAGGCTACGCGGGCCGGGTGAACCGAGGGTTACCGAGAATTTGCCGAATGAAGACGGCGGCCGCCCGTGCCGATCACACGATCAAACGCGTTCTCTCTCCGGGAGGAACCCTGTCGTATGCGTCACCATCCGTTGCTCCTCGCTGTGGCGTTGAGCTTCCTCAGCAATACGGCTCCGGCGAGCGCAGCTGAGAGCGCGATCGCCACCACCTTGGACCGTTGCCAGTCACTCTATCTGGAACACCAATACGCGTACTCCATCGTCGAGTGCCAGCGCGCCGACGCGGGATACCGTGCGATCGGAGCGGCCGACGGCAACTGGTTCGAATACGTCCACGTGGCCGTCGCACTGCAGACCGAGGCCCGCGACGATGCGGCGCTCGGCCACCATCGCGCGGCCTTGCACCAGGCTATCGAAGCGCACCAGCTCGTACTCTACACCTATGCGAAGAAGACGCTCGATCCCGACGACTACGCGAACCTCTCGCAGATGGCAACGGACCTACGGCGCTTCGAAGACATCCAGCGGATCTACATCCAGCGCGGTATCGGCGACTAACAGCCCGAACGGATAGGCCAGGGCGTAGAACCGGCCGGAGGCGGCGTCGGGTTATCGGAATAGGATACCGATTTGCCCAGACCCAAGTTCG
>DATJTD010000189.1:0-10518 GCA_035503775.1 Candidatus Acidiferrales bacterium
TGCGATCTGCGTGCGGTGCGCTTTGGGAAAGTCCATGAAAGCGAGTACGTCGAACTTCGCGTCCTCGAGCATCGTCGCCAGTTTTGGAAACTTCGCGCGCAATTGGTCGGTGACGATGTCCCATTGCGCTCGCGCAGCTTCGGCACTTTCTTGGGCGAAGACCGTGTTGATCAACGCCAGCACCATCTGCCGTTGCCCTTTGCCGGCGTAGGCAAGAGCGTTGCGCACGAAGTGCACGCGGCAGCGTTGCCACGTCGCCTTGAAAACCTTGGCAATGGCGGCTTTCAAACCGAGATGCGCATCGGAGATAACGAGCTTCACTCCGCGCAAGCCGCGTCGTGTCAGAGACCGCAGAAAATCCGTCCAAAACGGCTCCGCCTCGCTCGGGCCTACGGCGATACCCAAAACCTCGCGAACCCCGTCCGTATTGACCCCAACGGCAATTATCACCGCCACCGATACGATGCGGCCGGCTTGACGAACCTTCACGTACGTCGCGTCGATCCACACGTACGGCCAGTCGCCTTCAATCGGCCGATTCAAGAACGCACCAACGCGTTCGTCGATCTCACCGCACAAACGTGACACTTGGCTCTTCGAGATGCCCGTCATACCCATCGCCTTGACGAGTTCGTCGACCGATCGCGTCGAGACGCCTTGGATGTATGCTTCCTGCACCACGGCCACGAGCGCTTTCTCTGCCGTCCGGCGCGGTTCCAGAAAACCGGGGAAATAGCTGCCGCGACGCAGCTTGGGGATCCGCAAATCGATCGAGCCCGCCCGCGTCTCCCACAGCCGGTCGCGGTAGCCGTTCCGGCTGTTGCTCCGCTCCTCGGTTCGCTCGCCGTATTCGGCGCCGGTACGCTGCTCGATCTCGAAGTCCATCAGCCGCTGCACAATGTGACCCAGGAGTTCCCGGACGACATCGTCCTTGGCCCCCTTCTCAACGAGCTCGGCGAGTGCCATACTGACCTTGGCCATCGTGGTGTCCTTTCGTGGAAAGTTGCTCTGCAAAAACAACCTTCGCCAAGAGCCACGATGGCCGCCCTCTACCCTATGAGGTCGGCCGTTTCATACACCACGAGCTGGGACACGATCACGCTTTCCAAACGAATCCCAAACGGCACGGGCATCGTCGGCACGGTTTACAAGCTCCAACAGACCTGGAACGAGCGCGATGCCTCAACGCTGCCCGTGTGGGTGCCGATCAGGTCGGGGCCACCACGGTATCACGGGATTTTCCTCACGCCCGTAAACTACGCGGACCTACGGCTGGGCGTGTTGTGTATTGACCGGCGCCGACGCGAGTTATTTAGCAGCAGCGCGGAAAGCGTTATCTGCGCGCTCGCCACGACGTTGGGCATTGCGCTCGGCAATCAAAGGCCCAGAAGTTGCTCCTGGGCCCGGATGTGGCGAACTGAGACGAGGTCCCTACTTGTCGGAGGTCAGCCGACGGAGCTTCTCCAGCTTCGCGCCGGGGCTATCCGACGTCCCGGCTCTGGCCGGGGTCGGGGGAATTTGCTGCGTTACGCCTTTACGGAGCGCATCCAAGACCGCGCCACTCAAGCTGCGCGACGTCGAGCCATTTGCCTTCATGGCTTTAGGCTATCACGTTCCGGGCTGCTCGTCGAGCCCACAGAGAGCTTCACCGCGGTTGGAGTCACGCTTGTGCTAAGGTGCTGGGCGACCAAGCGGCTCTCCTCAGCTTCAGCCTCCGCTCTTGCGCGACCGGCGGGGCGTCTCGGGCAGCCACTCGGACGGACCATGGCGTCGCCAGCCACGGAGCTTCGGGGGGACCTGTAACTCGCTTGCGTGCCCCAAAGTATAGCAAGATCGCCCTATACTTCACGCACTTTGCTATACTTCGCCGATCGACTGTGCGTCCCGATGCCCTTGCGCTCCTCGAGGGGGTTGCGCCCGCTCGCAAGATCGAGATCCCGGCTCTACGTGGGAAGCCCTCGATGCGTTGCGGGTCTTGCAACGTGCGCGAACTCGTTCCGCGTCATCTGATCTGAGAACGCACCTCCCGGGATAATCGCGGGGCGACGTTCACGGCGAGATGCGGTGGCCTGCCGTCGTCGATCGCACCTGCTTGCTGGTGACGGCGTGGTAGAGGTGAGGCTCTGCCATTTTGCTGCGCTGAGACGCGCTGTTGCAAGGGCCGGTTCGGGCTGCCCCTCACCATTTGCGCTGCGCTTCACCCTTGCAACAGCGCGCCCGCTGCGCTCCATGCGACGCATCTCACATCTACCGCGCACACCAGCGCAGGAGCGATTTTCAAAATGGCAGGCTTCTACAACCGCATCGCCGTCGTCGGCAACCTCACCCGCGATCCCGAGATTCGCTATCTCTCATCCGGCGCCGGCGTCACCAAGTTCACCGTGGCGATCAATCGCCGCACCAAGCAAGGCGACGACGTCACCTACATCGACGTCGTGGCCTGGAACAAACTCGGCGAAATCTGCCACTCGTACCTCAAGAAAGGCGCGTCGGTCCTCGTCGAGGGTCGCCTAGCGATCCGCAGCTACGACGACAAAGACGGGATCAAGCGCAAAGCGGTCGAGATCGTCGCGAGCGACATGCAGATGCTCGACAAGCGCCCCGCCGGCGAGGTCGCCCCAACGGACGACTTCGGCGCCGCCGATCCCGACGAGGACCCGCCGTTCTGACCCGAACGGTTCAGGGCGCCCGGCTTCGGCCGGGCGCCCTTTCTCCTCAAGTGGTCGCTCGGCGCGCCGCCCCGAGCCGGCTACCGGTTGCTGTCCACACACTGGGCTAGGCGTCTGGCCCAAAAGGCGGCATGGTTGCCCTGACGTCTCAGCGGACAAGCTATCCTCGGACGCTAAACGCGCCGACGCTCCATGGAGGAGATTACCTGCCACGGATGGCCCGCCAGAAGAGGGCTACCGTAATGCACATCGCGCTCCACCCAATCCTCGCGTACGGTCATCCAATCGATGTCGTATTCAGTTTCATGAGCTGGTTCTCGCATCTCTTTTCCGCCGGTCTCGGGCACTCTATCGACTAAGTGCGAAGGCGCACGCCGATAATACAGGAAGCATGTGGAGGGGTAGGCCCTTCGGTCATACGAATGGTCACCTACCCCCCACCGTCATCGTAGGAGAATCAAGCGGATGGGCGCTCGGGTCACTCAGCTTCAACCGCGACTTGCTCCGATCGCGACCGCGCGCGCGTACTTCGATGCCGCACGCTATAGCGACTGCCTCGGTGCCCTGCACCGGCATGTCGGCTGCGTACCCGCGACCCTGCGCGCGCAAGCGTACCTGCGCATGAGCCGCATCACCGAAGCAATCGAGACGCTCGAAGCGTTCCCGCCCGGCGACGACGACAACCACGCCGCAAAGGCGTTTTACCATTTGCAGTTGTCGGCAGCTCTCGGTCGCGCCGGTGATCGCGATCGTGCCGAAGCCGCCGAAGCCGACGGTCGGGTTCACGCGATCTCCTCTGCGGACCCCGAAGCACTCGCCGAGCTCGCGTTTTACGAAGCTCGCAACGCCTGGTCCCACCGAAAACTCGCCGAGGCGAAGGAACTTGTCTTGCAGGCGTTCTGTCCCGATCTTGCGATTCACGCACGCGCCTTGAATCTCGCCGGCCTCATTGCCGCAAGTCAGGGTGACTACCGCATGCAAGTCTGGTACCTCCTGAGCGCGCTCAAACATCTTGAGAAGTTCGAGACGCGTTATGTCGGCCTCGAGGGCCCAATACTCTACAACCTTGCGGTGCTCGTGACGGACCTGTTTTTGCCCGACGCATACGAGATCGTCAGTTGCCGAGCGGAGACGCTTCCGTGGACCGACGACGTCGCGCTCGATCATTACCATGTGTACCGCTGCCTCGGTTGGACGGAAGCCATCTCCGGCAACACGCTCGGTGCGTTTCGCAATTTTCGCGTTGCCGGGGCGATCGCGCCCGCTCCCGCGTGGGAGATGCTCGCATCGCTTGATCGCGCCTATCTCTCGCGCGAACTCGGCGAGAATCTCATGCACGCTGAGGAGATCGACAACGCCATGCGACTCTCGTCCAAGATTCCGTGGACGGATCTTCGCGGCGAAGAACGCTGGGCGCTGCTCAGCCTCGCCGAAGTGATGGCGCCCGTTAAACCCGGCCAAGCGCAGCTCTGTCTCGATCTCTACCGTCGAATCGTGCGTCCCATGGACCCAACCTTCGTGGCGGCCTCCGACCCGCGCGTCACCGCGCACGAGAAGTACGCACACGGCACCGTCTTTGCGCAATCGCAGGAAAAGGCGCCCCTCGCCACGCCGTATCTTCAAAGCGCCTTCGAAATTTGGTCGTCGATCGGCTACGCCTGGCGAGCTTCACGAGCGGCCATGCAGCTCTACGTCCTGACGCGCGACGAGCAATATCCGAAGTACGTGCGCGAGCACATCAAGGAATTTCCGAAGTCGTGGCTTGCCGCTGAAGCCGCCTATTGCGGCTAACCCGCGCGAGGGCGAACGAACTGCGCTTTGCTTCTAGTGACTTGCAATCGACCGTCCCATCGGCGTTTCCGCGCTGCGTGATCCTGGTAGCAACAATCCGGCAAAAGGCTAAGCTACCCGATCATACCGCCGCACCCTGGAACGTTTCCGAAGCCGTTTCAGGCATGACCGCGCGCTCCCGGTACGCTATAATAGCGCCATGAGCCCGCTCACGATTCCGGCGACCAGCCCGACGAAGTACCTTAGCGGCGTCGTCGCCCTCAATCTCCCCGCCGACGGTACTTCGGGCGACTGGCACTATGAGCAAACCTTCCTTCGGCCACGCACGCGCACGCCTCGGACGTTCCTCGCGGGTGACGGGCAACCAACCGATACCTCGTTGCTGCTCGGCGAGGCAGGCATTTACGATTGCTCGGCAGCCCTGGACCGCCTCGGCATCGCTCATCCAGCCGGCCCGGTCTACGCCGCCGATCATGTCCGCGCAGTCGCCGACCTCGTTCTCGGCTCGCTCCTGCGCGGAGAGCGTGCAAACCACGTCGTCCTCGACGAGTGGATGCCTGAGGTCCCCGACCAGCGACGTGTTTTCACGTTGCTCGAGCGAGCCCGAAGCCGCCTGCGGCCCGGGTTGCAGGCTCTTGTCGATACTTGGATCGCGGCGAACCGTACGGAATAGGTGGACGAGCAACATGAACGCTTTATGCGCGCGGTGCTCGCCGGCATCGCCCATGAACCACCGCTCGTCCTAAAAGGCGGCACCGCGCTTCGAGTAGCGTACGGCCTCGATCGCCCATCCGAGGATCTCGATTTCGACTCTGCACGCAAGCCGGGCATGCTACTGGGCCGAATTCACGCTGCGGCGCCTCCCGAGTTGCCGATCGAAAGAATAACAGTCGCCAAAGACACCGAAACCGTGACACGGCTTCGCGTCTTATATACGCCCGACGCGAGCTTGACTCGTTCGCTGCGCATTGAAATCTCGTACCGGACGCCGGCGCCCGACAGCGAGGTCGTCGTCGTTGACGGCATCCGCGTTGCCACATTGCCGCGCATCCTCGATCAGAAACTTGCCGCCGCACACGACGGAGATCGTCCCCGGACGAAGGCTCGTGATCTCTATGATCTTGATTTCATCGCGCGGGTGCATCCCTCCGCAATTTCGCCGCCGCTGCTCAAGCGTCTACGCGCCTTCACTTCTGATCTCGCGTCTCTCGCGGAACGCTACCGACCGGCCTTTAGCGACGACGTTCTTGAAGCCGACGTCGACGACATCGTACTATCTCTATCCGAGAACGTGCAACGGCTCAACGAGCGACAGCTCGCGAGCCGCCAAGATTCGGGCATCGAAAACGTGAGCGACGACACCAAACGCCACCATCACCGGCGCCGCTAAAAGTCACGACCAGTCTGGACGCGACTCAGCAATCTCCGACGTTGGTCCGCCAACCACGTCCCCGGACACTTAGGCAGATGTTTCCGGACGCAATCCTGAAACGCCGGCTCGTCTGTCAGCGGCACGAGCTTCAGTCTGACACGCGACGAGCAATATCCGAAGTACGTGCGCGAGCCCATCAAGGAATTTCCGAAGTCGTGGCTTGCCGCTGAAGCCGCGTATTGCGGCTAACCCGCACGAGGGCGAACGAACTGCGCTTAGGGCTCGATAGCGTCGACCGCCGCGCCCATTTCCTCCAGGGTGATCTCGCCCGCCGCGTAACGTTCAAAAATCTCGCGAGCTGCTGGGCTCGCCTC
Source organism: Candidatus Acidiferrales bacterium (assembly GCA_035503775.1). GTDB lineage: Bacteria > Vulcanimicrobiota > Vulcanimicrobiia > Vulcanimicrobiales > Vulcanimicrobiaceae > DATJTD01. Next base: position 6,207 of record DATJTD010000189.1, read on the forward strand.
CAAACCTTCGATACGCGAAGTGCCGATGGCGTTGTCCACCGCGCGCCGACGAACTTCCGCTTCGGGGCCAACTACGGGCACGCTCACTTTGCGCATCATAGAAGCTTCGACAAACATTACGTTTCCCCCATTTTCGCGTGCCGGTACGCCGGCTTCGTTGCCTCCGTGCGAGGCCCGTAAACCCCGACGGGTAACGGAAGCACTGAAATATCTTGTCGTCGAATCGATTATGCGGTACGCCCTTCACGAGCGGCCATGCAGCTCCACAACTTGACGCGAAATCAGCAATGTCCGAAGTACGCCCGCGAGCACGTCAGGCAATTTCCGAAGGAGTGGCTCGCCGTTGAAGCCGCATACTGCGGCTGGCGCACCGAAGCGTTGAAGACAACGAGGTGCGGCCAGAGTCCCTCCTACTGGCGATGCCCCCGACTAGGACCTTCGTGCGCGCGCGACTCCACGACGATCTCAGTCACCCCAATTCGCGCCTTCACATTCTCGCCGACGCTCACGCTTCCCGACAACTTACTCCGCTCCAGGACCGCAAAGGATTCCGGCCCCGTGGCGATTGCGACATACCGATCGCTCGCGACGATCACGCGCCCGCGAAGGGCATCCCCGGGTGACACGACCTGCTCGCGCATGGGCCGCGTCAAAGCCGTCGTCTGCGCGGCGTGCATGGTGGATTTCGCTTCTTCGAGAAACGCTAGCCGCGCCTCGCTCGGCATCACCGTTTCGAGGATTCGTTCGTATGGTAGATAGTTGCCATAGGCGGCGGCGGTACCCGCACGCCGCAGTATCAACGGGTCCATCCGCGCCCAATCAAGGCGGTGTCCCGCGCGTGCACCGATCTCACGCATCGCCACCTGCAACGTCCGCGTGTTGCCTTCACGGAACGGATGAAGCACGTGCACGTCGCCCATTACTCTGGCAAGCTCTCGGCGAAAGCGCTCGGGCGAATCCTCGTGGAGCACCGCACTCTTCGAAAGCTCTCGAAATATCTGCTCGGCATTCGTCTCGAGATACGCGGGGCTCGCGTACGGAGCTTCGCCGATCTTTGCGATGTGCGTCTCGCGATATTCGCCGGCAAACGGATAGAGCTCGCCGAATAATTCCCGATGAATCCGTTTGTGCCACGCGGGGCTGAGGTCGCCCGGAACGCCGCGCTTAAGCAGCAGCCGAAGCTGCGTGCCCACCACGTCGCCTTCGACTCGTGTTAGCTCCGCCTGATCGCGTATGCCAAACTTGTTCCGCAGGACAGTCGTCCCGGGATAACAATACGGATCCTCCGCCACCTCAGCGACGCCCGGCTAGGTTAAATGCTATTGCGGGTATCCGGCGCGATAGTGCGCGACGATGATAGCGAGCGCTTCCTCCGAAGTGATCTCGCCCGAAACAACGCGTTCGTTTACTTCCAGCGCGAACGGCGTCATCGTAAGGCCCTGGGCAGCAAGGATCGCCTGCGCTTCATCCAGCGCCTCTCGCTCCGTGGGGCGTACTCCTGAGCGCGTTTCCATCCCCATCATATTCAACATTAGCGACAAAAGTCCTCCCTCACAACGCGTGCAAAGCGTCTCGCGACGACACGATTTGAGTCCCTTCTTCTCATGCTATTCACGCGCTCGTCGAACGGCAAGTTGCATTTCGACGACGTCACATCGTCTTCACCGCCGCTCATGCTCCGAGCATAGCCACAACAGTCGCGACTGCGCAGCCCAAGCACTACACCGCGCACACTCGAAGACCTCGAAACAGCACGTAGCTCGATGACCTTCGGCGACCGCTTCGCTGACGTTCCGCCCGAGGGCTTGCAGCACGTCGGCCTCGTCGCCCAAGGGGGCGAGACCCCGGCACAAAGCCGAGGTCTCCCCGCCCATCACGCCGCCTCGGTGGTGTCGTCTCCAAGCGGCACGGAGAACTCGGCTTCGCAATCTATGCAGACGCTGACGCCCGGCTGATCCTCGTACGGCTCGACGTTTTCGTGAAGGCAGACGCCCTCGCCGTCTTCGAGTGCCGACGGCGCTGGAGCCGCGGGACCACTCGGATCGTCGACGACTTCGTAACCCTCCAGCGGCTTTGCCCATAAAGTCGCCTTCCCGGGCTCTTTTATGGGCAGCGGCCCGATTTTGTGGGCAGAGGTGACCTAGTTGCCGTAAGCCTCGAAGACTTCGTTCGGCGAGTGGACGACAAAGCCGATCTTTGCGCCGCCCTTGCGCTCGGCTGCAATAGCAGTGGCTGTCCGTATCAGAGGAACGGGGACCGCTACAAGAACCGCCTCGCGGAGCTTAGGCGCGGCTTCGATAACTTTACTCAGGAACCGGTCAGCGTCATCCCGTGAGAGGAAAAAGCGAATGACATCGGTTCCGGGATAGTCAGGCGATGGCACGTTAAGTCTTGCGCCGGACACCACATCAATGATGACCCAGGCGGTGTCGCTAGCTGAGAATTCGGCCAAGATGGTGTCGATGTTCAGCGGCTGCGTCATAGCAGTTGCCTTCGGTCCAATCAGCGATGCTGCCTTTTGCCGCTCTTTGCTATGGCTGTCAGGATGCAGTCCAGAACGTCGCCTCGATTCCAAGTTCGTAGATGGACTGCACCAAGACACACAGGTTATGGCACAGCACCTTGCACAAGACCTCGTTCACCATCGCCGTCGCGCTCTTCGAGCGGATACGGCTTCCGAATTTCGCCTTAATCATATGGAACGTCGTTTCGACGTTCGAGCGCCGATGATAGTGGCGAAGAAAATCGTCCTTGCGGTAGTGGTAGTAGTGAAGCATCCGATCCCAGGTTTCGGACTTCTTACGGCTAGCGTCAATGGGGCGGTTTAGTACCGTTGACACCTTCGGCGCGATGAACGCTTCCGCTCCGTGCGCCGCTATCGCTTGCACGTTTGAGTCCGCGAGATAGCCCTTATCAGCGGATACGCGTTTCATGGCAAAACGCTTCGCAGATGACTGGAGAAGCGTGGGAAGCATTGGCGAATCGTTTGTCCGATGATCGGTAACCTCTACGGCTGTTATCACATTCGTCCGTGTCCCGACCATCACGTGAGCCTTGAGCCAAAAATTATAGGTCATTTCGCGACCGTACTTTGCGTTGAACCAGCGCGCATAGATGTTCGTGGAAAACCCGCTACTGTCGGCAGCGAAGTCCGTTTCTACTGCGGCGAGAGGTGCGGCGCTCTCTTCGATCAATCGCCGAAGGAACGGCGTTAGGTCAGGGTTCTCTAGCGCGTTAATCACGGAGTTATAGTGTGGCGCTTTGTCAATCAAGCCGCGTTTCGCAAACTCGCGAAGGTCGCTCGTAGCACGGCGGGCCGACATTCCGCTGTAGACCTTCATCGTCGCGCAAAAGATTGCGTCGGCGAGAGCAAGACGAGGACGTCCGCGCTGCTGCACCGGATTGTCGATTATGGAGCAAAGGTCTCGCAATAGTTCGGCTACACGCGCCTTCTCGTTCGACTGCGCTGCGTTGTAAGCACTCCACTCTTGCCGGTACGTGATCGTCTCGGTCACAGTACCGTCCTTAGTCGCCGCACCGGCTAGGGCTCGTTCATTCCGTAGCTTCCGAAACAAATCGTCCAACCCAGGATTGATGTGCGCAACGAATGCGAAGTACGCCGAGCCGGGCTTTGCTATATCGACGGTGCGCGTTTCACCGGCCCATTCAAAGACGTCCTGGAATAGATACTTATGAACCTTTTCCAAATGCACTCGGTCGAAATGTCCCTCGACCGGCCGGATTTGGAGTTCAACTACGCGGCGCGTCACGCTATCGGTTTCGAATGCGCGCAGAGCCTCCGCATCGCGAAGGCCCGCCAAATTTTTCAACACAGTCGTCCCCGGATAGACGTACGGGTCTTCCGCCACCCTAGTTAGCGCTCGATAGCGTCGATCGCCGCGCCCATTTCCTCCAGGGTGATCTCGCCCGCCGCGTAACGCTCGAAGATCTCGCGAGCCGCTGGGCTCACCTCCAGGCCTTCGATACGCGACGTCCCGATAGCGCTGTCCACCGCGCGCCGACGAGCTTCCGCTTCGGGATCGACCACGGGCACGCTCACCTTGCGCATCGTAACAGCTTCGACACAAACCATGTTTCCCCCCACCTTCCGCGGGCCGGGGCACCGGCTCCGTCAGCTCCGCGCGAAGCGCATAAACCCCACCCGATAACGCCTGTATTTCAAAAATGTCGCCCAAGCGCACCGTTCCGGCCCACACAGTCTAGGTCGTCCGAATCGACCTTACAGAACTACTCCGGGGACTTAGCGCGATAGTGCGCAAGCAAAATCGCCAGCGCTTCGTCCGAGGTTATC
>DATJTD010000190.1:0-8033 GCA_035503775.1 Candidatus Acidiferrales bacterium
TTGCTTGCTGAGCCCGGGTGCTTCGCCGTAGATGCGGTTGCAAGAAACGCACTGCGTCCCATTTTGGAGGAAGCGGGCGAACTGTTGCCTATGGTCATTGAAGGCCAACTTTTCTTCTACTTCAATTTGATGATACTGGCCGATTGCCTCGACTACGAACGGTCAGAATTTGACGATGCTCAAAAACGGTTTATTCGCAAAGGCGTATTCGACAAGGCAAACTTACCGGCTACGAGCGTCTTCAGTATACCTCAGGAGCGACTGTCCGCCTTTTATGTTTCCGAAGGGCTTGTACCTTACACAAACGATTTTAAAAAGGCGTATGAGCATCACGGTTTGAGCGGCCTTGAATTTGAGCTGGTTTGGAGCCAGGGACAGTGATCGCGCCCCATCGGGATCATCATCTCGTCAATCCTCCCTTTCCAAATTGACCGGTTTGCATCGTACTGTAGCGGTGGCTGGAATATTCTGCCTGTGTCTCTCGACGATCAGTTGCCCTGCCAAATCTCAAGGAATTCCCACGCGACGTTTTTCGGCGCGGGAACTCTCGATTCGACGTACGCTTCAGAAATTGGATGACTCGGGAACGGCGCGATACGCTTTGGCTTTCCGGCATCTCCATGTCGGTGGACCTCCCGAAGCTATCGTCTATTTAGCCGGCCCGAGTTGGTGTGGAACAGGAGGGTGCCGTACTCTCATTCTCGCCGACCATGGCACATCATGGCAAACCATAACGCATATCACGATCTCTAGGCCTCCTATTCTCGTGTTACCGAGCACATCACATGGCTGGCGTTCGATAGCAGTTTGGGTCCAAGGAGGAGGCGCTCAACCCGGCTACGAGGCGGAGCTCCGCTACGATGGGAAGACCTATCCGAGCAATCCCTCCATGCCTCCCGCTCGGCGACTGAAAAGCGCTACAGGAGACATTGCGATCCGCACGCTTCCGTCGAGCGGTATCAATTCGCTGACCCCGTTGCCGCGGTGGTAGCGCGTTCGTACTGGCCGGCTTCATCACGATGACTTCGTGTACTCCGGGGGCGCGACGTACCAAGAGCGGCGTGGCCGGATCAAAGTGACAGCGAGCAAGGGCAGTCCTCCGCGGGCGCGAAGACGGCGGTTCGTGGCAAGCGTGGGGAAGTGGCGGAATGGTAGACGCAGTCGCCTCAAAAGCGACCGGGCTAGCGCTCGTGTGGGTTCGAGTCCCTCCTTCCCTACCACGTACGCATGACGGTCTTTGAGGCGGGGCCGCTGCGCGGCGAGGTCCGCGTCGCCGGCGACAAGTCCATCTCACACCGGGCACTCATGTTCGCCGCGGTGGCCCGCGGGACGACCCGTGTGGAGCACCCCAATCGCGGCGCGGATGTTCTGACGACGCGCGATGCCGTCGCTGCCCTCGGGGCGCGAGTCGACGATCGCGGTGAGACGATCGAGATCACCAGCACCGGCTTGCACAATCCCTCACACACGATCGACGCGGCGAATTCCGGGACGACCTCGCGCCTCATGATGGGTTTATGCGCCGGCCAGGGCCTCACCGTAACCTTCGACGGCGACGCCTCGCTGCGCCGGCGTCCGATGGAACGCATCGCACGACCGCTACGCGCGATGGGCATTGCCGTCGAGACGAACAACGGTAAGCTCCCCGTCACCGTACACGGCATCGACGATCTCCCCGGCGGCGAGTTCGCTCTCGAGATGCCCTCGGCGCAAGTCAAGTCGGCGATCTTGCTGGCAAACCTCCGGGCGCGCGGCCCCGTGCGCGTCACGGGCGACGCCTCGTCGCGCGATCACACCGAACGCATGCTGCGGCACTTCGGCCGGATGATCGTCTTCGACGGAAAGACGATCGTGCTCGAACCCGGAGAGCTGACGGCGCAGCGCGTGCGCGTTCCCGCCGACATCTCGGCCGCCGCCTTCTTCATGGTGGCCGCAGCGATCACGCCCGAAAGCGACGTGCTTTTGCGTGACGTCGGCGTGAACTCGACGCGCACGGGCATTCTCGACATCCTCCAAGCGATGGGCGCCGCGATCACGTTGCGTAACCGGCGGGACGTCGACGGCGAGCCGGTCGCCGACATCAGCGTGCGCTACGGAGAACTCCACGCAACGACGATCGACGGAGATCTGGTCGTGCGCGCGATCGACGAAATCCCAATCGCTGCCGTCGCTGCCGCTCACGCAGGAGGAACCACCCGCATCCGCGATGCCGCCGACCTCCGCGCCAAAGAGTCCGATCGCCTGAGCGCGATGGCCAAGACCCTGCGCGCCTGCGGGATCGAGGTCACCGAACACGACGACGGCCTCGACGTCACCGGCGGCAGCGCGCAGCCGCCTGAGGCGACGCTGGAGTCCTTCGACGATCACCGGATCGCGATGGCGATTGCTGCAATGGCTGCACCGACCGGTCCGCACGCCGTCGATGAGGCGGCGTGCGTGGCGATCAGTTACCCGGATTTCGAGCGCGACTGGCGGGGTTTACAACGTCCCGGCACACACGCAGGAATCTCCCCAGCGCACTGACGGCCGCCCGCGCCGTGGCGAGGCTGCGGTTCATCTGATCGAGCGAGGCGCGCGCACGCAAAAGTAAGGCCTCGCACCGCTGGAGCTGCGCGTTGAATCGCTCGAGCGTCGCCGGCGCCGTGCGCGCGGCTTCGAAGAGCGGCGCCGCGCGTACGTGATCCACCTTCACCGCGAGCACGCGAACCGGCCGCACCAGGCGCACCACTCCAATGAGAACAAAGAGCAGCGAGGCGCAGGCGGCTCCGCCGATGACGACGGCTGCGAGCGCGAGGCCGCTCAGGCCGCCGCCTCGCCTTTGGGCGACGGACCCGAACTCGGCGGGGTCGTGCTCGAACTGGTATCGGTCGAGGTGGGCTTCGTCTCTGCGGGCTTCTCGGATGTCGTGCTCGAGGGGCTCGAAGACGAGCGCGAGTCGGTCACATAGAATCCGGAGCCTTTGAAGACGATGGGCGCTGCGTGGAACTGGCGCACCAAATGGCCGCCGCAGTGGGCACAGGGGCCGGCCTGCTCGTCGAAGCCGTGGCGAATCTCGGAGACTTTCTCACAGGTCTCGCAGCGGTAGTCGTACAGGGGCACGCTTTTCTCCTAATCCAAGGGCGTCGGGTTATACCCGCTCTTCACCTTAGTATACGAAAAAGGGCCGTCGGCGTCGAATGCTTCTCACAGGTCGTCCAGTCCCAGCGCGGCGCCGTCGCCCTCGACTAGGCCCTTGAAGTGGACGAGCGAGGCGGCAAGGTCGCGACCCAGACGCGGGCGAGCCGTCACTTGGTCTAAGAGGCTGCCCACGATTCCGCCGTACGCCGGATAGTCGAGCCGGACGACCAGACGTGAGCGCAGGCCCAAGCCTTCGACCCGAAAGTCGATTCTCCGTCGTACGGAGTATAAACCGACGAGCGCGAGCACGTGGCCGGCGATGAAGTGCTCCACTTCGAAGACCCCGTCGTCGTCCCCGGGAATCGTCGACTCGACGATGATCTCCGCCGCCGTTCCGAGCGGCGCTGCGGGGTCGGCGAGGCGCGCGCTTCGCACGAACGACATCCAGACCGGCCAGCGATCGATCTCGCACAGCAAGGCAAACGCGCGTTCCGACGGGACGTCGAGATCTTGGCTACAGACGATGCGTCCCGCGCCGGCCGGTGCTTGCACGACCGGCGCTAGCGGTCGCCTCCGGCAATCTCGCCGGCTCCGACGCTGCGCGCAAAGGCGACCAAGGTCGCGATACCGACCGGAATCGCCGCTTCGTCGACGCGAAATTCCGGGCTGTGCGGGTAGTGGACGATCCCGGCCGCCTCATTGCGCACCCCGAGGCGAATCATGAGCCCCGGAGCCCGCTGCGCAAAATACGCGAAGTCCTCACCGCCCATCGTCGGCGGCGGGCTCGCGAGCGCGATATCACCCCGCCGCTCGATGACCTCGGCAAATCCGTGCGTGAGCGCGGCGTCGTTGATGACGGCCGGATACCCGTAGCGCACTTCGAGCTGCGCGTGCGCGTTGTAGGCCTCGGCCACGCCGTCCACGATGCGGCGCGCCCGGCCTTCGAGTTTCTCGCGAATCTCCGGATTTTGCGTACGAAAGGTCCCCGACATCCGCACCCGATCGGCGATCACGTTGTTGCGGTAGCCGCCCTCGATCGTTCCGATCGTCACCACGATGCTCTCCAGCGGATCGGTCTCGCGCGCGGCGATGTTCTGCAGCGCGAGCACCGTCGCGGCCGCGCAGGGGATGACGTCGACGGCTTTGTGCGGCGCCGCGCCGTGTCCGCCAATGCCTGCAATCGTGATGTAAAACTCGTCGGCTGCGGCGTTTACCGCGCCGGCACGCAGGCCGATCGATCCCGTCGGAATCCGCGCATCGACGTGGAGCATCGCGACGGCATCGATCTTGGGATCGTCCATTGCCCCCGCCTCGATCATCGGGAGCGCCCCACCCGGGCCTTCTTCGGCCGGTTGGAACAAGAGGACGACCGTGCCATGCAAGCTCGCTCGCTGCTCGTGCAATTCGCGCGCGGCGCCCAGTAACATCGCGGTGTGCGCGTCGTGGCCGCACGCGTGCATCTTGCCGGGGACCTGGGAAGAAAACGGCTCACCGGAATTCTCGGTGATTGGAAGCGCATCCATGTCGGCACGCAGACCGGCAACGCGGCCGGGGATCGCGCCGACGATGAGGCCTACCACCCCTGTCTTCGCGAGGCGCCGGTGTTCGATGCCGAGCGCATCGAGCTCACGCTCGACGATAGCGGCAGTGCGTTCCTCTTCGAAACCGAGTTCGGGGTGCAGGTGGATCTCGCGGCGGAGCGCGACGGCGCGCTCGACGATGCCGTCCGCGAGGGGAGCGACGGTCATGATCGACGCCTACGCGCTCCTAGGCAAAAGCTCCCGTCTTGCTAGCGAGCGCCGTGCGGGGCGAGCACGATGATTGCCGAGCCGACCAGGCAGATACCGACCCCTAAGACGTCCCAGCCGTCGGGAATTCGGCTTTCGGCGGCGATCAGCCAGAGCAGTGAGGCGACGACGTAGACGCCCCCGTAGGCCGCGTAGGCGCGGCCGGCGAGAGCCACGTCGACGCGGGTCAAGGTTGCGGCGAAGAGCACGAGCGAGAGGAGCGCAAGGGGGACGAAGATCCACCCGTTGCGCCCCTCCCGCAGCCAGAGCCAGACGGCGTAGCATCCGCCGATCTCCAAAACCGCCGCGAGGGCATACCAGAGAAATGCTTTCACCGCGACGACCGTTGCACGCGGCCGCCGCACATCCTATTGGAGATCCCTACGCCGACTTCAACAGTTCTTCAATTGCAACCGACGGACGCGAGAGCTCGCGTTCCTGGCGCAATTTCAACGCCATGAACCAGACGAAGCCGAGCGCGAAGTACGATAGGAAGATATACGGGAACATGTTGAGCGGCGGCGAGGGGACCGGATAGACGCTACCGACCGCCGGCACGAGCAAGAGCAGGACGGCCGCCGCGGCAAGCGCGATGTCGGGCGCCTTGAGTTCGCCGATCTTCTTCAGATACATCGGCGCAGCGATGCAGATGAAAAAGTAACCGCCGAGGAATCCGAAGGCGCCGAAGGTACCAGCGTCGTTGAACGCGTCGGTGACTTGCACTTTGCCCAGAATCATGCCCGTCGGAATGAGGAACTCGAGCGCCAGCATGACCGTCAGCGCGATGTGCGGCGTACCGAAGCTCTTGTGTGGGACGCCGGTGCGCTCGTGGAAGATCCCCTGTTGTCCCATCGCGTAGATGAGCCGCGCGCCGGCGTTCATGCACGATGCCGCGAGCGAGAAGAAACTCACCATCGCGCCGGCATCGATCAGCGGTGCAAGCCAACCAACTTTGAGCGCCATCGACAGCGTCGTGAGCGGGGCGGTCAGCTGATCCAACGTCGGCTTGTTGTTCTTGAGCGCCATCGTCTCGGTGTAGGTGACCAGCACGAAGAACAGACCGGTAACGACGAGACTCCAAATCACCGCGCGCGGAATGGTCTTGGTTGGGTTCTTCGCCTCATGTCCGAACTGTGTCGCACATTCGAAGCCGACCAAACTGAAGATGGCGACCACGACGCCGAGGCCGAGATTCGAGAACGAGAAGCCTTTGAGCGCGATCTGATCGGTATCCGGTGCGAAGCCGTGGGCGGTGAGTGCGATACCGATGAGGATCAGAATCAGCGTCACCGAGATCGCTTCGAGGCCGAGCATCAGGATCGTCGAGAGCTGGATGTCGCGATATGCCAGGAACCACGCGAGGGCACCGCAGACGGCAAAACACAAGATCGCCGGCACATTGACGTTGACCATACCGAGCAACTGCTGGGCGAAGGTCGTGAATCCGGTCATGCCCGCCGTGCCGATGAACGTATACGCCCAGATCAAGCACCAGCCGGCAAGCGCCCCCGTAGTCGGCCCGAGGCCGCGCACCGCGTAGGCGTACATCGACCCGGTACCGGCCGATCGTTTCGTGAACTGATTCAAGCTCAGTGCTACGAACATCAGCATGACCGCGCCGAAGGCGTAGGAGAGCCAACCGGCATTGCCCGCCGTTCCGTACATCAGCGGAACGATCAATGCCGCGGTCATCGTGGGTGAGATTAAGGCGATATTGAGTGCGAGTAGCTCCCAGAAATTCAAGCAATTCTGGCGCAAGCGTTTTCCGTCGAGCATGACATCTCCAGTAACAGCAGCGTGCCGAAAGCGGCGTGCTATCACTATAGTCCGCATCGCGCGCAATGCGAATGTTGTTCTTGAGCAAGATTTCGTGCTCGACTTGTTCGTTTGTATAATGGATAGAAAAAACGCGAACTTTGCACGATCTTGATGCGAAAACACAGAAGAACCCGCTTGCTGCCAAGCGGGTTCGCTGCGCAATGGGGGTCGCGCATCTGTCGATAGATGGACGTCTGAGAGCGTCCAAAAGGCCAACTGTGTTGATAGTCTGCGGGAGAAAGCGTCCGCGCACAAGGGCCATTTATGCCGAACGGCACCGGGCCACTTGGGAGGCGCATGGACCTCGCGATCAACCTCGATCCCCGGTCGGAGGTGCCGCTTCACCGACAACTCTACGACGAGTTGCGGCGCGCGGTTCTTCTCGGACGCATCGCACCGGGCACCCGGCTTCCGTCGACTCGCACGCTCGCGGATTCGCTCGCGGTCTCACGCGCGACGGTCATGTTGAGCTTCGACCAACTGATCGGCGAGGGATATCTGCAGGCGCGCACGGGATCAGGAACCTTTGTCAGCCGGCACCTTCCGGACGAACTGCTCCGTGCGGTTCGGACAACAGCACTTGAAGGCGGCAATCGCAAGGTTCCGGCGCTCTCCTCGTTTGCACAGAGTCTGCGCAAGGCGGCGCCGCTCGAAGCCACGGTCCCTGCGACTTCCATCAACTTCCGTGACGGGCGTCCCGCGTTCGACCAATTTCCGATTGCCATTTGGCGTAAACTGCTTGTCTCACATTGTGAGGCAAGCGTTGCGATGCTGGATTACACGGCTGACCCGGCGGGCTATGTGCGGTTGCGCCAGTCGATCGCCGGCTATGTTTCGCGTGCCCGAGCGGTGCGCTGCACGGCACTCAACGTGATCGTGGTCGGCGGATCGCAACAGGCCCTGGACCTCGCAACGCGCGTCTTGGTCGACCGCAACGACCGGGTCGCCATCGAAGAACCGGGCTATCTTGGGGCTTGCAAGAACTTCCTCGCGCAGGGGGCCGAGGTCGTGCCGATTCCCGTTGACGCCGACGGCATGATCGTCGAACGCCTCTTCGAGACGAGCGGCGCTCCCGTCAAACTCGTTTACGTCACGCCCTCACACCAGTATCCCAAAGGGGCGGCGATGCCGCTGCACCGTCGGTTGGAACTGCTGCGCTGGGCACAACGCACCGGCACGATCATCCTCGAAGACGACTACGACAGCGCCTATCGATACGGCGCCCGGCCGATACCGGCCCTCCAGGGGCTCGACGAGAGCGAATCGGTCATCTACGTGGGGACGTTCTCCAAGGTGCTCTTCCCGGCGCTA
>DATJTD010000191.1:0-25784 GCA_035503775.1 Candidatus Acidiferrales bacterium
GCAAGAGCTCGACATCCACGTCGGCGACGCGGTCACCATCGTCAACGACGACGAGATCGCGCACACCGTCACCGCGAACGACAAAAGCTTCGACTCCGGCAACCTCGACCAACACCAGAGCTGGACGCACACGTTTACGAAGGCCGGCACCTACACGTACTACTGCACGTACCATCCGTTCATGAACGCGAAGATCGTCGTCACCGGCTCGTAAAACATGCCCTGGAAGGGACTCGAACCCCTACAGCCTTGCGGCCACTGGTACCTGAAACCAGCGCGTCTACCAATTCCGCCACCAGGGCATGGAGCGTACGTGCGCGGCGCGCTGCCTTCGCGCCCCGGTGTCGGAACCCCGCCTGAAACCCCGCAGGCGGCCGCTGTGGTTACAGGACCACCATGCATGCTCTGGTTGATTTCGAAGATACGTATTCACAGGCCGTTACCGGCGCCGTGGAGCGCGTGGCGCCGTCGGTCGTCAAGATCGAAGTTATGCGCGGCCGACAAGGAAGCGGCTCTGGTTTCGTTTTCACCCCAGACGGTTTCATCCTCACGAATAGTCACGTCGTTCACGGTGCGACCGATGTAGACGTCGCGCTCTTGGATGGGCGGCGCTACAAGGCTACCGTCATCGGCGACGATCCGGACACCGATCTCGCCGTCGTGCGCATCAGCGCACCGGACCTTGTTCCCGCACACCTCGGCGACTCTGCGGCGCTGCGCCCCGGAACACTCGTGATCGCCATCGGCAACCCGTTTGGATTGCAGACGACCGTGACGGCCGGCGTCGTCAGCGCCACCGGGCGTTCGCTGCGCTCGCAGTCGGGACGCCTCATCGACAACGTCATCCAGACTGACGCCGCGCTGAATCCGGGAAACTCCGGTGGCCCGCTGGTCAACGCTCGCGGCGAAGTCGTCGGCGTCAACACCGCCGTCATCGCCTACGCGCAAGGCGTTTCGTTTGCGATCGCCGTCAACACGGCGAAATTCGTTGCGGGGATTCTTTTGCGCGACGGGCGTATCCGGCGCGGCTATCTCGGCATCGCCGGCGGCGACATCGAACTCCCGCGGCGTCTCGTGCGTGCGTTGGAACTCGCCACCGCGCACGCCGTGATCGTCAACAGCGTCGAGAAGGCGAGCCCCGCGCAACTCGCCGGCGTCGAGCCGGGAGATGTTCTGATCGAATTGGGGGGACGCACCGTCCAGGGTATCGACGAACTGCACCGTCTGCTCACCGAGGCCCCCGTCGGCGTCGCGACCAACCTCACGCTCGTGCGTCGTAGCGAGCGACACAACCTGAGCATTCTCCCGGCCGAGGCACCGGTTCGCAGCTTCAACTAACGCCTAACGCCACCGTCGTCCGTTCCCGATCTTCGTCACCCTCGTCCGCCCCGTCTTCGTCACCGTCTTCGTTCCCGGTCTTCTAACGAAGGGCAGAGGCCATCATGAGCACCCTGATCACCGGTGCGTCCACCGGAATCGGCCGCGCCACCGCCTTGCGCCTGGCGCAGCGCGGCGAGCGCGTCTTCGCCGGCGTGCGCAATCCGCAGGACGGAGCCGCTCTCGTGCAAGCCGGTGGCGAGAAGATCACGGCGCTCGAACTCGACGTAACACAACCCTCCGCCATCGAGAGCGCGCGCGGGCAGATCGAGGCAAGCCTCGGAACGACCCAACTCACGGGCCTCGTGAACAACGCGGGCATCGTCGTCGCGGGACCACTCGAGATCATCTCGGACGAAGATCTGCGCCGGCAGTTCGACGTGAACTTCTTCGGTGCAATGGCGGTGACGCGCGCCTTTCTGCCGCTCCTGCGCGCAAGTCGCGGGCGCATCGTCAATCTTTCGTCGATCGCCGGGAAAGTCTCGGTCCCGTTCAACGGCGCGTACAGCGCCTCGAAGTTTGCACTCGAAGCGGCCAGCGACGCGCTGCGGCTCGAACTCTTCCCGATGGGCATCCACGTCTCGCTCATCGAGCCGGGTCAGATCGCGACGCCGATTTGGCAGCGTGCCGGCGACGCCGCACGCACCGCCTTCGAGAAGGCGCCGCCTGAAAAATTCGCGCTGTATCGTGAGGCGATGGAACATTTCGCCAGCCTCGCAAATGCGGGGGCGAACCAGCGGCTCTCCGCCGACCGCGTCGCCGCCGTCATTGAACGGGCGCTCTTCGAGCGCAACCCGCGGGCGCGCTATTTGATTGGCAGAGATGCACGCTTCATGCTGCCGATCGCGCGGCTCCCCGAACCGCTGCGCGACCGGCTCTTCCGGAGAGTCTTCAAACTCAAAGGCGCCTAGTTTGGTCTCAAAAGTCTTACCGATCCTCGGCATTACGTTCATCGACATCCTCGGATTCAGCATCTTGATTCCGATCTTGCCGTATTTCGTCCAGCACTTTGGGGCACCCAAGGTCATGGTCGGCGCGCTCTTCTCGGTCTTCGCTGCCTGTCAGTTCCTCTCGGGGCCGCTCTGGGGAAACGTCAGCGATCGCATCGGACGCAAACGCGTCCTCATCATCAGCCAGATCGGCGCAACCATTGGCTGGACGATGCTCGCCTTTGCCCCGACACTCGCCTGGGTCTTCGTCGCGCGTATCATCGAAGGGATCTCCGGCGGAAACATCAGCGTCACGCAAGCATATGTCGCCGACCGCGTCGAGCCCGAGCAGCGCGCCCGCGCCTTCGGCTACGTCGGCGCCGCCTTCTCCGCCGGGATCGTCCTCGGCCCGGCGAGCGGCGGTTGGCTGCTGGCGCACTACGGCTACGCAACCCCATTTCTGCTTGCCGCCGCACTCCAAGTCGTCACCCTGATCGCCACGATCGCCCTTCTCCCGGAATCGATCGCCAAGAAGGCGGAACGAGAGAAAGCGGCGTCGTTCGCCGACATCATTCGTTACCTCCGCGATCGCAGCGTCAACGGTGTGCTGGTGCAGAAGCTCGCGTATTCGCTGGGGCTCTACGGCTGGTTCTCGTCGTTTGCGCTCGTGCTGCAAGCGCAGTTTGGCTTCGGACCTTCGGAGACCAGCTATTTCTTCGGCGGGTTCGGGATCATCAGCATCTTGATCCAGCTCGGCGTCGTGGGGAATCTCGCCGAGCACCTGGGGACGCGCCCCGCCTCAAACGTCGGTTTCTGCAGCGCGCTCGCCTTCTTTTTAGTGGTGCCGCTCGTGCACAGCGTCCTCATGCTCATGCTGGTCATCACGCTCTTTGCACTCGGCTTGGCCGTGACCAATGCCACGATTGCAACCCTCTTGACCGACGCCGCACCCGAACGCGCGCGCGGCACCATCCTCGGCGTCGGCTCGTCACTCGAAAACATCTCCGGGATCATCATGCCGACGATCTCAACCGGCGCGCTGGCCCTCTACGGGCCGACGTGGCCGGCGCTCATCTCGGGATTCTTCGTCTTCATTGCGCTCGTGCTCGGCCTGCTCGCGCAGCGCCGCCAAGCCGCGCAAGCCGTCTAGAAAGCGAGCCATACCATGAGAACGTTCACGTTCTGCGCCGCCCTGCTGCTCACGATTGCGCCGCTTCGTGCGCTCGCCGATCCCGCCACCGTCATTTTTCGATCGCCCCAGACCGAGTCCACCTTGACCGTCACGGGCGACGGCTTGATCTCGAAGTCTCCCGATGAGGCGCGCCTCGACGCGCAGATCATCACCAGCGACAACAACGCGACGGCCTCCACGTCGAAGAACAACGATATTTACCAGGCCTTCAAGGCACGGCTCTCGGGCCTCGCACTCCCGCCCGACGCGCTGCGCACGACGAGCTACGATGTCGAATTCATCCCGTACCCGCCGCGCGATCTGCCGCCCGAGCAGCGCCAACCACGGTACGGTTACGTCACCACGCGCTCGATCACCGTCACCGTGAGCCCGATCGACCTCGTCGGAAAGCTCATCGACATGGCGACCGCGGCCGGCGTGACCAGCGTCGGCAACGTCAGTTTCGATCTCAAAGACCGGCGGGCGGCGTACGCGCAAGCGCTAGCAGCCGCAGCGGCCGACGGCAAGCGCGATGCGGAGGCGCTCGCGTCGGCCACCGGTGTGCGCCTCGTGCGCGTGCAGACGATCAGCACCGGGTACAACTACATACCTCCGGAGCCGGTGCCGATGGCCCAGATGCGAATGGCGGCCGCCGTTCCCAACAATGCGACGCCAACGCAGATCGATTCAACCGGGCCCGTCGACGTGAGCGCGAGCGTCACCATCATCTACGAGATCCGGTAGAGGGGAGATCAGCTTGCGCGGGTTTTCTTCGTCTTGGTCTCACGCGTCTTCTTGGACTGGTCGAGGCTCTGCTGCAAGACGTCCATGAGGTTGACGACGTTGTCGCGGCGCGGCGCTTTGGCTTTGCCTTTGGGAACCTCTTTGCCCGCCGCGCGTGCCTCGATCATCGCCATCAACTGCTCGCGATAGGCGTCATGAAATTTCTCGGGCTCGAATTCGGTCGTCATCGTATCGATGAGCATCTTGGCGACTTTCATCTCGCCTTCAGCCGGCTTCTCCGCCTTGGGAAACTCGAAGTCTGACTGCTCGACGATCTCGTCGGCAAAATGCATGAGTTCGAGCAACAGCGCCTCGCCGTTGGGCTTGAGCGCGGCGAGGTGTTCGCGCGAGCGAATCACGACCTTGGCGATCCCAACCTTATTCGACTCTTTGAGCGCCTCGCGCAGAAGTGCGTAGGCGTGACGGCCGCGCTTCTCCGGCTCCAGATAGTACGGCTTGTCGAAGTACATCGGGTTGATCTCGGAGAGGTCGACGAATTCCACGATGTCGACCGACTGCGTCGCCTCGGGGTTGACCCGCTCGAAATCCTCATCGGTGAGGATGACGTATTTGCCCTTCTCGTACTCGTAGCCGCGCACGATATCGGCGTAGGCCACCTCCTCGCCATCGACCGAGCAGCGGCGGACGTTCTGAATGCGCCCTTCGTCGGTCTTGTGCAAGAAATTGAACCGGAGCTCGTTGGCTCGGACGGCCGTGTGCAGTTTCACCGGGATCGTGACCAGCCCGAAGTTGATGGCTCCCGTCCAAATCGCGTGCGGCATTCGCTCTCTGCCCCGCGGCGCGGCACCGCGGGGACCCCCTTTCTCGTTGCAGCAACCCTTCGCGCTGTGCGACCTAGCTCCATACGTCCGGGTGAAACCGGCCGGGCGGTTTAGGACCTCGGGACAACGAGTGCGGCGTGGACCGGTGCCTCTCGCGCTTGCGCGCCCTTGCGGGATACCGGCGTGACGGCGTAGAGCTCGGCGGCGGCATCGACGAGCGATGCTTGCAGGCCCGGCACGCTGAGCTGAAACGGATTTTCGGCACGGATAAAGACGGGGCGTCGCCGCAGCCAATTGGGATAGAACGATTGATAGTCGGTCGGCCAGCCGGCGACCACGATGCGATCTCCGAAGCTGTGCTCGACGTAGGCCGCGTAGCCCATGGCCGGTGCGGTGAGCCAGTTGGCAACGATGACGGCATTGGGCGGCGTCAGCGCGCGCATCTGCTTCAGGAATGCGTCGGCGTCGTGATCGTCACGCTGGCCGAAGAGTCCTTGGTTCATGGTTGCGAGCCACACGACGACACCCAACAACGTCAAGGTCGCCGCTCCCAAACCGGCGGCGCGGTTGCGAACAAAGAGGCCCACGAAGACACTGTAGGCGCCGACGCCTGCAAAGACGGCGAACAGCCACAGCGAGGCCAGAAAATACCGTTCGACATCTGCTTCGTCGAAGTTCAGAACGAAGAGCACCGGCAGCAACGCCGTCAGGGCCAAACTCGCCGTCATCATCGGCCAGCGGCGCAGCGAGCTCACGAGTCCGACCAGCGCTGCCGCGATCGCTACCGGGCCGTACTGCGCAAGCAGCGTCGAACCGTACTGCGACCACACGTCCCCCCAATGTGAGATCGAGAGCATCCCGGCAAGCCCGGCGTTCACGTCGCTTTTGTCGCCATTGATGTAATCCCAGAACTTGCTCAGCGACGACGGGTCGTTGTAGTCCCAGAAGGGGCGTCCCGGCGGCAGGCCGAGCGAGAGCGTCGGATCGACGTGATGGTTGAGCAGGTATGCCGCGCGCAGCGGGATGTACACGTAGGTGACCAGTGGAGCGACGGCAAGCGCAAGGCCGGTTAGCAGACGCCGCGCGGTGAGTTCTTCGAACCGGCTCAGGATGACGACGGCGAAGCCCGGCAAGAGCATCAGTTCGATCGGATGCGTCGCGAGGCCGAGACCGATCGATAAGAACAAGCCGTAGAGCGCGCGTTGATCGGCTTTCCGGCACCAGCGGATCGCGCAGGCGAAGCCGATCGCCGCGAACATGGTAGCGAAGGCCTGGACCTCGGTGCGCGTCCCGCGCTCCCACACGATGTCGCCGAACGCGAAGAGCCAACTCGCGGCGAGCGCGACGGGGGCTGGGATCGCCAGCTCGCGCAGCGCCGTAAAGACCATGCGTGCCGCAATCGCCATCGCAATAGCGCTCATAAAGGAGAGACGCCAAGCAACAGTCCCAAAGGGAAGCAGATGGCTGAAGAGCCAGCCCATGAGCACGAAGACGGGAAAGCCGGTCTGGTGGGCGATTCCGAGGATGTAGGGAACCGTCTCCATCTCTCCGGTATCCCAAAATGAGACGCTCGACGTGAGGCACGCCGTATAGACACCCAGCGGTACGAGAAACGCTAGCCACCCTGCGATCGCCTCGAGGGTGCTCCGACGCGCAAACATCGGTCCGTCCATTTCCTCTCTGCGCGAAGAGCGCCTCTACAACGGCAAGCGGCGCGTGCTCGATACGGACTGCGGCTCGAGCGACGCCAGATCGTTCCGCAGATAGAGCCGAAAGAAATTCACCGATGCAACCAGGTGGTAATCACGCCGAATCAGTGCGTCGAGCTGCGGAAATATCTCATGACCGAATTGCCCCTTCCCCGAGAAGTCGAATGAATCGGGGCCGGAGTCGAGGAAGCCCGCCGGCTTGTTGCGCTCGAAGTCGGTGATGTACCGCTGCCGGAAATAATCCAAGTACGGATTCAGACTCGGTCCGAACTGGTAGGCGGTGATCGAGTCGCGCGTCCCCAACAGCGTGTCGCTCTCCACGACATATTGCGGTCGCCATCCCCAGACGGCGAGCCGCTGCCCGGGCGTGATATAGTGCTGAACCATCGCGGTGACGGGATCGGGGGGTCCGTTGAGATAGTCGTCGAGTGCATCGAGGTGCGGATTGGGCGGCCGCGTGAACGCGGCATTGGTGCCGAGGCACAGCACGACGAAGGCAACCGCGAGTGCCGTCCGGCGCAGACGCGCATCTCCGGCCGCGCCAAACCAGGTGGCGATGAGGCCGACGGCCGCCGCCCCCGCGACCGACGCAGGCATCACACCGAACGGGAGATAGCTGATCGATCCGCGCTTAGGCGCAAAGATCGTCCAGATCGCACCGCCGAGCACGATCAAGGCTGCGACATACGCGTTGCGCGCCGCCGGCGTGATCCGCCGCCAACGCGTCACCAAAAGCAGCGCGGCGAGCGCACAGAGGGCGACGAGCCCGTCGAAGAACGGTCCGAAGCCCGGCGTCGCCGTGACGAACGTGATCGGCCGGTACTCCCACAGAATGTACGCGAGCGACGACAAGATATACGAGACGTAGAAGTCGTAGATGCTGCCGCCCAGCGTAGCGGCACCAAGAAGGATTGCCGGAGCGGTGAGCAAGCCGATGAGGAGTCGCGCAGCTCCGCGCAGTCGCACGGAGAGATCGAGATCCGGCGTCGTCGCGAGCGAGACGAGGGCCACGGCCACCGTCGCGCCGGCGAGCGGCACCGATTGCAGCTTTGCAAACGGCATCATCCCGGCGACGAGCCCAACCCAGAACATCGAGGCTCCGCGAAACCGGCGCCGGTAGGCGACGCAGATGCAGAGCAGCGTGAGCATGCCCAGGAAGATGGAGAGGTGCGCACCGGTATAGTGCATGAGGTCGTCGGTGACGCAGAGCGTGAAGAAGGCGACGGGCGCGGCGACGGCGATCCGCGCAACGCCGGAGTCGAAGGTGAGCTCGGCACAGAAATAGAGTGCAACCGTCGCACCGAATTCGAGCAAGATCGTGATGATGCGGGTCGACAGAAACGTGAGGTGTTGTCCGAAGAGCGCGGGCAACGTCAGCACGTAGGTGTTCAGCGGGCCGCACGTGTTGCCGTCGAATTCCAGCCAGGGAATCGGGTTGTGCAGCGCCGTGATCGCTTGGGCCAGCGCCTGCGCTTCGTCTTGATTGAGCGGATCACGCACGAAGAACGTCGGCCATCGGCCGCCGACGATCACCAGCAACGCAAACGCCATGAAGAGCAGCTTGCCGCGCCAAGTCGACAACGCAGCGCCGAGACGGCGTGACGCGGTGCCGGCAACGATCAAGGCCGCAAAACCAAAGAGCAGCGTCTGGCTGACGGCGAGAAAGCGCCCCTGGTCGTCTGCGATCCAGGAGAGGAGACGAAGCATGAGCCACACTATTCGGGTCGCATCAAGAACTAGCCCTTTTAGGCTAGGTTATAACTTTTGCTATCGACTACCAACGCTTACGGGCAAGCGCAAGAGCGGGTTCGAGGCGTTGGGGGACCCACCCCTTGCCGCTCCACAGGTCGCCGTCGCGCGCTAAGAGTTTGGGGACGTTGGCGATCGTGTAGCGCCGCATTGCGCCCTGGGTGTCACGCGCGCGGCTGCGGCTCATGACTTCGACGTGCTCCCACGGAATGGGCATCGAGACGGGGGCCTGTGGCCGCGCTCGAACGGCGTAGGGAGCAACCAGCGTTTTGCCCTCTCCGACCTGCACGTAATCGAGGTAGACCGTCGCGCGCGGACGCTTGGCGGGCATGCGCAAGAGCGTCGTCTGTTCGGGCATCCGGTCGTGCACGTGGTGCGCGAGCAACTCGGCGAACGCGCGTGCAACTTCGTACGAATAGCCTTCGATCAGGGGAACGACCAGATGCAAGCCGTAGCCGCCGGTCGTCTTGACCAGCGGGGCGATGCCGATTTCGGCAAGACTCTCGCGAAATTGCAACGCGACCCGACCTAAGGTGGCGAGTGTGCACTCCTCGTCGGGATCGAGATCCAGCAACACGAAATCCGGCGATTCGAGCGAGCCTTCGCGCGACGTCCAGATGTGCAGCACGATCGCCGCCAAATTCGCGAGGTAGACGAGCGTCGGCTCATCGTTGCAGATGACGAAGTCGATGACGTCACGCCGGCCGCTTTCGCTCGGGACGGCGACCGTGTGGGCCCACGTGGGAAATCCGCGCGGCGCGTTCTTCTCGAAGAACGAGGCCGCCTCGATGCCGTTGGGATACCGTTCGAGCGTCAGCGGACGATCCTGCAGATGCGCAAGGAGCCACGGCGCGACGGCGCGGTAGTAGGCGATGAGCTCGCCTTTGGTGATGCCGTCTTGCGGCCACAGCACCTTGTCGAGGTTCGAGAGCACCAAGGTCTTCCCGTCGATCTCGACCGTCTGCGTGGTGCGCTTCATCCCAACTCGCGCTCGCGGTGAACGGCGTGCGGATCTTTATCGGCGCGCAAGGCAATGAAGACGGGCTGACGCATGAGGCCGTCGCGCGTCCACTCGGCGAAGCTTACCTCGGCGACGAGCTCCGGCGTCACCCAGTGCGCGCGCGTCGCCGTCTTTGGTTCGGAGACGAACGGTGTGGTCTTGCGTTCGAGGCGCCCGAGTTTTTTGGCGATGGAGGCGAGCAGCTCACGGTCGAATCCCGTTCCGACCGATCCCGCGTACACGAGGTTCTCTCCGTCGTACACACCGGCGATCAGGGCGCCGAAGTGGGAGCGGCTGCCGCGCGCCTCCGTCCAGCCGCCGATGACGACCTCTTGCCGGCGTTGCGTCTTGATCTTCACCCAGTCGCGTGAACGGCTGCCGACGTAGACTGAATCGCGGCGCTTTCCGATGATGCCTTCGAGCCCTTTGGCTTGCGCGAGGCTGAAGAGCCGCTTCCCTTCGCCGACGACGTGTTTGCTCAACATCACCGCGCCCTCGCCGGTGAGCAACTCTTCGAGCATCGCTTTGCGCCGTTCGAGCGGCTCCTCGCGTACGTCGCGACCGTTTCCGTAGAGCACATCGAAGACGACCAACGTGATCGGCTCCTTTGAGAGCCCGCGGCGCCCGAAGCGATCCAATCGCTCCTGTAACGCCTGAAACGAGGGACGCCCCTGCGCATCGAGGACGACGATCTCGCCGTCGACGATCAGCGGGCGCTCCGAAAATGCGTCGGGCAGCGTCTTGAGCTCGGGAAATTTCGTGAGAAAGTCGTTCCCTTTGCGTGAGACGACGTGCAGGGTTTCGTCGTGGTCGATGATGACGATGGCGCGATAGCCGTCCCATTTCAATTCGAAGAGCCACTGCGGATCGTCGAACGGTTCAGCCACCAGCGTCGCGAGCATCGGCGCGAGATCCGTCGGGAGCGGTTGGCGTTTGGGGGCGCGCGCCGCTTGGAGTTTCGCGTTGGGGCGATTCGACTTCCAGTGCGGTGCTTTGGGATCACTGGCGATATCGGCCAGCGTCTTCCCCGACTTCACGGATTCGGGGTGCTCTTCGATGTGCCAGTTCGGATCGGCGTACTCGTCGCGCTCCTTGATGAGGAGCCACGCGTTCTCCTCACCTCCGCGTCCTTTGATGTGCACCAGCGCGAAGGCGCCGTGCAATTTGTCTCCGTCGAGTTCGAACTTCAGGGAGCCGTGCGCGATCTGTTCGGTCGTACTCGTGCCTTCGAGCAGGCGATAGGTTCCTTCGTCCCAGACGATGACTTCGCCGGCGCCATAATTCTTCTCCGGGATGATGCCTTCGAAGTCGCGGTAGTCGTACGGATGATCCTCGACGTGCATCGCTAGCCGCTTGTCGTGCGGATCGAGCGACGGCCCCTTCGGCACCGCCCAGGATTTCAAGACGCCGTCTGCCTCCAAGCGAAAATCGTAGTGCAAGCGCGTCGCACGATGCATTTGCACGACGAAACGCAGCGCCTTTCCCGGCTTTTTGGCCTGCGCCCCCGCGGGCTCGGGGGTCTGCGAGAAGTTGCGCATCGCCTTGTAGCGTGCAAGCGAATCGTCGCCTTTGGGACGCGGACGTTTGGCGGGCATTGGAGACCAGTATAGCGTATCCGGGAAAGATCATGTGGGCTTGGATCGGCCTCGGGTGCGCGGCCGCGGGCGCTGCCCTCGCCCTGCGGCGTGCGCGCGACGGGGCGGGATCGTTTTACGAGCGCGAGGTCTACGCGATGACCCGAACCTCGCACCTGCGGTTTGCTCTGGTCAGCCTCGCCTTCGCGGGAGCCTTTGCGATCGTGCTGCTCTTTCGCTCGGTCGCTGCGGTCCCGGTGCTGGCCGTCTATACGGTCATCTTGTTGTTGTACGGCGCCTCGTTCGTGCGCGGCGCCACGGGTGAAGATGAATGAGTGAATTCCATTTCTCCCCGCGTCCCAACCGGGCCGGCGAGATCGCGTGGCGTGCCTGGAGCCGCGAGGCCTTCGACGAGGCGAGGGCGGCCGACAAACCGGTGTTGCTCTCGTTGAGCGCCGTCTGGTGCCACTGGTGCCACGTGATGGACGAGACATCGTACAGCGATCCCGGCGTCATCGACAAGATCAACGCGGCCTTCATCCCCGTGCGCGTCGACGCCGATCAGCGCCCCGACATCAACGCCCGCTACAACGCGGGTGGGTGGCCAACCACCGCCTTCCTCGCACCCGACGGCGAGATCCTCACGGCACAGACCTACGTGCCGCCCGACGGGATGCGCTCGGTCATCGAGATCGTGCTCGACGCGTACGGCAACCGCCGCGACGAGATCACGGCGGCGATTGCGCAACGCCGCGAGCGCCGCGCATCCGCGCCGCTGGAGCGCACGAATGCGCAGATCGACGAGTCGATCCTGCGGACCGCGCGCGCCTCGGTCGAAGATGCGTTCGACGAAGACTACGGCGGCTTCGGCAGCGAACCGAAGTTTCCGCACATCGACGTCTTGGAATTCACCGCGCTCGAATACGAGCGCACGCACGACGCGCGCTTGGAGCGCATCCTCTCGGCGACCCTGAGTGCGATGGCGCGCGGCGGTATGTACGATCACATCGAGGGCGGCTTCTTCCGCTACTCGACGACGCGCGACTGGTCGGTTCCCCATTTCGAGAAGATGGCCGAAGATCACGCGGGATTCATCCGGCTCTACGCATGGGCTTGGCGCGTGCTCGGTCTCTCTTCGCTGCGCGAGACGCTCGTCTCGACGATCGCCT
Organism: Candidatus Acidiferrales bacterium; assembly: GCA_035503775.1. Classification (GTDB taxonomy): domain Bacteria; phylum Vulcanimicrobiota; class Vulcanimicrobiia; order Vulcanimicrobiales; family Vulcanimicrobiaceae; genus DATJTD01. The sequence goes on from DATJTD010000191.1 coordinate 12,244, forward strand.
ACGTGCGCACCACCTTGCGCGATCCGCGGACGGGCCTCTTCGCCGGAAGCCAGGACGCCGACGAGACGTACTACTCGCTCCCGCTCGAGCAGCGCCGCACGATGGCTGCGCCCTACATCGATCGCACCTCGTACACGAATTGGAGCGCCGCGCTCGGCGGCGCATTCACGGTTGCCGGCGCTGCACTCGACGACGATGCGCTCGTCGCCGAGGGACTGCAGACCCTCGACACGATCGCGGGTTCACTGCTCGACGAAGACGGCCTCTGTTATCATTTTCTGCCGCCCGGCGGCCGGCCCACGTTGCGTGGACAATTGACCGATCAGGCGAGCTACCTGCGTGCCCTGCTCGACGCCTACGACGTCTGCGGCGAACCACGGCTGCTCGCGCGCGCCAAGACGCTCGCACAGACGATCCTCTTGGTCTTTTCGCAAGCGGACGATACGCTCGCCGATCATGTGACCGACGAACCGCTGGGCTTACTCGTAAGCGCGGCGGCGCCGCTCCCGGAGAACGCGACGGTCGCGAACGCCCTCCTGCGCCTCGGCGTGATCCTGCAAGACGACTCGTCTACCGATCGCGCACTTCGCATCTTGCGTGCCTTCGTGCCGCGGTATGCGGGCTATCGCACCTTCGCCGCGCCGTACGCGAGCGCCGTCGCGCGCGCACTCTACGGCGGATCGAGCGTCACCATCGTGGGAGCGCCGCAAGCGACATCCGCCTTTCGCGAGGTCGCGCGGCGTCTACCCGACCCGCTCTTGGTCGCCGCTACGTTTGCACCCGATGACCCGCTCGTGCGCGAACGCGGCCTCGCGGCGCAGACACCGGTCGCGTATCTCTGTCACGGGAGGCTCTGCGGCGCGCCGGTACACGACGCGGCGAACCTGCGCGACGCTTTCGATATGCTGCACGCCGCTCAAAGCGGCCGGTAGAAGGTCAACCAGAACCAGACGCCCCACGCACCGACCAGCACCGAGTACGCGCAGAGCGCCTGCCCGAACCACGGCATACCGCGACGCATGCCGAGCGCCATCAGCACGAAGAGGAACGGCTCGAAGTCGAGCGCGTGGCGCATACCGAACTGGGCGTAGCCGTTGACGTAGTACACGAAGCTCGGCGCCGCTACCGCAAGCGTCGCGAGCCAAAGCACGAAGACCCAACGTTTTGGGCGCCATGCAAAGAAGGCGAGCACCAGCGCCGGGCTCGTCCACGTCAGCGCCTGGCCGCCGTACCCGGGCACCGCGTACGGGAAGCCGCGCATGAACTGCGGGTACTGCACGAAGAACGATTGCAACTGATACGGGAAATAGGAGAGGCGGAACGGCGATCCGGTCGGCTCGCCGGCACTGTCTTGGTGATACCACGCGGTGTATCCGAGATCGTAGGGGACGTGCCACCGTAATTCGTTATACAAGACCCAGAGCGCGGCAAACGGCAACAACGTCGTGACGAAGACGACGAGCTTGCGGGCACGCCGGTCGACGGCCGGATCGGTGCCGAGCAGCAGCGCGTACATCGGCACCGCGAGAATGAGCGGAAACCGCGATTCCAGCGCGCAGACGGCGTAGATCGCGACCAGCCATGCCCGCCGTTTTCCCAAGAGTTCGACGAGCGCGAGCAGGGTGAAGGCGACGGCGCTCACGTGCGCGATGAACCAAACGTCGCCGAGCATCGCGCACCAGAAGAGATCCGTGCCGAGCAACAAAAAGGCGCACAACCACGTGCGCGCGAGCAGCGGGACGCGCAGCCGCCGCGCGATCTCCCACGCCGTGCCGACGGCAACCGACGCGAGGAGGACCGCGAGCAGCGTTTGATTCGCCGACGTTCCCCAGATCGCAACGAACGGCAGGAGCAGGATCGCCGGGAGTGGCGCCTCGATGATGTAACGCTGGCCTTGGAACCAGAGCGCGTCGATGTACTCGCCGGGCCAATCGATCCAGACGCGATGATGGAGGAAGGCGTCGGCGAGCAAAACGTAGTTGTTGTACGCCGTCGGCCGCAAGTGCGACACAGCCGCCAGCAATACGAAGGTGGCGATACCGGCGAGAATTGATCCGATCACCGTTCCATCGTCCGGTCGGGTGGTTGACCTTGCTTGACGCTTGCTCCTTGCCGTCTACGGGCTGCGCGGAGCCTGCGACCTTTGCCGCACGGCTTACGGCCGGATGGCCAACTGGCGGGCTCCGGTAGGCGACATCGCATCAACGCGAAAGAACATCCTCCCTACCAGCGGAGGTCTTTCTTCTGAACGGACGGCGTCTTTCCACAACGGACGGCAAGCGGCCACGGGTCGTCGTCGCCGAGCCCTTTGCCGACATCGGACTTGCAGTCTTGCGCGATCACGAGGTCGACGTCGTCTCGTGTGTGGGCAAACCGGAGTCGTTGGCGGCAGCTCTCGCTGAAGCGGACGGCCTCATCGTGCGATCCGAGACGCGGGTCGATCGCGCGTTGCTCGCCCTCGCGCCGAAGCTCGCCGTCGTGGCGCGCGCGGGCGTCGGCGTCGACGCCATCGACGTGGACGCCGCAACGGATGCCGGAATCGTCGTCATCAATACGCCGGCGGCAAACACGCTCTCGGCGATCGAGCAGACCTTCACGCTCATGCTCGGTTCGGTCCGGCACTTGCCGGCGGCGAACGCGGCGCTACGCGCAGGGAAGTGGGATCGCAAACCGTTCATTGGGACCGAACTTGCGAACAAGACGCTCGGCATCATCGGCCTCGGGCGCATCGGGGGCGGCGTCGCCGTTCGGGCCGCCGCTTTCGGGATGAAATTGCTCGCGCACGATCCGTTCATCTCGTCCGCGCGTGCCGACGCGCTTGGCGCACGTCTGATCCCCTTGGACGAACTGCTCAGAACCGCCGACATCGTCACCTTGCACGTCCCGCTCAACAAGCAGACGCGCGGGATGATCGACGCCGCCCAGCTCAAATTGATGAAGCCGACGGCGCTCCTCATCAATTGCGCGCGCGGCGGGGTCATCGACGAAGCCGCACTTCTCGAAGCACTCGACGCGGGGACGATTGCCGCCGCCGCCATCGATGTCGTCGCAACCGAGCCGCCCCCGCCGGACGGCACCGGGGCGAAGTTGCACCGCCATCCCAAGGTGGTCGCGACGCCGCATCTCGGCGGCTCGACGCACGAAGCGCTCGAACGCATCGCCATTCAACTCGCAACCGATCTCGCCGTCGTCTTGCGCGGCGGCCCGGCGGCGGGCGCCGTAAACGCGCCAATTGCCGACGGCCCCGATGCAGAGCAGGTGCGCCCGTTCGTGGACGTCGCGTACCGGATCGGCAAACTCTACCCGCAGCTCACGAGCGCGCCGGCGCTCCCGAGTTTCGCGCTCATCATGCAGGGGCAGATCGCCAATTCGGAGACCGAGCCGATCCTGGTCTCGTTCCTCACCGGCCTGCTGCAGGCAACCACCGATCGCCGGGTCACGATCGTGAACGCGCGCACCATCGCACAAGAACTCGGCATTGCCGTGACGATTCGCGCCGATTCCACGGCGAACACCTACGCCTCCTCGCTGCGGGTGATCGGCGGCGGGACGTCGATCGTCGGCACGAGCGTCGCCGGCAGCCCGCGCATCGTTGCCATCGACGGCTTCGAGATCGACGCCGTCCCAAGCGGAGCGCTGCTGCTCACCCAACACGCCGACGTCCCGGGCATGATCGGCAAAGTCGGGACGGTGCTGGGCGAAGCGAAGGTCAACATCTCCACGATGCAGGTCTCACGCACCGACGTCGGCGGCGTGGCGATGATGATCTTGGCGACGGATCGTCCGACCGACGAAGCGACGGTGGCGCGCATTCGCGCCATCGACGGCATCACCAGCGTTCGCGTCATCGAACTGTGATCTATCTCGCCCGTCACGGCGAGACGACGTGGAACATGATCGGCCGCTATCAAGGCCGCCAAGAATCCGCGCTCTCGGCCCTCGGCGTCCGGCAGGCAACCGCGCTCGGTGACTACTTCTACGAGCGGCTCGCGCGCGGCGAGCGCGTTCCGTCGCGCGTGATCTCGAGCCCGCTGCTCCGCTGCACGGCGACGGCGCAGGTCACGGCGACCCGCTTGGGGCTGCCGCTCGAGACCGATGAGCGCCTGATCGAGATCGCCCACGGCACGTGGGAGGGGCGCTTGCGCGATGAGCTTGCGCAGAACGATCCGCAGCGCTATCACACCTGGCGCCACGACCCCGCGACCGTCTCCTTCGAGGGAGGCGAATCGCTGCGCGATGTGGACGCCCGCTGGCGCGCCTTTGCGGCCTCACTTGCCGGCACTGAGGAGGACGTCCTGATCGCCTCGCACGACGCCGTCGTGCGGATCGCGATCCTTGCGGCGGAAGAGCGCCCGCTCGACGACTTCTGGAAGGTCAAGGCGGAGAACGGTGCGTTCGCCCGCTTCACGCCCGACCGCCCGCAGTGGCAGCTTCTCGAAGAGTGCCACGTCGAGCACCTCGCCGACGCGCGCGCCTCCATCGCAAAGCAGGCTCTCTAAGACCTCCACGTCATCGGGTCACGTACGTGAAGGAATTTTCTGCCCTCTCCTGTCACAGTCTCCTCGTCGTCGGACGGAGCCTCTCCGTCCCGGCCGACGAACGGTTGGCTTCACAAGGGGACGTCGATATGAAGAGTTCGCTGCTTCGTCTCTTCCTGGCCGGCGCGATCGGGTCGCTGCTCAGCGGCTGCGGCGGCGGTCAGAGCCTCCCGGCCGCGACGAACGCCTCGCCGGCAGCCGTGGTAGACGACGGTGCCCCGCTGCAAGCGGAGCACACCTGCCACTGGTACACGCATCACGACCTCCCCGAACCGGCGTCCTGCGGCGGATCGGCGACCCCGTCGCCGGCGCCCTCGGCAACGCCAACCGCGGCGGCGACGGCAACGCCAACCGCGGCGGCAACGGCAACGCCCCTCCCAACCCCAACGCCCGTGGCGACGCCGACGAGCGTCGGCACCTCCGGGCCACCACCCTCGGGCTTCATCTTCAGCCAATACAAGGACGTCGGCATCAATTTGAACTGGAACACGAACGTGATCTCCACCGAAGTCACCGGGACGCTCGAACCGCTGATCTCGGTGATGCCGGCGGGGAATAACGTCGTCTCGCTCGCCTTTGCGACGGGGACGTGCGGCTCCGAGACGTGGGCGACGATTCCGGCGGCAACCTTCATCGCGGCCAACATGCCGGCATTTGCCGCCTCGAGCAAATACTACATCGTCTCGACCGGCGGCGCGGCGGGCTCGTTCACCTGCCCGACGACCGCGGCCTTCGTGTCGTTCGTAAAATCCTATTACACGACGCACATGATCGGCGTCGACTTCGACATCGAAGCGGGTCAGTCGCAGGCGGTGATCACCCAGCTCGTCACCGACGTGAAAGCGGCGCAGGCGGTCTATCCGAATCTACGCTTCAGCTTCACCGTTGGAACCGAGGGCGGTCTTCCGTCGTACGGCAACGCACTCGGAAGCCCATACGGCGTGGACGTGATGAGTGCGATCAAGAGCGTCGGGTTGACGAACTACACGATCAACTTGATGACGATGGACTACGGCTCGGCTGTGCCCTCGAACTGCATCGTCGTTTCGGGGGCCTGTGAGATGGGTCAGTCGGCGGTTGAGGCTGCCGAAGATCTCCATTCGCAGTTCGGCGTACCGTACGACCAGATCGAACTGACACCGATGATCGGCGGCAACGACACGCGCGGTGAGACGTTCACGATTGCCGACGTGGCGACGGTCTCGAGCTTCGTGAAGCAGAACGGCTTGGCCGGCGTCCACTTCTGGTCGTTCGACCGCGACGTCGACTGTGCGCCGGGTGCCGCCTCGCCAACGTGCAACTCCTACGGCAGCGCCGGCACCTTGGGCTTTACGAACGCCTTCCTCTCGGACCTCGGCTTGTAGATCAGTACGCGCTGGCGTCGACGTTCTCGGAGGAGAAGTCGCGCCGTGCAAAGGTCGACGCCGGCAGCGCCTGCGGAAATTCATAGTTCATCCAGGTGATGCGTTCGCGCACCGGCGCGCCGTCGACGTGCGCACTCACCGAGGCTTCGCGGATGAGCCAGTTGTCGTCGACCCAAGCATAGGTGAGGCGCCCAAACGCCCGCCCGGTGGCGTTCGTACTGCGGAAGTCGATCACCGAGGGCAAGAGGCTCTGGCCGTTGATCGTGAGATCGGTAACCGCAAACTCGCCGCCGGCGCGGTTGAGCGTGCGAAAGACGTAGTCGAAACGGCTGCCCACCTGCAGCAGCCGCACGAATGAAAATTCGTACTGCGGCTCACGCGGCGCAACCGAGGTGACGTCGTAGCGGTCGGTTCGTCGCGTCAAGATGCGCACCGCCGGCACCGGGAGGACGCGGCCATCGACTTCTAAGATCTCGTCGCGTTCGCTCGTCCCTTGCCGGTAGATACGATGCGTCTGCTCGATGTAGTGCGGCCCCGCCTGCTCGACGGTGTACTCGAAGATCAGTGCGGTCGGCGGCGACTCTTGCGTCAGCTCTTCTTGATAGGCGGCAAGCACCAGCGCGGGCGGGAGGAGCGGCGACGTGTGCGTTACGGTGGAGGTGAGATGCGGGCGTGGAGAGGCCGCGCTCGAGACGATCAAGGCGACGGCAGCAACGACGGCGCGCGTCATGCTCACCCAGCGAGTGCCTGCCGTATGGCACCGAGCGCAGCGTCCGCACCTTCGGTCTTCTTTCCGCCGCCTTGCGCCGCGGCGGGTTGGCCGCCGCCGCGTCCGTCGATGTAGCTCACGGCTGCCCGGACGAGGTTGCCGGCGTGTACGCCTTGCTTGACGAGATCATCGCTGGCGGTCACCAGCAGCGAGACCGTTCCGTTCTCGACGCCGGCGAGCGCGATGACGCCGCTGCGCAGACGTGAGCGAATGGCCCCGGAGAGCGACTTGAGCGCCTCGGAATCCGCTTCGCGTACGACGGCAGCGACCAGCGGCTTCCCCGCGACGCTCTCCGCGCGTTCGACATAGCTCTGCGCGTCGGCCCCGGCGAGCTTCGCGCGCAGCTCGCCGAGCGAACGCGCGAGATCGCGCACCTCACTCTGCAGGCGATCGACGCGCTGCGCAAGCTCCGACGGCTTCGCCGAGAGCGTCTCGGCGAGGTCCGCGACGAGCTCCTGTTGCTCGGTTGCATACGTTTCGGCGGCTTTGGAGACGACCGATTCGATGCGGCGCACGCCGCTGCCGATCGAGGATTCCGAGAGGATGAGAAAGAGCCCGAGCTCACCGGTGGTGAGCGAGTGCGTCCCGCCGCAGAACTCGACCGACGGCCCGGCGTGCACGACGCGCACGAGCTCGCCGTATTTCTCCCCCGCCATCGAGATCGCGCCTGAGGCGGTCGCCTGCGCGGGCGTCATCACGTCGGTATGCAGGTGATGGTCGGCGCGGATCATCTCGTTGACCCGGGCAACGACGGCATGCCGCTGCTCCGGGGTGAGCGCACCCATCGGCGAGCGGAAATCGAAGCGCATGCGATCGACACCAACCCACGACCCCGCTTGCACGACCTCATCGCCGAGTATCTCTTTGAGTGCGCGTTGCAACAGATGCGCCGAGGTGTGGTGCCGCCGGATCTCTTCGCGCCACCATGGATAGACGGCGGTGTGCACGGTATCGCCGACGGCGAGGCCCGCACCATGCAAGACACCGAAATGCACGATCGCCTCGCCGTTGAACTGCGTGTCGCTCACGTCGAAGAGCGCCCCATCGGCCGTGATCGTTCCGTGATCGCCGATCTGCCCGCCTTTTTCCGCGTAGAACGAGGTGCGGTCGAGGACGAGCTGTGCCTCCGCCCCGTCCTCGATCATCTCGACCGGCTCGCCCTTGACGAGGATGGCAACGATCGTGCCGTCCGTCTCCAGCCCATCGTAGCCGGTGAACTCGCTGGCGACCGCCGGCAACTCCGCCAACGCCGTGACGGCGCGCTTGCGTTTGGCGTCTGCCCGCGCGCGCTCGCGTTGTTGGTTCATGAGCACATCGAAGGTTGCCATATCGGCCGCAACGCCGGCTTCGGCTGCGACTTCGCGCGTCAGCTCCGACGGAAAGCCGTACGTGTCGTGCAAAAGAAAGACGTCACGCCCCGCGAGCTCTCCGCCCGATTTCGCGTGCTCCAACAGCTCGGCGAGCATCTCGTTCCCGCGCTCGAGCGTGCGATCGAAGGTCGCCTCTTCTTGACCGAGCGTCTGTTGCACGCGCACAGCGGCTGCGGTGAGTTCTGGATAGCCTGGCGAGAGCGAACGCACGACCGCCGGAACGAGGGCCGTCAAGAACCCGTTGGGATAGCCGAGCAGCTTGCCGTTGCGAATCGCGCGCCGAATCAGAAAGCGCAAGACGTAACCGCGATCGGTATTCGAGGGATAGACGCCATCGGCGATGAGGAAGGTGACGGCACGCGCGTGATCGGCGATGATGCGTCGGCGTACGAGTTGCTCGTCGGGTGAAAACGACGTCACGCCCACCTTCGGCTGGGCGTTGATGAGATCGGTGAAGAGATCGGTCTCGTACATCGAGGCTTTGCCGTTGGCGACGGCGAGCATCCGCTCGAAGCCGGCGCCGGTATCGATGGACTTGCGCGGGAGCTCGTGCAAGACACCGTCGGGGGTGCGATTGTACTGCTGGAAGACGAGGTTCCAAATCTCCACGTAGCGCGTCCCGAGATTAGGCCCCGTGTCGTGCGGCCCATTCGCGTTCGTCGCACCGGTGTCGTAGAAAATCTCGCTGCACGGACCGCAGGGGCCGGTCGCACCCATCGTCCAGAAGTTGTCTTCGTCGAAGCGGGTGATGCGCGACGGGGCGAGGCCAATCTCCGTCTCCCACAACTGCTGCGCCTCGTCGTCGTCGGTGTGTACGGTGACGTACAGTCGCGCCGGGTCTAGGTGCAGGCGCTGCGTGAGATATTCCCATGCCCAGACGATCGCTTCGCGCTTGTAGTAATCGCCGAAGCTAAAATTCCCCAACATCTCCAAGAACGTGCCGTGGCGACCGGTGCGCCCGACGTTCTCGATGTCGCTCTTGGCGCCGGCGACGCGCAGGCAGCGCTGCACCGTAACGGCACGCGGCGCCTTCGGCGGTTCCTCGCCCAAGAAGACGGGGACGAACTGCTCCATCCCGGCGATCGTAAAGAGCGTCGTCGACATCTGATCGGGGATGAGGCTCGCCGACGGGAGATGCTTGTGCCCTTTGAAGACAAAGAAGTCGACGAACGATTGACGGAGCTCTTGACTATTCATGGCCGACCGCGCTCATTCGCCGCCCGGGCGCCTTAACGCTCTTGGAGCACCGCTTTGAGCTTCTCGAGGGCCCGCGCTTGCAGCCGCGAGACGTGCATCTGCGAGCAGTTCAGGCGCTTGGCGATCTCCGTCTGCGAGACCGATTCGTAGAAGCGCAAGTAGACGATGATGCGTTCGCGCGGCGCAAGAACTTCGAAGGCCCGTTCCAGATTTGCCTTGTCCTCGAAGAGCTCGAGCCCGGCGTCGTTTTGCCCGACGTATTCGGCGAGCGTGTGCGTCGTACTATCGTTTCCCGAGCCCGAAATCTCGGTGTCGAGCGAGAGCAGGTTGTAGGCCTGACCGAGTTCCTGGGCTTCGAGAATCTCCTCTTGACTTGCGCTCAGATGACGCGCGAGCTCGGCGACCGTCGGCGAGTGCCCGAGCTCGACGGTGAGCTTCTCCACGGCTTTGTTGACCGCCAAGTTGAGTTCTTGCAGGCGGCGCGGCACCTTGACCGCCCAGCCTTTGTCGCGAAAGTAACGCTTGATCTCACCGACGACGGTGGGCGTGGCGTAGGTGGTGAACTCGACCCCGCGCTCGATATCGAAGCGATCGATGGCTTTGATCAGTCCGACCGTACCGACCTGGATCAAATCCTCGATCGACTCGCCCCGGTTGGTGAACTTCATGGCGAGATAACGCACCAAATTGAGGTGCGCTACGACGAGCTCTTCGCGCAGGCGCTCGGTTTGGGCACCGTGCGGATCGCGCGCGCGCGCCTCGCTCAACCGCACGAACGCATCGCGCGTCCGCCGGCGATCCCACCGTTCGTCGTCACCCGTGGCGTTTGTCATGTGATCAGGAGAGGACGCGCTTGATCATCACCAGCTCGGTGCCGGTCCGCGCGTCGACTCGGTATTCGACCGCATCCATCAGCGACTGAATGATGTAAATCCCCAAGCCTTCGGTGCGCTCGTCGTGCAGATGCGCGCCAAGGCTCTCCGGCTTTCCACGCCGGTGGTGTCGAACGGTGATGCGAACTTCATCGGTGGAGGTATCGAAGGTGATGTCGATCGCATCGTCGCCGTCCGTGTGCGCGATGCAATTCGTACAGGCCTCGGCGAGTGCGAGCTTGAGGTCTTCGAGCTCTTCGAGCGTGAACGGCAGACGATTGGCGACAGCCGAGACGGCGAGGCGCGCAACGGCGACCCACTCGGCCTTCGCCGGGATGCGTAATTCGACGGTGCCCAGGTGCTCCGCGCTGGGGGTGAGCGGATCGATCACGGGAGCGCCTTGCGAGCGTTCATCAAGCGAGGGCCTTCGTAGCTGCGGACTCGTCTTCGAAGATCCCGAAGATCTTCACGAGGCCCGTGATGTCGAAGATCTTCTTGATCTGCGGGTTGGTGCAGACGAGGTTCACCGAGCCGCCGTGCTCGCGCACGCGCTTGAGGCCACCGATGAGCACGCCCAACCCCGTGGAGTCGATATACCGAACTTTCTCGAGGTTGATCACGAGGTTGTAGTGACCTTTGTCGATGAGTTCGGTAATGGCGTCTTTGACTTTGGGCGAGGTGTAGACGTCGATCTCCCCGCTGAGTTCCACGACGTGCGGACGGCCATCTTCCCCGTGCACGTGCACTTTAATGTCCAACGGTATCTCCTACGACTGCGTGCGTAACTGTTCGCGCGTCTCCTGCGCGGCCTCTTGCCCTTCGGCAATCGCCGCATCGATGTGCCCCCGAGCGTTTTCGATGACCTGCTTTCCCTTATCGTACAGGTCGCTTGCGCGCTCGGTGAGATCGCGGGCCTTGCTCTTGGCTTCCCAGGCCTTGGCCCGGAGGAGGTCGCGGGTCTCTTCACCGGTCTGGGGTGCCAAGGCCATCGCGACCGCGGCGCCCACGACGGCTCCGGTCAGGAGCCCGGCAATGAAGCCGCCGCCGCCCCTGCGTTCGGTGCTCGGTTCCTCGCTTGAATCACTCATAAGCCCTCCTTTAGGACTTTAGGCACTCCCTGCCTCAGAGTTCTTCCCTCGCGCGAGCCGCCGTAATCCGGCTGAGAGCCCGGTGAGCGTAGCTCCAACGTTGACGATCGCGGGCGTCAAGGCCTCGGTCGTCAAGGAGGCCGTCTTCACCACCGAGCCGGCGACCGTCTCCAACTGGCCGACCACCTCGCCCAGACGGGCGATCGAGACGTCGGCGGTGTCGGCGATCCCGCCCACGTGGGCCAGGGTCTGCACCACCGGCACCGAGAGCGCCCCGATCTGCTGATCCACTTCGTCCAGGGTCTTCCCAAAGCGTGTGAGCAGCGTCCCGAGCCGCAAGCAGACGATAAAAATACCCAATCCCGGCAAAAAAACGCCAAGGCCGATGCCGACGTCTTGAACCCACTCGTAACCGCTCAAAAGCTTACCCCCGCTGGAATAGCGGCACCCGACGCGGACTCTACGATGCCGGGTAGCCGCCGCAGGACTTCGTCTATCTCGTCCTGCGCTGTCGTTGTTCCCAAAGAGAAGCGCACCACTCCCTCCTGTGCCCAGCGCGGAACGCCGAGGGCGGCGATCACGTGACTGCGCTCCAGGGCTCCGGCGGCACACGCACTTCCCGCCGATGCCGCGACACCGTCGAGATCCAAGCGCGCGAGCAAGCTCGCACTCTGTGCATGCGGGAAGGAGACGTTGGTCGTCCCGGGCAGACGCCGCGCGCCGGCGCCGTTGATGCGAACCGCCGGAAAGCGTTCTTTGATGCCCGCTTCCAGGCGATCGCGCAAGGCGGCGAGGCGTAGCGCAGCTTCGGGCAGCTCGGCAGATGCAACGGTGAGCGCCTCCGCCATCCCGACGATGCCGGCGACGTTCTCGGTGCCGGCGCGCAACCCCAACTCCTGCGCCCCGCCGACCAGCAACGGCAGCAGCGACGTCCCTTCGCGTACGTACAGCGCGCCGGCGCCTTTGGGGCCGTAGAATTTGTGCGCCGAGAGCGAGAGCAGATCGGCGCCCAATGCCCGCACATCCACCGGCACCTGCCCAATCGCTGCTACTGCATCGGTATGAAAGACTACTTCGTGCTCGCGCGCGATTGCCGCGAGCTCGGCGATCGGGTGGAGCGTTCCGACCTCGTTGTTCCCGAGCATGATCGAGGCGAAGGTCGTCTGCAGCGTGATCGCGCGCGCGAAGGTTGCCGGATCGAGGCGGCCCTCGCCGTCGACCGGTAAGACCGTGACGCTGTATCCCTCGCTACGCAGGCGCTCGAATGCGCGCAAGACGGCGTGGTGCTCGGTGGCCGCGGTGATGAGGTGCATCCCTTGCGCGCGGCGCGCGCGTGCCGCGCCGAGGATCGCCAGGTTGCTCGCTTCCGTCCCGCTCGAGGTGAAGACGATCTCGCGCGACCGGACGCCGAGGGCCTGGGCCACAGCGGACCGCGCGTCGTCGAGGGCTGCGCGCGCCGCCCGGCCTTCGGCGTGCAGCGAACTCGGATTGGAGGGGTGCGCGCTCAGGTGGGGCTGCATCGCAGCAGCGACGCTAGGTCGCACGGGCGTCGTCGCCGCGTAATCGAGATAGATGCGATTCATCGCTAGAGCGACCGGTTCGTAGTGGGTGCGCGTGCGGCCTGCGCATAGGTCGTCTCGCTACGTGCGCTCGGATGCCGGCGGCTCGCGCCTGCGCGCGACCCATGCGCGCAAGCACGCCTCTTCGCCAAATGCCCCCGGTTCGAAATACGCCCGCGCTGCAAGACCGTCGGGCAAGTATGCTTCCAGCCGCTCGGCAGGCGGCAACGCTCCGCCCTCCATCTGCGCATAGTCGGCATGCGCATAGCGATAGCCACGGCCGTAGCCGAGAGAGCGCATGAGGCCGGTCGGGGCATTGCGCAGGTGCAGCGGCACCGGATCGTTGCGCGTCTGCTCGACGTCTTCGAGCGCCGCCCCGTATGCGCGGCCGACGCTGTTGCTCTTGGGCGCCGTCGCGAGATAGAGCGTGGCGTGCGCGAGCGGATAAAATCCCTCGGGCATTCCGACGAAATGAACGGCTTGCTGCGCCGCCATCGCAACGAGCAACCCACGCGAATCCGCCAGGCCAACGTCTTCGGAGGCCAAGATCACGAGGCGCCGCGCAATGAAGAGCGGGTCTTCGCCGGCGTCGAGCATGCGCGCGAGATAATAGAGCGCCGCGTCGGGGTCGGAGCCGCGCACCGTCTTGTGCAGGGCCGAGATGAGGTTGTAGTGCCCGTCCTGCTTCTTGTCGTAGATCGGCGCGCGCCGCTGCACCACCTGCAACAGCGCCGCCTTGTCGAGCGTCTCGCCCTCGCGCGTCGCCGAAAACACTTCCTCGATA
>DATJTD010000192.1:0-11471 GCA_035503775.1 Candidatus Acidiferrales bacterium
TCGCACGTCGGCATCTATCTCGGCCACGGTCAATTCGTTCACGCATCGAGCCACGGCGTGATGATCAGCAGCCTCTCCGACAGCTACTGGCGCGCACGCTATGTGGGCGCCAAACGGCTCATCGTCGCCAAGCTCTAGAATCCCGTCAAAAAACTTCGTCTCGCCTCGTGCTCATGAAAGACTCGCGCGCCCGCGCGGGTCTTTTTTTTACTTGGCGTGTCATGCGGGGCAATCAAGCGCCGTCATGTACTCCGCCTCAGAGGCAACCGTTAAAAAAGAAAGCGTGAATCGTAAAATTTATGATCGAACGGCACATCCTGAAAGGAAAACTTCCGCCTTAATCTCAAGTGCTGCGATCAGCAATCGGTCATCTCCTTATATCTCGTCTCTACTCGTCTATCTCGTCGCTTATATGTTGAGTGCTTTTAATTATTAGGAGGGCTGGGATGACTCTCATCGGTCATACGTTCTCAGCAGTGGACCGCACATGAATGAGCGGCCCGACCCGCGTTTCGATCGCCGCACGTTTTTACATCTTGCCTCGGCGACGGCGCTCGCGTCATGTGCCGGTGGAAATTCGAGTACGGCGCCTCCCGTGCCGGCCTCGTCTCCGACCGCTGTTCCGACACCGATCGTGACGTCCGCCGCGACATCGCAGCCGACGAGTAGCGCAAGCCCCGTGAGCACGCCGACCGCAAGTGCCACCGCGACCGCCGTTCCCACAGCCACAGCTGTTCCCACACCGACCGCCGCTCCCACGGCGACGGCAAAGCCGACAGCGACGGCAAAACCCACGGCAACGCCCAGCGCCGCCGCCACGGCAACGCCCACGCCGGTGAGTACGACGGTGCCGTCGCCCACCGGGACGTATCTGGTCATCGCCAACAATACGTCGTTTCCCAATAGCGCCGTCTATGTGTACGCTATTGGCTTCATCCCCAATAGCAATCCGTTGACCTCGGCGTACATCACCAACAACGGGACGCTCGTGCCGGCGGGAAATTCGCTCGTGCCACCGTTGACGCTCGCCGCCACGGGCGACACGATCGTGCCGATGCCGTATATTACGTCCGCACGTGTCTGGATCTCACTGGGCGCGCCGTTGCAACTCGGCGATGGCATGCAGCCCGGCTTTGGTTCCAATACACCACAGCTCTACGACTGGTTCGAATTGAACTACGGGCAGTCCGGCTCAGGGACGGGAAGCCTCTTCATCAACACGACGCAGGTCGACATGTTCGGCCTTCCAATTACGCTCCAGATCAATTGGGCGGGCGGCAGCCAAACCGTCGGCGTTCCAAACGGACAACGCGCCGCGATTTTCGCGGCAATGCGAGCCGACCCGGTGCTGACGAACTTGATCGTCAGCAGCGGCGGAACCGATCTGCGCGTCATGGCGATCAACCACGGCATCGACAGTGGTCTAGTTCCGGCAACCTATCTCGACGCGTACATCGATGCCGTTTGGTCGTACTACACGACCAATACGCTCCAGTACGCGCAGAGTACGGCGCGCGTCGTCGGCGGCAATCTCGTCTTCACCGGGGCGATCTCCACCAGCGTCGCGCAGCCCACGAGCTCACAGGCGATCGGAGGCGTCAACGCCGTTGGAACGGTGTCACCGTTCCTTACCGCAGGACTCAATCGCGGCACGCTGATCCCGGCCACCGGTGTCAACAATGCCGGGCAACAACCCGACAACACGGCCGCGGATTTCTACCAAACCACCCCGACCAATGCGTACTCGAAGATCTTTCATCAGTACAACCTGAACAATCTCGCGTACGGATTCTCCTTTGACGACTTCGGCGGTTTCAGTTCGACAGTCGCTCCTCCGACGACGCCGACGTCGATCACCGCGACCCTCTCGGCATTTTGATGGGCACTCCGACAAACCTGAGGCGCGGCCGTTTCCTGATCGTCTCCGGTGCTGGGCTCGCCGCGACGCTCGCGGGCTGCGGTGGCGCCGGCAGCGGCGCCAACCCCGTGCCGACCCCAGAACCATCGGCGACGGGGCTCTCGGCCCACACTCCGGCTCCCAACGCAACACCGACGCCGACTGCTGCCGCGAGCCCGTCTCCGTCGCCGATCCCTTCGCCGTCGGCGACCCCTACGCATAGCGCCACCCCCGCGGCTACGCCTACTGCCATCTCCACGGCTTCGCCGACGGCAACCGCGACGGCGAAAGCGACGGCTTCTCCCACCGCAACCGCGACGGCAAAAGCGACGGCCTCTCCCACCCCGACGCCCGTGAGTACGGCTACGCCGGTCGCGACCGCTTCACCGGTCCCCCCGACGCCCGCACCGATTCCCTCAGGACTGAACGCCTCGCTTGCGCTTGGAACGAGTGAGATCGGGACGCTTCCCGCGGCGATGGCCGGCTTCAGCATCGAGAAGGGCGATCTCTGCGCGACGGTGCCCGGCTACACCGGCACCAATGCGAATCTCATCGCCTGTTACCAGCTGCTTGGGCCGAGCATCTTGCGCATCGGCGGGAACACCGTCGACTTCGGCATTTGGGATCCGACCGATGCAGACGAAGTCCCGAACTACGGTGTGCTCCCGGCGACGGTCGACGCCTTAGCCGCCTTCTTGAAAGCAACGGGTTGGAAGGCGATTTACGGGATGGATATGGCGAGATCGACTCCCGCGCTCGCCGCCGCTGAAGCCGCTTACGCCGCAAAGTCGCTCGGCAGCAGTCTGCTGGCATTCGAGATCGGCAACGAGCCGGAGATGTACGGCGGATTGCCGGGGTTTCCCAATCCATTTACCAATACGGAATTCAATGCGGACTGGGTGCAGTTCGCAGATGCGATTCGCGCCAGTGTGCCGGGGACGCCGCTCAGCGGCGCCGCCGTTCCAGGCGACGAGCCGCTGCTTCTCGGCTGGACTATTCCCTTCGCCGATGCGGAAGGAAGCCTGATCTCGGTGCTCACCGAGCATCACTACGACAACCCGTCGGTCCCATCGGATCTGCTCACGCCGAATCCGACGCTCGCCTCGGACGTGCAGAAGCTCGTGGCCGCAGCGCAAGCGAACGACGTCAGCGGCGGCTTTCGCATTGCCGAGACGAACACGCACGCGGGCGGCGGCGTCGCAGGCGTCAGCGACACCTTTGCGTCGACGTTGTGGTCGATCGACTATCTGATGATCGCCGCGATGAACGGGTGTGTCGGACTCAATTTTCATGGCGGCTCATACGGCACCGTCGGCGGCCCGGGCTTCAAATACACCGCGATCAGCGTAACGAACGGCGTCGTCGATGGCATCCATCCGTTGTACTACGGGCTATTGCTCGTATCGCTGGCAGGGACGGGCAATTTCGTTCCGGTCACGTGGAATGGCATCGGAACGTACAATATCGCCGCCTATGCGATCCGGCGCGCGGACGGTTCGACGGCGCTCATCGTGAACAACAAAGAGACGGCGATCACCTTGAACGCCGAGATCAGCTTGGGGACGACCGCCACACACGCCGTCCCCACCTCGGTGACGTCGCCGGGCGGGCTCGCAGCCACCAGCGGAGTTCTCATCGGCGGTGCCGAGGTTGGGATCGATGGTTCGTGGACACCGGTTGCGGCGACACCGCTGACCGTTACCGCGGGCAAATTCGCCATCAGCGTTCCACCGCTCACCGCCACGCTCTTCATATGCAGTTGAAGAGGAGGATGCTTTGAGTCCGATCGTTCGTGCGGCCCTTGCGCTGACATCACTCTCCCTCGCGCTCGGCCTGGCGAGCTGTGGCGGCGCCGGCAACAGCAATGCGCCGCTGCCGGCGGTAAGCGGAACGCCGACGAGTGCGGCAAGCGGTCTGCCAAATGCAACGAGCAGCCCGTCGGGCCCCTCTCCGGCCGCGAGCGCGAGCAGCGTCGCCTCCGCGACGCCACTGCGTTCGCCGTCGCCGGTCGCTACGCCGACGGCAGGTGCGACCACCGCACCAGCGACGGCAACGCCGAGTCACGCGCCGACAGCTGTGCCGACGGCAACACCGAGTCACACGCCAACAGCTGTGCCGACGGCAACGCCGGTGGCTACGCCCACGGCAACGCCAACGGCGAAACCGAGCCCGACGGCGACTGCGACCGCCGGCACAACGGCGACGCCTACGGCCGCCGCAAGTGGACCACTCAGCTCGGATATCGACTGGCCCACCTTCGCCTTCAATAGCCAGCGCTCGGGTGAAAATACCGAAGAGACGACGCTCACGACGAACAACGTCGGGAACTTGACGTTGCTGTGGTCGTACAAAATCGGCGATTCGACATCGGAAGATGCGTATACGCAGCCCATCGTCGCCGCCAACGTCACCGTCGGCTCGACCAAAGAAGACATCGTCTACGTCGGCGACGAGCACGGTTACTTCGCGGCCGTCAACGCCGTCACGGGCGCCGCGATCTGGAGCAAGCAACTCGGCGTCGAAGTGACCCCCGGCTGCGGCGACATCGCCGATCACAACTTCGGCATCACCAGCGCTCCGGCGATCGACCGTACGACCAACCGTATCTACGTCGTCGACGGTCTCGGAATACTTTGGGCCTTCGATTTGGCGACCGGCAACGTCGCCTCGGGGTGGCCCGCTACAGGCCTGCAAGTGGTGGACAATCCAACGGTCGACTACGTGTACAGCGCCGTCAATCTCAATGCCACCAAGACGACGGCATACATCACGACCGCCAGTTATTGCGACGAGGGCACCTGGCATGGTGCCGCGCGCGCGATCAACACCGCAAGCGCAACGGTGGCGCAGACGTTCTATTTTGCCACGCAATCGAACGTGCAGCCACCCACTACCAGCGGATCCTTTGCCGGAGATTACGGCGGCGGCATCTGGGGATGGGGCGGTCTCGCGGTCGACCCCACCACGGGCGACCTCTTCGGAGGCACGTCGAATATCGAGACGAACGGAGGCCTCCCCTTCAGCAACGCGATCGTCGAATTGAATGCGCAACTCACCGCGGCGCTCTCGCAGAACAATCCGTCCGATCCGACCGACGACAACGATGACGACTTCGGTGGCGCCGTTACGCTGTATAGCGGCCCCGACGGCGTGCCGTGCGTTGCGGCGTTACGCAAAGACGGCTTCTTGTATGTCTTGAACCGGACGAACCTCACGAGCCCACAGTCGCCGACCGAGGCGATCCAGATCGCGGCTCCGCCACACTCCATCGACTCGCCGGTGTACTCGACCAAGACCGGTCTGCTCTATATCGAAAATCCAGCGGCTTCGGAGACGTCGCCGGTGACCTACCCGCACGCACTGCTCGCCTTCACGGTGCTGCCGGGCTGCACCATCAACCCGACACCGGTTTGGACGCTCTCGCAAGTCGCTTCGTCCATCTCGCCGCCCAGCGTCGCGAACGGAATTCTCTTCGGCATCGACGGGCAACAGCTCTATGCGTTCAACGCGGCGACCGGACAGCAGTTGTGGGCGAGCGTCTTTACCCAGCTCGGAGGATCGGTGTCCACCGCGCCCACCATCGTGAACGGACGTCTCTACGTGGTCGATGCGGGTACGACCGGCGCCGACCACCTCTACGCATTTGGACTTCCCGGGCCAACGCTCGGCGCCGCAGCGGCGCGGCGCCGCTGAGCTTCATGCGAGGAGAGCGTACCTTAGCGTCGTACGCTTACCGCGCAATCGTATCGCGTCGAGGTAAACGATGGGAACCGAAAAATTCGGGCGGCTTCTGTCGCCGGGGCGTCTTTTTTTTTACGCTCGTGGCGGTCACGGTCGCGGCGCCGGCACTCGCGCAGGTTGCCGGGTCCGGGATGAACGGGCACGTTTGCGATGCGCAGAGTGGCCTGCCGCTCGCGGGTGCGTCCGTGCTGATCATCGGCGAAACCGTCTCGACGACAAGCGATGCAAACGGGTCATTCCATTTCGAGCGGCTTACGCCGGGAACGTACCAGCTCCGTGTCACGCGGGCGGGGTATCAGCCGGCTGACTCCGACCGGTTAGCCCTTCTTGCCGGACGAGTTGTCAACGTGACGCTGGATCTACAAGCGGCGGCCTCGGGCGCCCCACTCAGGCTCATCGGCAGTACCGCAGTCAAAACGGGTCCCGCGGTGGAGAAGACGACGACCACGTATCGCACGCTCGATCCCGAGACACTGATGCAAGCCGGGGTGGATCGCGCCGGTGACGCGCTGCGCCAGCTCCCCGGTTTCAGTTACGGAGACACGGGCGAATATGGCGAAAGCCATGATACTGCCGCGCTAGGCGACAACCTACAGCTCGACTTGCGCGGCATTGGGACGCTCGAAACGACGGCGACCCTCGACGGGCATCCAATTGCCTACGGGCTCCCCGGCGGATACAACTATGACGTCTCGCCAATCGCGGGTTTGCGCAACATCAACGTCACCTACGGTTCAGGGAGCAACCTCTTCGGCGTGAGTGCGATCGGCGGCATCGTCGATTTTCAGACGCTCGACCCGACGCCGGATGATCGCGTCACGCTCTCGCAGGGATACGGAACGTTCGATAAAGCCGGGTCGACCCTTCAGGCGACTGGGACCGATCATCGGCTAGGCTACGCCTTTGCGTGGGGCACGACGAGCCTCGACGGACCGCTCAAAAATCAGACGGTCTTCGATTCCGGCGCCGCATACGATCAATCGGCTCCTCCCGGTTCGACGACGTACGATCTCGGGATTTACAAACAAGATTCGACGACCGTCGCGCGTACCGGCGTCGGGAAATTGAGCTATCTCCTCAGTCCGGTGTCGAAGGTGACGTTGACCGCCGTCGACACATCGTATTGGGACGACAAGACGGGCAACGGCGATGCAAACTATCTGGAGTACGCACCGGCTCTCGCCTTCGGCAAAGAGTTGCTGAGCCAATACACTCCGGCTGACTATCCCAAGCTTCCGGCATGCCCCACCGGGACGTTCGTCGCCACCAACGCGCTCGGCATTCCCAACGGCTACGCACCCAACGGACAACCCGACGGCGGCGTTACCTGTCAGACGCCGGCGCAATATGCCAAATTCAACACCGGCTGGCACGGCTTCGGACCCGCCTGGCAATCGTTCAATTTCGACGACTACGACTTGAGCTATGAGGCGACCCCGCAAAATCAGGACATCCGTGTGCAACTGTACACGAATCGCTTCCTCAACGCGATCTCGCGTCAGGATTATTACCCGTACTATGAAGCACCGGGCGACAGCCCATACGGCTACTACGGAACCGTTGGGGCCGTGGAGACCGGTGCATCGGCGAGCGAGACACTGCTCGGTGCCGACAACGACGCGGGAATCGGGGTCGAATACCTCAACAACGCGTACCAGACGTTGGTCACCTCGCCATACTACAAGTCTGCGGGTACGCCCATCGACGATCAATTCGACTACCTGCTGCGCGACATCTATCACCCGCGTCGCGCGCCGGTGAAAGACTATCTCGATCTCGACTTCGGGCGGTCCACCGCTACCAATACGTCGTATGTCAACCCGCGCAATACGATCGTCGACGCACTCACGCCAAACGACGCCGTGCGGCTCTCCGCGGGCGCAACCACGACGCAACCCTCGAGCGATGAACTCGATCAGCCGTTCACGATCTCAGGCAGCACGTCGTCGATCACGTGCGCGGGGCTGAACTCGATCGGTATGGCGCCTTCGTCGGTACTCAAACCCGAGCGTGGGGTAGATGAAGAGCTCGGGTATGCGCACCGTTTCCATGCCGCGAGCTTGGTGCAACTCACCGCATACAACGTGAACGTCTACGACAAGCTCTA
Organism: Candidatus Acidiferrales bacterium; assembly: GCA_035503775.1. GTDB lineage: Bacteria > Vulcanimicrobiota > Vulcanimicrobiia > Vulcanimicrobiales > Vulcanimicrobiaceae > DATJTD01. The sequence goes on from DATJTD010000192.1 coordinate 7,746, forward strand.
CCAGGCGATTCTCCCATTGAGCGTCACCGGAACCGGTTTCATTCCGCCGGCCTATCTCGCTAGCGAGATCGCTGCGGTCGAGTCCAAGTGCGGCGCCGGGGCGGCTTCGTCGCTCGGTGTCGACGGAACGTTCAACATTGGGCAACTGCGCGCACGGGGCCTCATGCTCAACGGTCGCGAGCAGATATTCGCACACACTTTCATCGATTACGACTGGTCTCTCGACTCCACGGTGCTCGTCTCGGCACCGGCCGAGCTCCTCGCGTCGAACCTGACGCTGGTCCCCGGCAGCCAGCTGGCAGGTCTTCCACTCCATACGCTGGCGGCGTCGCTCGACCAAACGTTTGCGCGCGGTATCGAGGCTCGCTATACCATCCACGCGGTCAGCGCGAACAACGCAAAGGCGCTCCCGGCATACGACTACAGCGACCTGCGCATCGACGCCCCCGCCGGCACCGGGACGATCTCCTTTGCCGTCAGTAATCTGTTCAACCAAAACGCCTTTATCGCCGGGCTGCTCCACGAAGGCGAGCCGCTCGCACTCAACCAGTACGCCAGTGCCGCCGACTACGCACCCTACGTCGGTGAGAGTGCCACCGAGCGCTTCGGCCTACCGTATCGCGCGCTGTTCCTGAACTACGAGTTGCAGTTGTAGGAAGGGGAGCGCCCGAGGAGGCAAGTCGCGGCCCCCGTACAATCAGGGGTCGAGCCAATACGTGGGGCGTCGCCAAGCGGTAAGGCACGGGACTTTGAATCCTGCATTCGGTGGTTCGAATCCATCCGCCCCAGCAAACTTCATCTGCCGGAACCGGCGGGACTTGGTGCGCTGAACGTCCAGTTGCGCACGTCGTACCAGTAGTCATTGGGATTCGAGTGCGTGCGCTGTAGCGTTGACACCCAGACGAGCCGGAACGGCGTGTGGTAGAGGAAGACATAGGGCACCTCGCTGGCGGCGAGCTGCTCGATCTGCGCGACATAGCGCAGACGTACCGATGGATCCTCAGCTTGTAGCGATGCAGCCTGAAGAGCGTCCATACGTGGATTGCAGTACCACGCAAGATTGAGACTCTCCGGAGGCCGGCTCGCGCACGTATAGATCTCGTCGTTTTCGGGATCGGGATTCGCCTTGATCCCGATGTCGGCGAGGTCATATCTACCGGAGTTGGCGGGGCCTCCGTCAGAGGCTGGAGCGTAATAGATCGAGGGTGCATAGGATTTGAACTGGACGTCGATCCCCACCGCCCGCAGCATCTGCTGGATTTGTGCGTCCTCGACCCGGCTCGTCGCACTTCCCGACATCGTGATCGCATCGAGATGGAGCGGCCGGCCGGCGCGCTGACGAATGCCGCTGGGGCCGGTGTGCCAGCCCATTTCGTCCAAAAGTGTTTCCGCGGCCTTTGGATCGTATGGCGTCGGAGTCAATGGAGCACGCGTCGTCCAGAACTCGTCGGGCAGGTCCGCGTAGGCGACGGTTCCCGTACCGTGGGTATTGATGCGGGTGATGAGCGCGCGATCAATGGCCATCGCGATCGCACGGCGCATCCGGACGTCGGCCAGGAGCGGCCGCTGTGTATTGAGTGCGAGCGCGACGAAGTCGTTCGTGGGCTCGGTCGTTTCGCGTAAGTCAGCGTCGGATCGTAGGTCGGCGTACTGCGACGATTCCACGTCGGCGAAATCGACGTCGTGCTTGCGCAGTGCAATCGTCTGCGTCGTGACGTCGGGGAGGATGTCGACATCGATGCGCTCGATCCGTGGCGCGCCGCCAAAGTAGTGCGGATTTGCCACGTAGCTGATTCTGCTGCCGTGGTCCCAGCGCAGAAAGCGGTAGGGTCCGGTGCCGATCGGATGCGTATTGAACGAATCCGTATTGATGTTCGCGCTCTTGGCAAGCAGATGGGCCGGAACGATCTGATACTGTCCGCATATCAAACTCAGGAAGGGTGCGAGGCGGTGTTTGAGGTGAAAGATGACCGTCCAGGCGTTCGGGGTCTCGACGCGGGCGATGTCGTCATACCCCGTGCGAACTGCTACGTTGGTGCGCGGGTCGAGAACCGCATGAATCGTGAAGGCCACGTCCGCACTCGTGAAGGGAACCCCGTCTTGCCATCTGACGCCGTGCCGAAGGTGAAACGTATAGGTGAGACCGTCACGTGAGATTCCACCGTTGGAAAGCGTGGGCACCTCAGCGGCGAGGACGGGTACGAAGCCGCCATGCGGCCCGGAATCGACGAGAAAATCGAAGGCGAGCGAGGCGAGTTCAGCGTCGTCCAACTGGGTCGCGAGCAGTGGGTCGAGCGACTCGGGCTCGCTGGTCGTGACGAGGTGCAGGGTCGTGGGAACCTTCGGGGTCGCCGTTTGATCGGCGACGTGCGTGCACCCGGCGAGCGCGAAAAAGATAGCCACGAGTGAGCAGCGACGCAGCAGGACGAGCATGACGCGAAGTTGGGTCGGCGGCAGAGGCCGTCCTGCGGGCGGGCCCGAGCCTAAGCAAGCCAGTGCCCTTTTTGAAGGCTAAGCAGACAAAGCGGGCGCTGGCCGAGCGCACGGAGGCGCTGTATCTGCCACGCCCGTACTCGGTGGAGCAATGACGCACCGTCAACTCCTGCAGAGTCTGTTCGACGCATGGCGCACCGGCGACGCATTGCGTGCGGTCGCGCACTTCGCAGTCGACGGTTCCTATCGGGAAGCACACGCCGATGCGATCGTTGGCCGCGATGCGATCGCGGCACATTTCACTCGGTTCTTCCGCGACGGCCCGGCATGGCGCTTTGCGCCGGAGGAGATCATCGTGGAAGCCAACCGGGCGGCGGTGCGCTACGGCTTCGAGGTCGAAGGCCGAGACGGCGTTTGGCACGAACGGACGGGGTGTGCTTTTGTAACATTTGCCAACGGCGTCATTGCCGAGTGGCGAGAATTTGAGGGGTGAAGATGGCGGAGACGCTTTCAATAGACGTACAGACGGATGGCGACGGGCGGACGCATTTGTTCATTCTGCACGGCGATCTCGACGTGGCCACCTCGCCTGCCCTCCGCGCAGCACTCATCGATGCCGCCTCGGCAGAACAGCAAAATATCATCGTCGACTTATCGCAGCTCGCATTTCTCGATTCGACGGGCCTGGGCGCGCTCATCGGCGCGAACAAACGGGCAAAGGAAGGCGGCGGCGAGGTGCGCCTCGTGGCGCAAGAAGGTCAGATCCTGCGGTTGCTGCGGATCACCGGGCTCCTCGACGTCTTTCGCGTCTACCCCAGCATCGAAGCGGCCAAGACCGACGATGCACGGTTGGTGGGGCTGTAAGCGGCATACGCCTCGTCCAAGAGGTCGATCACGTGGCGCACGGCAATCGTGCGCCCAGCTTTTTCTAGACCACCGGCGACTTGCAGCGCACACCCGGGGTTCGCCGTCGCGACGATCTGCGGCTCGACGGCGAGGATGTTGCGAACCTTGCGCTCCTGCAAGCGACCGGCCATCTCCGGCTGCGTGACGTTGTAGATCCCCGCGCTCCCACAGCAGAGTGAACTCTCGTTCATCTCGCGTACGGTCAAGCCGGGGATTTGCGCGAGCAACCGCCGCGGAGCTTCGGTAATCCGTTGCGCATGGGCGAGATGGCAGGGCTCTTGATACGTCACCACGGCATCGATGCGCCCGAGGTCAGGCGATATCCCGACCTCATCCAAGAATTCTAGCGCGTCCCGTACGCGCGCCGAGAAGGCGTGGGCGCGCTGC
>DATJTD010000193.1:0-13379 GCA_035503775.1 Candidatus Acidiferrales bacterium
AAGCAGCAGGCGTCGGACAGACGGCGCGCGAGGTCGTCGCCCGGCTCCAAGCGCGTGTTGCGCAGCTCCAAGCCCGCACGCGCGACGTCTACACGCCGCGAACGCTGATGCTGGAATGGACCGACCCGCCGATGGGCGCCGGACATTGGACACCCGAACTCATCGAGATCGCCGGCGGAAAACCGGTGCTCGGTTGGAGCCGCGAATACTCGCGCGTCATCAGCTGGGAGGCGATCGTGGAGGCCGATCCCGAGTGCATCATCGTCGCCCCCTGCGGCATGGACCTCGAAGCGGCGCACGCCGCGATCGCCGATATGCAGCGCACGAGCCCCGCATGGGCGAAACTAGCCGCCGACTCCGCTCGCCGCATCGTCGCCATCGACGGCCACCAATTTGCGAACCGCCCCGGCCCGCGTCTGGTCGACACCGCCGAACTCTTCGCCCAAGCCATTCACCCGGAACTCTTCTCTTCGGTGCAGTAGGACGTCCTAATCGCTGGCGAGGATCGTCTGTTTTACGACCGGATAGATTTGGTTGTTCCAGCGCGCTCCGCTGAAGACGCCGTAGTGGCCGACGCCGGGTTGCAGGTGATGGTGCTTCTGCGCAGGCCGGATGCCGGTGCAGAGGTCTTGCGCCGCAAGGGTTTGACCGATCCCGCAGATGTCGTCGCGTTCGCCTTCGACGGTGAGCAGCGCCGTACGCCGGATGACGCCCGGCGAGACCGGCTGACCACGATAGGTGAACTTTCCTAACGGAAGGACGTGCTCCTGAAAGACGGTGCGCACGGTTTCCAAATAGAATTCCGCGGGGAGGTCGAGGACGGCGAAGTATTCGTCATAGAACGCGCGCGTCGCTTCTGCTTTCGCGCGATTCCCGTTGATCGTATTTTCGTAGAGATCGCGGTGGGCCTTGACGTGGCGGTCCATGTTCATGCTCATGAAGGCGGCCAACTGGACGAACCCCGGATAGACGCGCCGCGTGGAGCCGGGATAGCCGTACGGCACCGTGTCGATGAGATTCCGTTCGAACCACTCGATCGGCTTGCTCAGCGCGAGCTCGTTGACTTTGGTGGGGCTCAGTCGCGCATCGATTGGGCCGGCCATGAGCGTCATGCTGCGCGGCTGCGCTTCGTTCCCGGCCTCCGCCATGAGCGCAACGGCCGCGAGCACCGGGACGCAGGGCTGACAGACCGCCAGCACGTGTGCTCCCGGACCGATGGTTTGAAGAAAGAGGACGACGTGATCGATGTAGTCATCGACGCCGAACGGCCCCTCGGAGACGGCGACGTCGCGCGCGTTGTGCCAGTCGGTGATGTAGATGTCGTGCTCGGCGAGCATGGTGCGCACGGTCGCGCGCAGCAAGGTGGCGAAGTGTCCCGACATCGGGGCGACGATGAGCACGCGCGGCTGCGGGACGGCGACGTCCTTTTTGAAGTGCAGCAAGGTCGCAAAGGGCGTACGCAAGGTGACCTCTTCAGTGACGGCGACCTCTTTGTCGCCGACGCGCACCGAGGCAATGCCGAACGGCGGCCGGACGTGGGTAAGCCCAGCGCGAGCGATGAGCTCGGAGGCAGCAGCGAAACTGCGCAGCGGCCCCTCTTCGGCGAATCCCGGGGTGGGACGGCTGAACATCGCGTTCGCGATGCGCGCCATGCCTCGAATCGGAGCCATGAAGTCCGACTGCGCCTGATAGAGTTGATAGATCATCGAAGTTTCACCGGTTTCCAGAGGGCGTGCATGGCCGGCCGAGCGAAGGAAGCGCGTCCATGGAAGAAGTTCAAACGACCCTTACGATCAGCAGCAAGAACTACTCATCCTGGTCGTTACGAGGGTGGTTGCTCTGCAAACTGGCCGGCTTGGAATTCGTCGAGAAGCAGTTGCCTAGCGACGATCCGTCCACGCGCGCAGAGCTGTTACTTTTGTCGCCTTCATTTCTGGTCCCCTGCTTACAACACGATAACCTCACAATATGGGATACACTGGCGATCGCCGAATATTTGCACGAGATAAAGCCGAAGGCCGGGCTCTTCCCGGCCGATCGCGGCGCCCGTGCCCGCTGCCGCTCGATCTGCGGCGAGATGCACTCCGGCTTCGGCCACATGCGCTCGGCACTCCCCATGAACATCCGGGCGCACTTCCCTGATTTTAAACTCTGGTCGGGCGCCCAGGCCGACATCGAGCGTATCTGCACGATCTGGCACGAATGCCTGAGCGCCTATAAAGGGCCGTATCTGTTCGGAAAGAAGCCGTGCGCCGCCGACGCCATGTACGCGCCGGTGATCACGCGCTTCCTCACGTACGACGTCAAGCTCGACTCCACGTGCAGCGCCTACGGTCAGCGCATCATGACGTTACCGGCGATGGTCGAGTGGGTGCAAGCCGCCCAAACCGAGCCGGACGACCTCGAGGAGCTCGATATCGAGTTTTAGGCGCTTGCCTAAACTCCAAAGGAGACGCCACCGATACGCTGGCTGTGGCGTCCGATCTCATGCGACAGCGCAATTTCCTTTGGTTGTGGGGCAGTCAGTTCGTCTCGGGCATCGGCTCACAACTGAGCCTCTTCGCTCTCCCGAGCATTGCAATCTTCATGCTCCACGCGACGGCGACGCAGATCGGGGCATTGCAGAGCACCGAGTTCGGCGTCATCTCGTCCCTCGCCATCTTCGCGGGCGTGATCGTCGACCGCTGTCGCCGGCGACCGATCATGATCGTCGCAAACCTGGTGCGCCTTGCGGCGATTGCCGCGCTTCCAATCGCGTTTTTCACGCACCATCTCTCGCTGACGCTCTTCTTCGTCGTTGCCGTCATCGCCAGCGCGGCGACGGTCACCTTCGACGCCGCCTTTGCCGCCTTGCTCCCGGGGGTTACCGGGCGCAAACATTTCGGGGACGCGCTCTCCAAGATGGCGATGACCTCTTCTACCGCCGAAGCAATTGGTACCGGAGCCTCCGGCACGATCGTCCAGTTTCTCGGCGCTCCGTTCGCGGTCGCGATGAACGTGGCGACCTACGCCGCGGCGACCGTCGCGCTGTTGCGCATTCACGAGGCGGAGCCGACGGAGAGCATGCCGGCGGCAGCACCGTCGTTTCTGCGCGAACTCGGTGAGGGGCTCTCGCTCGTCTGGAATAACCGGCTACTGCGCTCGCTGGCTCTGACGACGAGCACCGCGTACTTGGGGGGCTCGATGGTGACGGCGATCTTTACTTTGTACGCTTACCGTGTGCTGCAGCTCAGCCCGTTTACCTTCGGCTTACTCATGGGATGTGCGAACATCGGCTTGGTCGGTGCATGGTATGCGAAGCGCCTAGCCGATCAGCTCGGCTCGCGCACGGCACTTGCGGGCGTCAGCGTCGTCGCCGGTTTGGCGAAGATGCTCTTCCTTTTTACACCGGGCGGATCGGCGGTCTTCTCCCTCTTCTTCGGCCGCCTCTTGCTGACGCTCACGGGGCCGATCTATGAGACGATTGCCCAAGAGTTGCGCATCACCGGGATCGCGCAGACGCAACTCGGACGCATGAATGCGACGATGCGCACGGTTATCTGGTCGGCGCTTCCCGTCGGTGCCGCGCTCGGCGGCATCTGTGCCGACAGTATCGGTATCGAGCGCACGATCTTTCTTGGTGCGCTCATCTCGATGTCGTCGGCAGGTTGGTTGCTTCTTTGTCCTCCACGCGTTGCGCCACCGATCGCCGGCGCGTTTGATGCAATATAAGGATCTGTCGTCTTAACTTGTTTTGAGAAGCGCTTCTCGGGAAACGGTGTGGTAACGCCTCAGGATAACACACATGAATGTTCTCGGTATCAACAGCGTCTTCCACGATCCGGCTGCTGCCCTCGTCATCGACGGCGTCATCGTCGCCGCCGCCGAAGAGGAGCGCTTCTCACGCCGTAAACACGGAAAAGAGTGCAATCCCTTCACGACGTGGGAATTGCCCGAACGTGCCGCGCGCTGGTGCTTAGAAGAGGGCGGCATCTCCGCAGCGCAGCTCGATGCAGTCGCGTATTCCTACGATCCGGCGCTGGCCGTTCACAGCAACGGTGACATCACCGCGCGTGAGTGGGAAGGCCTACGAACCTTGTACGTTCGTGAAGCACCGAACTTCCTGAAGACCATCCTTCCCGACCTCGATCCGGCAATCGTTCGTTTCGTCCCGCATCACGTCGCTCACGCGGCCTCGGCGTATCTGGGCGCCCCCTTCTCCACCTGCAGCGTCCTCGTTCTCGACGGCCGCGGCGAGGATACGTCGTTTTTGGCAGCGCGCGCCGTCGGGGGCAACTTGGCGGTGCTCAAAACGCAGCAGCTCCCGCATTCGCTAGGCCTGCGTTACGAGGAAGCGACCATGCAGCTGGGCTTCCGGCGCTCCTCGGACGAGTACAAAGTCATGGGTCTGGCCGCATACGGCGAGCCCCGGCACCTCGACTACCTGCGTTCGGTGATTCGCGTGACGCCCGACGGCGGCTACGAGACGGATCCCGTCGACTGGGATGCGCTCTGCACACGGCGTCCGGCCGACGGCGACTTCACCAAGGCACATGCGGATCTCGCGTGCAGCGTACAGGCGCGTCTGGAGGAAGTGATCCTCGAACTCGCACGTCACTTGCATGCGCGCACCGGCGACCGCGCGCTCGCGATGGCCGGCGGTGTGGCCCTGAACTGCGTCGCCAACGCGCGGCTTGCACGTGAGGGCCCCTTCGAGGAGATTTGGGTGCAACCGGCAGCCGGCGATGCCGGCACAGCGCTCGGCGCAGCGCTCTTCGTTGCGCGGCAGGCAGGCGAGCGCATCGAACCGATGCGTAGCGCTGCTCTGGGACGCGGCTTCAGCGAGAGTGCAATCGAGCAGTCGCTCCGCGAGGCCCGAGTCGCGTACGATCGCTGCGACGATATCGCTGCGGCTGCAGCTGCGATCCTCGCCGAAAACGGCGTTGTCGGATGGTTTCAGGGGCGCAGTGAGTTCGGCCCGCGGGCGTTGGGCCATCGCAGTCTCCTGGCCAATCCACAATATGCAGAGAACGTCGAACGCCTCAACACCATCAAAGGCCGCGAGCAGTTCCGGCCGGTCGCCCCGATGGTACTCGATTCGCGGGCGTCCGATATTTTCGAAGGTTGCATGCCCAGCCCGTACATGCTCTTCACGCACCGCGTGCGCGCGCCGTGGATGCAGCGCGTCGCCGCCGCAGTTCACGTCGATGGGACGGCACGAGTGCAGACCGTCGACGAGCAGGCCGAACCGCTGGTCGCCGAATTGCTGCGCGCGTTCGAACGCCGCACCGGAGTTCCGGTGGTCATCAACACCAGCTTCAATACGGCGGGGCGGCCGATGGTGGACGATCCGCGCGATGCCCTGGAATGTTTTGGCTCGGCGCCCATCGACGCGCTTGCGATCGGGCCGTTTCTCGTGCGGCGAGGTGCGGCGGCGTGAACGACCCGTCTTTCGACATCGTCATCCCCACGCTCGGGCGACCGGAACTCGCCGCGTTGTTGCGTTCACTCGATACGGGGCCGGGTCCGCTCCCCGAGCATCTCTGGGTCGTCGACGACCGTCGCGATCGCTCGCGGCCGCTTCCGCTCCCCCGCTTGAGCACGGCACTCGAAGAGCGTTTGCGCACGCGCGCGGGATTCGCGGCCGGCCCGGCGAGCGCGCGGAACATCGGTTGGCGCGCTTCGCGCGCGACGTGGGTGGTCTTTCTCGACGATGACGTCATCGTCGATCCCGATTGGCGCGAGGCGCTCGCACGTGACCTCGCAGCGGTCTCGCGCGAGGCCGCCGGTTCTCAAGGCGTCGTACGCGTGCCGTTGCCCGTCGGGCGTCGGCCGACGGATTGGGAACGCAACGTCGCCTCGCTCGAGACGGCGCGGTGGATCACCGCCGACATGGCGTACCGGCGCGACGTCCTGCAACTCGTCGGCGGCTTCGACGAACGTTTCACCCGCGCATATCGCGAGGACAGCGATCTCGCACTGCGCATCCTCACGTGGGGCTTTCTCATCGAGCGTGGCTCGCGTCGCGTGCAACATCCGGTGCGGCCTGCAGATTTCTGGATCAGCGTGCGTTCGCAGCGCGGGAACGGCGACGACGTGCTGATGGATATTCTGCACGGCGCGGATTGGTACGAACGCGCGGGCGCACCGCGCGGCTTGCTGCGTTCTCATAAGCGGACGACGGCGTGCGCACTCCTGGCGGCGATCTGTCTCCTCTCCGGCCGGCGTCGCGAGGCCGCGGTGGTCGCCGCGGTGTGGCTTGCGCGCACGGCCGTCTTCGGCTGGCGCCGTATCGCCCCCGGTCCGAAAACGGGGCGCGAGGTGCTCACGATGATCGCAACGAGCACCGCGATTCCCTTCTGCTCGGTCTTTCATCGCTTCATCGCACTCGCACGGTGGCGCCTTCTCGGCGCGCGGGCGCTATGACGCGCGCTATTCTCTTCGATCGCGACGGGACGCTCATCGTCGATGCGCCGCCCAATACGGACGCCGCAAACGTGCGGCCGATGCCGACGGCGCGCGAGGCGATCCGCCGCGCACGCGAGGCGCATCTGGCCGTCGGCGTGATCTCCAATCAGCCGCTGGTCGGCGACGACCCGGCAGCGTTCCGTGCGATGAGCCAGGTCAACGAGCGCATCGAGGAACTCGTCGGAGAGGTCGACGGCTGGTTCATCTGCCCGCACGCCGACGAGTCGCCCTGCACCTGCCGCAAGCCCCGCCCGGGTCTCATCTTTCAAGCCGCCGCACATCTGGGCCTCGCTCCCTCCGAGTGCGTCGTCATCGGCGATATCGGGAGCGACGTGGAAGCCGCGCGCGCCTGTGGTGCACGGGCGATCCTGGTTCCCACGCCCGTCACGCGCATCGGTGAGATCGATGCCGCCCCCGTCGTCGCGCGCGATCTCGTCGAGGCCGTGCAGATGACGCTCCTGTGGCACGATGGCTAAACGCGTCTTGCTGGTCCGCCAAGACAACAATGGCGACGTGCTGCTCACCGGCCCCGCCGTACGCGCCGTCGCCGCAGCCGGTGCGTACGTCACGTACCTTTGCGGGCCGCGTGGACGTAGCGCCGCCGAACTGCTGCCCGGAGTCGACGAGGTGCTCTGCGAACACGCGGCCTGGATCGACGCGCAGCCCGAGCCGGTCGATGCGGCGGCAGCGGAGCGATTCATCGCTCGGCTGCGCGCACGGTCGTTCGATGAGGCGATCATCTTCACGTCGTTTCATCAAAGCCCGCTTCCTGCGGCGTTGCTCTTGCGCATGGCAGGTGTTGCACGCATCGCAGCGATCAGCGTCGACTATCCCGGCTCGCTGCTCGATATCCGCCATCACGTTTGCGACGACGTCCACGAAGTCGAGCGCAACCTCTCGCTCGTAGCGACGCTTGGATACCACCTGTCACCGGCGGACGACGGACGCCTGCGCATCAACCTGCCGCCGGCATCTCCCTTCGCCCCAGCCGCTTCGTACGTCGTTGTGCACCCCGGGGCAACGGTGCCCGCGCGCGCCTGGTCGGCGCAGCGCAACCGCGAGCTCGTCGCATCGTTGGCGGGTCGCGGGGATCAGGTCGTCGTTACGGGAGATGCACGCGAGCGCGATCTTTGTGACTTCGTCAGCGGCGAGGTGCACGGTGTGTACAACTTGGCCGGCGCGACGACATTCGGTCAATATGGCGCGCTGTTGCGCGATGCACGAGCAGTGATCTGCGGAAACACGGCGGCCGTTCACGTCGCAGCGGCGGTCGGAACGCCGGTAGTCGAGCTCTTTGCGCCGACGATTCCGCTCTCGCGCTTTGCGCCGTGGCGCGTCCCGTTCCGTGCACTTGGGGAACAAGAGATCACGTGTCGCGGCTGTCGCGCCCGCATCTGCCCCTATGAGAACCAACCGTGCCTGAGCAGCCTGACCCCGGACGACGTCATTCGCGCGCTGGATGAGCTGCTTGTGCAATCCTCCGTGCCCCGGTCGATTGCAGTTTGACTGTTGAGAACTTGGCGATGAACGTAGCGAGGATTCGGCGATGAACATAGCGATGGTCTCCGAGCATGCAAGCCCGCTCGCAGTCTTGGGTGGCGTTGATGCGGGTGGACAGAACGTACACGTCGCCGCGTTGGCGACGGCAATCTCTCGCCTCGGCGCCGACGTCACCGTCTACACACGTCGAGACGAGCGACGTCTCCCCAAACGGGTCGACTTCGTCAGCGGCGTCACCGTCGAGCACGTCGATGCCGGGCCGCCACACGTTCTGCCCAAAGATGAACTGTACGAGCACATGCCGGCCTTCGCCGAACAACTCAGCCGGGCATGGACCGACTCCCGGCCGGATATCGTTCACGCCCACTTCTGGATGTCTGGTATTGCGTCGTGCGCCGCAGCCGAAGCACTCCCGCTTCCGCTCGTGCAGACCTTCCACGCGCTGGGAATCGAACGCCGACGTCATCAAGGTGCAAAAGACAGCAGCCCCCCCGAGCGGCTACAAGAGGAACGCCGCATCGTCGAGACGGTCGATCGTGTCGTCGCCACCGCGACGGCCGAGGCATTCGAACTCGCGCGCATGGGCGCAGACTCGTCGCGGATCAGCGTCATTCCCTGCGGCGTCGATCTAACACGCTTTACGCCCGACGGTCCCTGCGAAGTGCGGGCGCCGGGCTTCTTCCGCCTCGTCTGTGTAACGCGTCTCGTCGAGCGCAAAGGCGTCGGCACGGTGATCGAAGCGCTCGCACGACTGCGCAACGTCGAGCTCGTCGTCGCCGGCGGTCCGAGCCTCGAAGCGCTGCCGAGCGATCCAGAATACGCGCGCCTGATGAAATTGGCGCGGGAACAGGGCGTCGCCGATCGAGTCCACTTTCGCGGGCGCCTGACCCGCGACCAGGTTCCCGCGCTCATGCGCTCAGCCGACGCCGTCGTCTGCGTCCCCTGGTACGAACCGTTCGGCATGGTTGCACTCGAAGCGATGGCGTGCGGAACACCGGTCATCGCGTCATCCGTCGGCGGCCTCATCGATACCGTACTCGATGGAAAAGTAGGGCTCCACGTCCCCGCGCGCGACGCCGGTGCTCTCGTGAAAGCAGTTCGTCTGCTCATGCAACAGCCGGAGCTCTCCCGCCAGTTTGCCGCCGCAGGGCGGCGCCGCGCCGAGCAGCGGTACGGCTGGGACCGGATTGCAAAGCAGACGATGGACGTCTATCGCGAGGTCATCTTCGACCGTACCGCACGCGACGGGCGCTCCAAGCGGCGGAGTCATTTCCACGGTCAGTCGTAACGTCGCCGACGGCCGCCTGCGCCTGATCGCCTTGCGACCGCTGGGCCTGGGCGATCTGCTCACCGGCATCCCAGCACTTCGCGCGCTTGCAGCGGCCTTTCCGCACCATCGCAAGATTCTGGCGGCGCCGCCGCTGCTCGAACCATTGGCGCGTCTCATCGGCGCTATCGACGACTTCATCGCGACGGCGCCGCTCGCGCCGCTCGCACCAGTCTTGTATGGTGCCGACGTCGCCGTCGATCTCCATGGTCGCGGGCCGGAGAGCCACCGTGTCTTGCTCGCTGCCTCGCCACGACGGCTCATCGCCTTCGAAAACACAGCCATTGCGCGAAGTCTCGGTCAGCCGCCGTGGATTGCGGAGGAGCACGAAGTCGATCGCTGGTGCCGTCTTCTGATGGGAAACGGAATCTCGGCCGATCCGCATGACCTCTATCTGCCGACTCCACCGCTCAATACGTACGCCATGGGCGCGACGCTGCTTCACCAAGGAGCGAAGAGCGCCGCACGGCGGTGGCCGGTCGAGCGCTGGATCGGCGTTGCGCGCGCCGAGCAAGAGCGCGGCCGTCGCGTCATCGTCACCGGAGATGCGCACGAGTACGATCGGTGCATGGCAATCGCTCGTGGTGCGGGGATTCCGCCGGAAGACCTCTTTGCCGGACGCACCGACCTCGCACAGCTCGCCGGAATCGTTGCTTCCGCCGCGCGCGTTGTTAGCGGCGATACCGGCGTTGCTCATCTCGCGACCGCCTTTCGTGTCCCGTCCGTTCTCCTCTTCGGCCCCACGGATCCGGCGCACTGGGGCCCGCGCATCGATCGACACCTGCACCGCGTCATCTGGTATGGGCAGCGCGGCGATCCGCACGGCGAAGAGATCGATCCGTCTCTCGATCGTATCACCGTCCACGACGTGCTCGAGCAGCTGGCGATGTTGCCGTGAGGGCGACGATCTACGCGACTTCGTTGAAAAGCAATTCCCAATCGGCGAGAAAGCGCTTCAACCCGTAGCGTTGGAGCGCGACCGTGCGGGCACGCTCACCGATCTTTCGTGCCAACGCCTCGTGGTTGATCAATTCGCGCGCGGCATCGAGCAGCACCGCGACCTTGGTGTCGATGATGCCTGCGCCGGGCGGAATCGCACGGATTGCCTCGGTGGTTCCCAGCGCAACGACAGGCATACCGAGATGCATCGCTTCGAGCAGGCTCAAACCGAGCGACGTCCAGCGCATCGGGTGCACGTAGAGGCGGCGGCGCGCAAGCTCATGATGCATCGCCGCCTGCGGAAGGTCGTCGAACGTATGGATTCGCGGGCCTTCGAGCGGCGTCACGCGCATTCCAAAGACGTCGACCGGCGCGACCGCAGCAAACCGGTCGATCAAATCGGTCCCGGTAACCCGCGCGCGGCGAACCGGCTCGTTGATCGCAACCGCGCAATGCGGAAGTTCACCGGAATAGCGATAGCCGGGATCGACGATTCCGTGTTCGATGACGCGTGTCGGCGCCGTCCCCGAATCCCAAAAGAGATCGTTGAAATGGGTGACGTGCACCAGCGTGATATCGCAGCGGCCGGCAATCGGATGGCGCATCTGGTCGATGTGGCCTTGCGGGCAATTGTGCTCCACATACACCGTCGCGAGGTCACGGCCCGGCTTTCGCCCGAGCCACTGCTGTGCGAGTTCGAGCTCGTGAGGGCGCTGCAAGATGAGGACGTCGAAGGGTAGCGTCGCCAAACGCTCCGGCGGCACCTCGATCACCGAAGGCGGCCACTCCCACGTTCGCGCGCGCCCAAGCCCGTCGGACGAACGGTCCGGAAGGACCGGCACGACATACGTGTGCGGCCCCTGTACGAACGCCGTCGTCCACGAGCCGTGGACATGCCAGAGGAGAATGTTCACCTCGTCAGACCCTCGTCATGCGTGAAGGCGCCCTCCGACGTCCGTTTCGGAGAGCGCCCTCATCGTTGGTGCGAAATTAGCGTGTATCTTATTGGAAATAACCGGCCGTCGCCGGAATTATTCGAGACTCGTTGCGTAGAAGGTACCGTCGAGCCAATAGCCATGTGCAACGACTTGGCGCCCAACAGCAACTCTCCCCGACTCCCGCCGATTCAGTGCAGGCTGATCATTGACGACCAGAGACTGAGAACTCTGCTGTAAGGTGACCAAATGTCCGCTCACCGAAGTGATCGTACCGGAGACGCGCCCGCGGATACGTCCGTCGGTCGCGCCGGTGTCGACTGGCGCGCTCGTGTCATCCGTGCAGTTCCCATTTGAAACCCAAACACCATCCTGCATCGCGCCGCAAAACGACTCGTGCGGAGGTGCATAATCCTGTCCGAACGCAGGCGTAAGCGTGGCAAGAGCCATCGTCAGCGCTGCACCGGTCGCATAGAGTGTGGCCCGCGGGGCCGCCAATAAGGTCTTCAATAGAGTACCCCCTGATAAAAGTTCGCTACTCAAGGTACCGAAACTCCGGAGGTCTTAAACGCAAGTAGCGGTTGCTCACGCCCATCGCCGGGATGCCTTACGGCCGCCTGCCCGTGGACGAACACGAGCACTGATCTCCCCTAAGTGCTCGAAGGCGTCGGATGCAGACCTTGCACGAAATTCACGACGGCGTGAACGACGCCGGCATCGATCGGCAGCGTTGGATCGTCGTACGTGGCTAGGCTTGCCGCCGGTGTATCCGTAGCCGCATCCTTCAAGACATGCGTGACGTGTGGGAGAAGCGAGAGCGAAGCGTCTGGACGCGCCCGGGCGAGCATTTTCGCATCTTGTACGCTCACCGTGACATCCGCTTCCCCTTGCACGATCGCCAGCGGTGCCTTCGCCGCGCGCGCCGCCGCGACCGGATCGATATTCAGAAGCTGCGTCCAATAGGTGTCGAGCTCCGGCGGGAAGAGCGGTTGCAACTCCGGTGGTAGATTTTGTGGGCTGTGCCCAGCGCGCAATGCCGCGATCGCGGCACGTGCGGGCGCCAGCAGGTGAGCTTCCGGCGCGCCCTGCGCTCTGATTTGCGCGAGAAGCATATCGCCGGCCGGGCGGCCCGCGCCGGCGATGGAGACGACGCCGTCGACGTGCGTCGCCGCCGCCGCCAACAGCGCGATCTGCGAGCCCTCGCTGATGCCCGCGAGCACGACTGAGGAAAAGCGTGGATCATTGCGCAGCGCGTGCACCCAGGCCACGACGTCGTTGACAAACATTTCGACCGTCGGCGGCCCTTGCAGCGCGTCCCTGCTTCTGCCGACGCCGCGCTTGTCGTAGCGCACCGACGCGATACCTTTGAGCGCCAGCGCATCGGCCAGCATGCGATACGTGTTCGTGCTCGCGCCCTGCGGGTCGTTTCCGTTCATGTCTGTCGGCCCCGAACCGGGGATGATGAGCACGACCGGAACCGGCCCAGGAGCGGGCTGCGGTATCTCCATGATCGCCACGAGCAACCCCGTGCCGGTGGACAACGTGATATCGGTCGACGTTGCGCTGCTCGAAACCGGCAGAAGACTCAACACGAAGAATGCCGCCAAGGACGCGGCTGCTTTGCACATTACGGGTACTTCGACAGGCGTCAGTCATTTCGCTCTAATGCAGACGTCGAGTTCCCGAGGGCAACGAGCTCATGTTCCGTAAACGCAAGGCGGAGGGGGCCTAATGATTTGGGTGGCCGCGCCGTCATTCACCTTGATGCGTCGCCGGCGAGAGTAGATCGTGATCTGTCGCCGAATGCTGCGTTTTGCAACAGATGCGTTATATGATGCGGGAAGGGCGCTACGCTCTGGGAATCGGGCGCCTTACGATTACGGAGAGCACCTTTATGATCGCCGCGGCAACCGTCGTGGGGATCGGCGGAGGCTTCGGCGCAATTCTCTTTCGCGCGATGATCGCGGGCGCCCAGTGGCTAGCGTTTGGCGTTGTCGGCGGCGGCCTGCAGCCGCGGATCGGATCGCTTGCGGTCGTTCTGCAGCTTGCGCTCGGGGGCGCGATCGCCGCGTTCGTCGCGACGCGTTTCGCCCCGGAGGCCAAAGGTCACGGCGTACCGGAGGTCATGGAGGCAGTCGCGTTGCGTGGCGGCATCATGCGCCCACGTGTAATCGCGGTGAAATCCATCGCGTCGGCGACCTCAATTGGTTTTGGCGGCAGCTGCGGCCGCG
>DATJTD010000194.1:0-20463 GCA_035503775.1 Candidatus Acidiferrales bacterium
CGTCGCCTAGCCCCTCTCCAACGGCAACACCGCAAGCGGTTTGCTCCTCGAGTCCGCAGGCCATGAATTCAAGCGGCGGGACGATCACGATCCCGGCTTGCGTGGGCACCACCGGCGGGTCAATCGCGTACACCGGATACCAGCCGAATGCGAGTAATCTCACCGCGACGGTCACCGATAGTACCGTAACCAACTTCGGGGGCTGGCCAGTCGACGTGAGCCCCGCGGTCGCGTACCTCGAGATCACCTTCTCGACGCCGGTCAGTCTCACGTTGCGCCAGAGTCCCGATCCCGCAACCTTCAACGCGGCCGCACTCGGGACATATTCGCAAGTCAACATCGAAACGCTCATCCCGGGCTACGATATTCCGTTCTGCGGCACCGTCACACCGGACGGAAACGGAGGCGGTAACACCGATGGGTTTGCGAATTTCCTCGACGTTTCGGATACGCTGACGTCGGGCGGCTCATCCTACGCAATCGAGATCGGCGGGACTTGCTAGTCGCTCCGGCGACACATCGGCGATCCACCGCTTCCCGCCAGTCTCGATGAAGGCCCTTGTCGTTTGCGTGACATCGCGTGAACGACAAGGGGAGGAAATTTCTCGTGACGACCGTGAGCGGCACATCTACGGCGACCGGCCCAAAGTATTGCAGCCCGCGATCCTCCTCGACGACACGGAGCGGGAGGAGATCGCGTTGCTGTCGCTTCCAGCCGAGGAACCTCTTCCTGCTCCCGTATGAGGCCTCGCTCTCAATAGGCCCTCCGCTCGGCGGTCGCAGCAACGGTAGTGTATCAATCACTTGATCCGCGGATTGGACGCTCAGGCATGCAGGCTGGGTGCCGCGTGGCTGTCCGCATGGCGCGGCTTATGCCAGACAGGAGCAGCCATAACCAAGCGCTCCCAGCCGAAGGCTGCGCGGCCCCGGCAGCTCAACCACGGCTGCCAACGAGGCAAAATGGTTGCTCGCCCCTCAAAAGAAGCCAAGCCTTCTCGGCCGTTTCTTAACTTTGGAAGAAAAAATCTCCAGGCAAATCGCCAAGCCACTGGGAATACTATCCGCCAGACCTTTCCTTTTGAGTTCTGGGGGTTTCCATGAAGGTATTCACGCGGTGCGGTCGTTTCTATTGCCTCGTCGTGGGGCTGGGGTTCGCAGCGGTCTTGGCGACTAGCGGTTGCACCTCAGGAATCGTCAGCACTGACAGCATTCTCACAAAGATCAACGGGGTTCCGGTAGCCAGTCCGAGCCCGGGACAGTAACCGGCCCGATCATATGTACGCCGCCCCTCGGTGCTCCCGAGGGGCGTTCTTTTTGCTAAGGCGGATCGTCGGTCGACGCGGGCGATGCCGGCACGGCGTAGCGCCGTATCAGATGTCCCTCCGACGAGCGCGAGTCTTCCAGGCGCACGCCGCCGGCGCGCTCGATGACCGCAGCCGACGCGAGATTCGTATCGCGGCACGTCAGTCTCGCGATCGGGATCCCATATTCCCGCATGCGTTCAAGCCCATACTGAAGTAACGCCGTGGCGATTCCCCTGCGACGATATGAGGGACGAACTTTATAGCCGATGTGATTGTCGCCGTTCACCGGCTCGTAGAAGAGATAGAGTTCCCCGACCAGCGCCTCGCCGCAAAACGCCCAGTGAGCGTCCAGCGGAACGGCCAGCTCCGGTGGATGCCCTTCACGTCGCAGGTGATGACAGAGCGTGACGTACCAATCGAAATCGTTCCACGCCCGTGCAAATATCCAGCGATACGCGTCATAGTTGGGGTCGCCGTCTCTCCAGTCTGCGCGCCACGCTTCAAAGGCGGCACGAAACTCGAGAGATGGCCGGCAAAATGTAAGCGGAAGGGGCGTACTCGGGGCGCTCACTCATGTCGTCCTCTAGCTTCGAATGACGCGACACCGGCACCGGGTCGCCCGCAAGGATCGGTCCTTTGAAGCGCCCGGTGCCAGCCCTTCATAGCAAGAGAGACTCAGAACGTGTACGAGTCGATCGCGCTGGCCTCCGGGTCCGCGAACCAGATGTTCTTGTCGGAGACCGATACCAGACCGCTCGGCGAGGCGTTGACCGTAACTTGGGGGCCAGAGCCGCCGGACTGCGTGATGGCGTAGAGCGCATCATACGTTGCAACGGTGAACCAGATGTCGTCATCAGGGCCCGCCGCAATACCCTGAATCGATTCCCCGCCAACGAAGCTCTGCAAAAGTGGGTAGGTCTTCACCGTACCGGCGATCGTTATGCGGCCCAAGCCCGTGGTGGGATAGAGATTCGGGGCTCCTGGAGGAATGGTGTACGCGAACCAGAGGTCGTGATATGCGCTGACGACAATCTGATACGGAATCCCGCCGCCGATCGGAAATTCAGTGATCGCGCCGGTCGCCGGGACGATGCGCCCGAGTCCACAGGCACTCGTAAACCACAGATTATGATCGGGGCCTTCCACGATCGCGCCCACGTTTCCGCACGTAGCGGGCGTTGTGTAGGTCGCCGTCACCGTGCCGCTCGTCGTGATACGGCCGATATAACCGGCGCATCCGTTGGTAAACCACAACGCCCCGTCGGAGCCGGCGGCAATGCCGCCGAGGCACGGGTCCGCATAGCCGGGGCCAGGCACCGGAGTGGAGATCGGAAACTGCACGACCCCGCCGGCAGACGTCGTGTGCCCGATGAACGAGGTCCCGAGAGTGCTCGCACCAATCTGCCCAACGAACCAGATGTTCCCATCCGGGCCGATCGCCGGGTTTCCATAAGAACTCGCGCCGCCGGCAAACCCGCCTCTGGGATACGCCGTGACCACGCCCTTCTTCGTGACACTGCCGACAGACGTCTGCGCATCATACCAAACCGTCGAGCCGTCGGCGATGACCCACCGTGGAACGCCTTTGATAGGAAGCGGGAAGACCTGAAGTCCCGCCGCTGTGCGCTCGGGCACCTCTTCGAGTGCGGCGCTCGTGTTTGCCCCAGGAAGCGGAGGCGTTACAGAAGAGCCGGGGGCGCCACCGCCGCAACCTGCGACCAGACAACAGAGCGCCGCCGCTGCGAGACCAGAGATCCGCTCGAAGCGTTGAGTCACGAGATACATTAGGCTAACCTCTTAGGAAGATGCGACTGTGGCACGAGAACGTCTTCTCTTAAGGTACAGAAGACAAAGAACTCCAAAAAAGTATGGCATATTCGCGAACGAAATCATTTGGGTATTACGGACCCATTATTTTCGCTTGACCCACTTAAAAATGTGCGTACTCTGCAATACGCACACGCGAGACGAACAAACGCACGGCACGCTCGTCCGCACGATCTCCGCGATCGTTCGTGTTGTATTTATGAGCTACATACGCTGCGTAGGTAGTCGCAACGGGTCCGCACATGGAGCGGGTGAGCATGCAAGTGCAGCGAACGCGTCGAGATTCGACCCGGCCCGTACGGAGAAACAAACATGCCCGATGTGCGCCTTCCGCTCTCTGGCAACGTCAGTCAGACGATCAACCCGTGGACCTGGATGTTCAATCCAGTTGGTAGCCAGATCGGACTCATGAATGTCACCGTCGATCTCGGCAGCTCCGCTGACCCGGAGACCGAACAGCAGATGCTCAAAGACGTCGGCAGCTACGGGCGCCAGCTGGGGCGCATCGGCGACGCTTTGCTGGTGCTCATCAACCACGTCCGCCTCGACGACCTTACAGCCACCGAACGCGAGGCGATCACGGCCTTACGCGATCAGCTCGGGCACGTCCAAGAGACAAAGGCGCGCATCGCCGGCCGGCGCGGGCGCGACGGCGGGAAGAGCCGCGCCAAAGGCTAGAGGCGGCTGAATTTCAAACGCACACTCCGACCTCGGGTGCCCGGGGCGAGAGAAGGCCGACGAGCTCATCCACGTGATTTGCAACGCGGTAGTTTTGTGCTTGCCGTAAAGCGGCGGCCGAGAATGTGGGCCAATGCGCGGGGTCTGCGACCGTAAGCACGGCTGCGGCGAAAGCCGCTTCATCGGCGCGGGGAACGAGCAGACCGGCGGCGCCCATCCATTCCGAGATGCCGCCGACGTCGTATGCAACCACCGGCCGCCCCCGCGCCTGCGCCTCGATGCCGATCAAGCCGAATGGTTCAGGCCAAAGCGACGGAACGGCGACGAGCGTCGACGCATCGATCTCCAAATTGAGTTCCGCGGTGGAGAGCTTTCCCAGCAGAGTGAGATCGACGCCGAGCCGCGCCGCGAGCGCGGGAATCGATCTCGATTCAGCCGTCGGCGCACCCGCGGCCGCTAGGCGCGGCCGCCGCTCCGGGGCGATCTTTGCAAGTGCACGGACCAACGACGCAAGGCCCTTGTCACGCACGAATCTCCCGGCGAAGAGCACACGATCCCGCAGGGGCCGGGGGGCAGCTGAGGCCACCGGCTCGCCTTCGAACGGCGGCGGAATCATCGTGATACGCTGCGGCGCGACGCCGTTGAGCAGGCACATGCGCGCCATGAAACGCGACGAGACCACGACGTGGTCGGCTTGCAGGACGCTGGCGCGCAGATCGAGGGTCGTCTGCACGAGCCCGACGGTCTTGAGGCTCACACCCGCGCCGCATCCACGGAGCGCCGCATTCGCAAGACACGTCGTCGCCGTCATGGGGTGCGTGCACAGACTCGGAAGATGTGGAAACTGGCGATCTCCTTGCGGACAGAACAGCCGATGACCGTGCATGCGCACGATGAACAGCGGCGCAGCGCGCGCAGCTTTGAGCACCGCGGGGTCGTACACATTCGAGGTGAGCACGACATCGGGGCGCCAGGCGGAAATCAGGGCCGCGACCGAGCGCGCGGCAGCGGCATTTGCCGGCTCATTATCGGCACCCCAGCCAAACTCGACGGCCCGCGGACCGAAGGCATGCGGATCGACGATACGGCGCGCGGCGATGCGCACGTCGATGCCGTGCTCGACGAGGGCAGGCAAGACCCGCGCAAGGTAGGCCTCCGTGCCCCCGGCTCGGTCAACGGAATCGCACAACACGAGCAAGCCGAGCCGATCCATCTCTTCTCAGCCAATCATAGTATGCTTAATGCTCCCTGGGAGTTTACCAAAGTCCGAGCCGCCGCTGCCTTTTACGCCGTTCACTCAAGGCAAATTCCAATTGGGCCTGTCATGAGCGAGCAAGCGCGGCTTGGATCGCCGCCATTCCACCGGAAGGGTCAGATTTCGTACGCCCATTCGAGCTCTTCGCTTGTGACCGCCTCGGGGGTGCCATAGGGCTCTGCGGCTGCCAAGAGATAGCGGGCGACCGGGTCGATTTCGACGTTGAGCAGGTCACCCGCGCCCTTGCTCCCGAGCGTGGTTCTCGTCGCCGTCTCGGGGATCAGCGCGATCTGAAACCAGCTCTCGCTGACGGCGGCGACGGTGAGGCTCACACCGTCGAGCGCGACGTAGCCCTTTTCGACGAGGTAGCGGCTCAAATTGGCCGGTGTGGCGACCGTGAGACGATAACCCTGCCCTTCGGATTCCTTGGCGAGGATCTCGGCGACGGCATCCACGTGCCCGTACGTCAAATGGCCCCCGAGCCGGTCACCCAGCCGCTGTGAGAGTTCGACGTTGACCGGATCGCCTTCACGAAGCTTCGCGAAGGTGGAACGCTGTAGCGTCTCGGGGACGACGTCGAAAGTGATCGTCGACGTGTTGGTGCTCACGGCCGTCAAACAGACGCCGGAGACTGCGATGGAGTCCTTCGGCGCGACCTCCGGTATCAGTGCCGCGGGGACGGCGACCGTGAGGCGCATTCCACCGCGCGGGTCGTGCCGTATGGCGTAGACGGTTCCGAGATACGCGATCAAGCCGCTGAACATTACGTCGTTTCCCTGAGGTTTGCGGAGAGCAAGAAGTCGTCGCCCAGCGCTCGCACCGTGTCGAATGCAAAGGGGCGCACAAGCGCCTCGTCGTGATTGCATGTTAGCGCCGGAACGGCGCCTGCGCCTGCTAAAAGCCGCGGCGCGACGATCCAGTGCAGACGATCGACCAGGCGGCGCTGCAGCAGCCGCGTGGCGATGGTCGGACCGCCTTCGCACAGCAAACTCGAAATCCCGCGTCGCTTGAGAGCGCCCAGTGCCAGACGTAGGTCGAGCACCTTAGCTGACGCATCACCGACAAAGATCACGTCGGCTACACCTTCCAGCGTCGCAAATGCGTCGCGTGAACCAGCCGGCGCGAGCACGATGGTGGGCTCGTAACCGGCTTCGCGCAGCGCATCGGAGCGGCGCAAGACGCGGCTGCGCGCCGAGATGGGCGCCTCTTCGCACGCGACGACCCGCGTGTACGGGCGTAGCCGGGTCCGCGGCGGGCGCACCGTGAGCAGCGGATCGTCGGCGCGCACCGTACCGGCACCCACCATCACGGCGTCGTGCACGGCGCGCAGCTCGCGAACGAATTCCATGGCGCGTTCGCCGGTCAGTTGCTGTCGCTCGCCGCGCTGGGAAGTGACGTACCCGTCGAGCGAAGCCGCGAGCTTGAGCGTGACATACGGATACTCGCGGGCGACGGCCGCCGCAAAATCCTCGATGAGTTCCCGTGCGCAGGGTGCATCGACGACGTCGACGGAAATGCCGTGCTCGCGCAGATAGCGCACGCCGCCGGCGGCCGTCTTCGGATTCGGATCGAGCGTCCCGACGACGACGCGCGCGATCTTCGCGTCGACGATCGCGTGCGTGCAGGGCGGCGTCAAACCCTGATGGTTACAGGGTTCCAAGGTCACGTACAAAGTCGCGCCGGCGGCTTCGCCCGCGCAGGCGGCCAGTGCCTCGATTTCGGCGTGCGCCTCGCCACGACGATGGTGAAATCCCTCTCCGACGACGCGTCCCTCACGCACGACGACGGCCCCCACCGCCGGGTTGGGTGCAGTGTTTCCGCGCCCGCGCGCCGCTAATTCACACGCGCGTTGCACGTAGAGCTCGTCGAGGACCGCGCTCTTTACGGCGTGACCTCCACACCCTTCCAAAACGCGACGCGATCGGTGATCTGTTTCGCCGCGTCCTTCGGCGACGGATAAAACCAGGCGGCATCCGGATTGCGCTTTCCGGCGACCTCGATCGTGTAGTAGCTCGCCGTCCCTTTCCAGGGACAGATCGTCTGCGTCGAGCTTTCGTGGAAGAACTCACGCTTGGTCGACGCAAGCGGGAAATAGTGGTTCCCCTCCACGACGACCGTGTCGTCGCTCTCGGCGAGTATCGCTCCATTCCAAACGGCTTTCATCCTGGTCTCCTCTGCATCTCGTCGGCTCGGGCGAGAACGGCTGCGCCGGCGACGTACGCGCCGGCTCGCTCGAGGGTCGCAGCGGCATCGCGGATCGTGGCACCGGTGGTTGCGACGTCGTCCACCAATAGGACTCTGCGCCCCTGCAAAGGCGATGCGCCGCGGACACGGAAGCGGCCGCTCGCGGCGAGACGCTGCTCTCGTGAACGCCCCCGCTGCGCGTCGCCCGCTGTCTGTTCGAGCACGTCGAGCGCAGGGACGCCCAGGCGACGCGCCGCCACCGCGCCGAGTAGCCGCGCTTGATCGTAGCCTCGCGCGCGTCGCCGCCGCACGGTCGTTGGAATCGGCACGAGCGGGATGCCGCCTCCAAGGTGCTCCTTCGCCAACGCCTGGGCCAGAAGCGCCCCAAGCGGCTCGGCAAGCTCACGCCGCCCGTGCTTGAAGCGCAAAACGGCGGCGCGTAATGAGCCGCCGTAGCTCCCGACGGCCACGCAGGCCAGCGCTCCACAGAAAAAGACGTGCCGGCCGCCAAACGAGGCGATGCAGGGGCCGCAGATTGCGCTGCCCGGCGCACGGCACGTGACGCAGCGCGGTGGAAAAAGAAGACTGAGGACGCGATGTGCGATCATGCTCGCTCATCACGACAGACGCTCGGGGCAGCTAGGGGACCGGTGCCGTCCTCAGCGCGCCGCCTCGGCTGGTTCGTTAGCGACGATCTTCCCTTCGAGATCGGTATCGGGGGCGACGTCGTATGCGATACCGACGATGCTCCCCACGAGTTGGGCACGCGCGCCAATTCGGCTGCGGTCCCAGACGATCGAATCTTGAATGAGCGCCCCCTCGCCGATCACGACGTCGTCGCCGATGACCGAGGGCCCGATGATACGCGCGCGCGCCCCAATCTGGGCGCGTTCGCCGACACGCACATCGCCCTCGACGCGTACGTCGTCGCCGAGGACGGCGCTCGGCGGAATTCCACGCGCGCGAGCGTTGCCGAGCAGCCGCACCCGGCCGGTGAGCACATCGGCGGTAGCGCGGCGGTACTCGCCGGGCGTACCGATGTCGCACCAGTACGCGCCCTGTGCATGCAGACCATAAAACGCCGCCTGCTCCTCCTGCAGCGCCGGAAAGACGTTCTTCCCAAAATCCACGAAGACGCCGGGCTGGATATACGAAAAGATCTCAGGCTCGAAGACGTAGATACCCGTATTGACGAGGTGCGACTTCTCGGTTCCGTGCGCGGGCTTCTCCTGGAATTCAACGATGCGTCCCTCGCCGTCGAGGACGACGACCCCGTACTGCGTGACGTCGTCGGCGGCAACCAGCGCAATCGTCGCCAGCGCGCCGCGCTTGCGATGAAAGGCGACCAGCGCCTCCAAATTGAGATCGGTGAGATCGTCGCAACCGACGACGACGAACGTCTCGTCGAAAAACGATTCCATCTGCTTGACGGCACCGGCGCTTCCAAGCAGCTCTTCCTCGTGCAGATAGCTCAGCTGCACCCCGTACGCCGAGCCGTCGCCAAGCGCGTCGCGAACGGCCTGCGCGTGATAGTGGACGTTGATGGCGACCTCTTCGATGCCGAACGAGCGCAGAAAGCGCAAGACGTGGCCGCTGTTGGGCTCGCCGGCGATCGGCACGAGGGCCTTGGGTACCTGGCGGGTGAGCGGATAGAGCCGCGTGCTCAAACCCCCAGCCAAAATCATCGCTTTCACGTCCCCGACCTCCCTCGTGCCTGTGTTAGTGACTCACGGAATGCTAGCCAGACGAAATGCGGCAGCGCCAGCTGTCTGCGCCAGCGGCGTGGCTCGCGAATTAGGCGGTACAACCATTCCAGGTTGAGCTGCCGCCAGATTTTTGGTGCCCGTTGAACATTGCCCGCGAGGACGTCAAACGAACCACCGACGCCGATCCCCACTCGACACCCCGTTGCGCGCAGATGATTTGCAATCCAATATTCCTGGCGTGGAGAACCCATTGCGACAAAGAGCACGTCTGCGTGACAGGAAGCGATCTCACGCGCGACCGCGGCGTCTCGATCGCCTGAAAAATACCCGTCATGACATCCGGCCACGTGTAATGCCGGATGACTGCTTGTGAGCACCGCTGCTGCGCGCTGCGCCGTATCCCCTTTCGCCCCCAGCAAAAAGACGCTTCGGCCTTCTCGCGCAAGCGCGCCGCAAAGCGGATCGAGCAGCTCGACCCCGGTGACGCGCTCGGGGATGCGCACACCGTGCAAGCGTGCCGCGGCGAGAACGCCAATGGTATCGCAGAGCGAGAGCGCCGCCGCATTGACGATGTCGCGGAAGTACTCGTCGTGTTGTGCCCAAACGACCATCTCGGTTCCCAAGGTCACGACGTGCGCGCAAGCATCGGGCGAAGCGGCTAGCTCCACGATGCGCCTGACGGCGTCGGCGCAGCCGACCGCATCGACCCGGCATCCCAGGATGATTGCGTGCCGCGTGGGCGACACTAGCGAGCGAGGATCAGTCGCGCCGCCTGCACACGCTCGCGGAACGGCTCGAGCAACGGCGCCAGCTGCGCGGCCGCCGTCTCGGTGATCCGGCTCAGCGGCGGCCGGCACGCCCCAACACGGAAGCCAAGCTCGCTCAGGGCCCACTTGACCGGAATGGGGCTGGTGATCGTGAAGAGCGCCGCGATGAGCGGCGAGAGCTGTAGATGCAGGTCTTGGGCGTGTTGCACCTCACCGCGCGCATACGCATCGATCATCGCACGCAGTTCGCGCGCGCAGAGATGACCGGCGACGCTCACCAAACCGGCGCCGCCGACGGCGAGCGTCGGCAGGCAGAGATAGTCGTCGCCGCCCCATACCGTGAAGCCCTCGCGCTTCCCACGCACGACCGCGGAGATTTGGGCGAGATCGCCGCTGGACTCTTTGACCCCCACGATCGTCGGATGCCGCCGCGCAAGCTCGAAGAGCGTCGCGGGCAGCAAGTTGGCGGCCGTGCGGCTCGGAATGTTATAGATGACGATCGGGAGATTCGTCGCATCGGCGATCGCACCGAAATGGGCCAACATCCCCTCTTGCGTCGGCTTGCAATACGCCGGCACGGTGAGGAGCAAGGCATCGACACCAACGGCGGCGGCGCGCTTGCTCAGCGCGACCGAACCGCGAGTATTGGCATTGCCGGTCCCGGCGATCACGATCCCACCGCTGCCGAGGCTTTCCTTGACGGCAGCGAAGAGCGCGATCTTCTCGTCATCGGAGAGCGAGGTGCCCTCGCCGGTGGAGCCGGCAACGACGACGCCGTCGTTGCCTTCGTCGACGAGATAGCGGGCGATCTGCGCCGCCGCGCGCAGATCGACTTCGCCGCTTTGGTCGAACGGCGTCACCATCGCGGTCAGGAGCCGGCCGAGCGCCGGTGCACTCATGGCGTCGCCTCGATCTTCTCGGCGGCCATCGGCCGGCCGAGCTTGAATGCGTCGTGAATCGATTGCTCGGCGCGGGCGACGTCATCCTGCGCAACGAGCACCGAGATCGTGATGTTGCTGTCGGTCGAGTGGATGATCTCGATCTCGGCGTCGACGAGCGCCTGCACCACGCGGTACATCACGCCCGAAGCACCGCGCATCCCTGCGCCGACGACCGAGATCTTTGCGCAGTGCGCCTTGACCCGGACGGCGAGATTCAAGTCGGCGAGCTCCCGCCGCACGACGTCGATCTTGTCGGAGTCGCAGACGAAGAATATCCCGGCGTTGTTGACGTTGATCATGTCGACCGAGACGTCGCGTTCGGCGATGCGCCCAAAGACCGTGAGCTCGAGTTTCCGGCGCGCCTCGGCGTCATCCATCTCGCCTTGAATGACGCGCACGAAGGTGATGTCGCGCAGGGAGGTGATTCCGGTGACCGGGCGCAGTGGATCCGGACGATGGCCGTCGTCGATCACCGTGCCGAGGTTGCTGCGCAAGCCCTTCACGGCGTATGGCGTGCTCGTGAGGCGCGCGTAGTCGGCGGCCTTATGGTGCATGACCTTGGCCCCATCCGACGCAAGTTCGGTCATCTCCGCGTAGTTCACGCGGTCGATGGAGTGTGCGCCCGCGATGCGCAGCGGATCGCCCGTCATCACGCCGCTCACGTCGGTGTAGATGTCGACGGATTCCGAGGCAAGCGCGTGGCCCATCGCAATAGCGGAGAGATCGCTCCCGCCGCGGCCGAGTGTCGTCACGGCACCCTCGTGGCTCACGCCCTGAAAGCCTGCGATCACGGGAATGATCCCGCGCTCGAGCGCCGCGATCACGTTGGCCGGATCGACGCTGAGAATCTTCGCGTCGCCGTACGCGTGGTCGGTGTAGAAGCCGGCCTGGCCGCCGGTCATCGCCTGCGCCTCGGCGCCCCACGACGTGAGCAGCTCCGCGAAGATGGCGCAGGAGATCAGTTCACCGCAGGCCGCCAAGAGGTCGCGATTTGGGCCGTCGCGCGAGGGCCCGAGCAGACCCAGGAGCGAGTCGGTGGCGTACGGATCCGGGGCGCGTCCCATCGCCGAACAAAAGACGACCGGCGATGCGCCGCGCGCACGCGACTCCAGCACGCGCGAGGCTGCGATCTCGCGCAACTCCGCCGTCGCCAGCGAACTGCCACCGAACTTTTGCACGATGGTCTTGATGTGCGGACGATCAGACATGCGCCGCCCCGCGAACGCGCGCCGCGAAGCGACCGCGCTCGATGAGCAATTCGAGAATCTGCACGGCGTTGCTGGCCGCGCCCTTGCGCGTCTGATCGCCGACGCACCACAGCAAAAAGTGACGCTTGGAATCGCCTTCGGCGCGCAGGCGTGCAACGTGCACGAGATCGGTCCCTTCTACCTCACGGGGAGTGACGATGCCGTCGGGATGATAGACCACGCCGGGTGCCTTTGCGAGCGCGGCGGCGAGTTCGGCCACCGACGTATCGCGCTGCGTCTCGAGAAAAACCGCCTCGCTGTGCGCATAGCGCACCGGGACGCGCACGGTCGTCGCGGCGATATGCAGCTGCGGCGCATCGAGCATCTTGCGCGTCTCGGCGGCGACTTTGCGCTCTTCGCCGGAATCGCCGCATTCATCGAACGACCCGATCTGCGGCACGACGTTGCGCGCGATCGGCGCGGCAAACGTCCTGGGCGCGGGCTCGGGGCGGCCGTTCGAGAGCGCCTCTTCTTCTGCCGAGAGTTCGTCGAGCCCGGCGCGGCCCGCACCGCTCACCGCTTGATACGTGGCGACGCGGACGCTGCGCAATCCGGCGGCACGATGGATCGGCGCAATCGCGACGACGAGAACGATCGCCGTGCAATTGGCGACCGGGAAGATCTTGTCATCGGGCCCGACGGCGTCTGCGTTGACTTCGGGCACCACCAGCGGAACACCAGGTTCCATCCGGAAGGTCGCACTGTTGTCGATCACGATCGAGCCGGCGGCGACGCAGTGGCGCGCGAGTTCGGCACTCGCATCGTCGCTGGAAGCAAACATCACGACGTCGTAGCCGGAAGCCAGCGCTTGCGGCGTTGCGGCACGAATTGGCCACGAACGGCCGCGCCACGAGAGCGGAACCTCGCGATCGCGCGATGCGAAGGCGCCCAGTTCATCGACGGCGACCCGGCGTTCGTCGAGGACGCGCAAGATCATCTCGCCGACGACACCGGTGACGCCGATGATCGCTAACCGCATGGGGCATCCTCCAAAAACGCGTCGAGCCCGAGCACCAGAGACGTGCGCTCGCGCACCTTGCGCACGGCGAGCACCACGCCCGTCATGAACGACTCGCGCGAGAGCGAGTCGTGCCGAATCGTCAGCGTCTCACCTTCGCCCCCGAGCAAGACCTCTTGGTGTGCCACCAAACCGCGCAGGCGCACGCTGTGGATTGGTACCTCACGGCCCATCCGCTCCGCCGTGAGCTTCGCCGTTCCGCTGGGCCGGTCGATCTTGGCATCGTGATGCAATTCGACGATCTCGGCGGTCGGGAAAAACTTCGCCGCTTCGGCGGCAAAACGCATCATGAGAACGGCTCCGATGGCAAAGTTGGGGACGAGCGCCGCGCCGACTTCCAACTCGTCGCAGCGATCGGCGAAAGCCAGCCGGTCTTCATCCGGCCAACCGCTGACCCCGATAACCGGCGAGATGCCCCGCTCGATCGCCTCACGGGCGACGTCGAGCGAGACGGGATACACCGTGAAGTCGACGACGACGTCGGGCTTCGCGTCATCGTACAGCATCGCCACGTCATCGTACAACCGCCCGCCCGGCCGGCGCAGCCCGAGCAGCCCTTGCAGCTGCGCACCGGGTTGATGCCGGTCGAACCCGCCGACTAACAGGAAGTCGTCGGTCTTGTCGATCGCCGCGCACGTGACACGACCCATCCGGCCGAGCGCACCTGCGACGGCCACACGGAGGGTGTTTGGCACGTCGCTTCTGCCTAGCCGACTTTCTCGAGGGGCGCGTACTTGAGCATGACCATCTTCTGCCCGACGTTGGGGAAGTTGATCGTCAGCAGCCCGTCGCTTCCGGCGCCTTCGACGGCACCGATGAGGCCTTCGCCCCACTTGGGATGTCGCACCCGGTCACCGACGGCGAGGCTCATGTGAACGCCTGCGCCGGCGGTCTCGTGAATCGAGACCTCGCGCCAACGGCCGCCGGCCGGCTTTTGGACGCCGGTCGAGGTCGCGCCGATCGTCTCGATGCTGGGCATCTCGTCGAGGAAGCGCGATTTCGCGTGGGCGAAGGTGTTGCCGAAGAGCGTACGGCGCTCGGCATGCGAGACGAAGAGGCGGTCCATGGCGCGGGTGACGCCGACGTACGCTAAGCGGCGTTCCTCTTCCAGTTCGGTCATGTCGGTCAGCGCACGGTTGTGCGGGAAGACGCCCTCTTCGAGCCCGGTCAAAAAGACGTTGGGGAACTCGAGCCCCTTCGCCGCGTGCATCGTCATGAGCGTGACGAACGAGGCCTCGGTGTCGAGGGTGTCGAGATCGCTCACGAGCGCGATGTTGGCGAGGAAGTCGTCGAGCGCGCGCGCCTCTTCGCGGGTCTCGAACTCTTTGGCGACCCCGATGAGCTCTTGGAGATTCTCCAGACGCGCGTGCGACTCGGGCGTATCTTCGGCCCGCAGCTCACGGACGTAGCCGGACTCTTCCATCACGGCGACCAGCAAGTCGGGCACCGAATACGACTCGGCGCGCTTGCGCAGGCTGTCGATCAGCTCGGCGAAGCGCTCCAGCTCCTTCTGCTTCTTGGGGACGACCCGCTTGAGCAGTTCGGAGTCGAAGATTGCCTGACCGACCGACATCCCGAGCGCGGAGGCCGCGTCGACGAGGCTGGCGATGGTCTGCTGGCCGATGCTGCGGCGCGGAACGTTGACGATCCGTTTGAACGAGACGGCATCCGACGGGTTCACGATGTAGCGCAGGTACGCCATCATGTCTTTGACTTCGGTCCGCGCGTAGAACCCGACGCCGCCGACGACGCGGTAGGGGATGCCCTCACCCAGCAGCGTCTCTTCGAAGACGCGCGACTGGGCGTTGGTGCGATACAGCACCAGGAAATCGCGATAGGCGGCGCCGTCGCGGACGAGCTCTTTGATCTTCTCGACGACATAGCGCGCCTCATAGCGCTCGCTGTCGGCCTTGTAGACGGTCACCGGCTCACCGGCTGCACGCTTGGTGAAGAGGCTCTTTGCGCGGCGCGTGGCGTTGTTCTGCACGAGCTCGTTTGCGACCGTGAGGATCGCCTGCGTGCTGCGGTAGTTCTGCTCGAGCTTGAAGACCCGCGCGCCGGGAAAATCTTCCTCGAAGCGCAGGATGTTCTTGTAGTCGCTGCCGCGCCACGAGTAGATCGACTGATCGTCGTCGCCGACGACCGTAATGTTCTTGTGCTCCTCGGCGAGCATCGCGCAGAGGCGGTACTGCGCGAAGTTGACGTCCTGGTACTCGTCGACCAGGATGTACTGGAATTTGTTCTGATAGCGGGTGCGGGTCTCGACGTCTTCCTCGAGCAGGCGAATCGTCTGCGAGATCAGGTCGTCGAAATCGAGGCCGTTGCTCTCGCGCAGGCGCTTCTCGTACTCGCGGTAGACATTGGCGAAGCGCTCGCCCATGAACGAGGTGTTCTTGCTCTCGTACTGGTCGGGCGTGAGGAGGGCGTTCTTGGCTTTGCCGATCTCGTCGAGGGCGGCGCCGGGGGAGATTTGGCGCTCATCGTAGTCGAGGTCGTGCAACACTTCGCGCAGGATGGCGCGCTGGTCGGTGTCGTCCATGATCGCAAAGTTGGAGGCAATGCCAATTTTGCGACCGTCGCGGCGCAAGATGCGCACGCAGATCGAATGGAAGGTACCAGCCCAGATGTCGCGTGCGTCGGCGCCGATCAGGGCATTGAGCCGCGAGCGAAGCTCGGCCGCGGCCTTGTTGGTGAAGGTGACCGCGAGAATACGATCGGGGAAGACGCGCCGCTCGCGAACCAGGTAAGCGATGCGATGGGTGAGCACCCGGGTCTTCCCACTTCCGGCCCCGGCGAAGATGAGGACCGGACCATCCGCGTGCACGACGGCATCGCGCTGTACATCGTTTAAGGCATCAGATTCCACAATCATGCTGCCTTACTATTCGCCGTCGGGCCGTGCTGCGCCTAGTTTGCGGCCGCAGCCCCCCTCATGCGGAGGAAAGCCGCAGCGCGCGGGGGCGTTCGGCCAACGCAAAGGCGCTGGAGAGGTAGGCGAGCGTGGATTCGGCACCCATGTTCACGTTGAGACCGAGCTCCTCGAGCCCGTCGCGACAGCCGCCGCCAATCACCATATCGACATTTCGCGTATTGCGCCCGCTGAACCAATCGAGTGCGACTTCGGCGAGGTGCGCATGGCGAACGCCGGGCAGCTTGAGCGCGTCGTCGAGCGTCTCGGCGAAGAGTTCCACGTCGACGAGTGAGGCGGCTTCCAGTGGTTGCTGGCCGTAGCGCGCGCGCTGGCCGCCCCGCGGATACCACCCCGCATTGCCGATGGGCACGAACATGCCGTGCTCGAAAACGATCGACTCGTAAAAACGCAGCGTCCGCATGCCGAGGTTGACGGCAGCATCGTCGCCCAGTGCGCTGCCGGCGCGCAGCAGCACCTCGCAGAGACGTGCATTGTCGTACGTCATCACCGGCTCGAACCAGTCCCACTGCGGGTCGCTGTGCTCGCGGTGACGTGCCTTGAACTCCTCGATCAGTCCCTCGAGCGCGCGGGCAATTCCGCGGTCGGTGCTGCCACGGGCGATGCAGGCGTGCGAGAGGCCGAGGCCGGCATAGGCAAACGCCCGGGCGTGGCCGAGATCGGGGACGTTAGGGAGCGCCCGATCGAGCATCTCGCCGCAGAGGCGGCGCCAGCTTTCCCGCGGCGCATACCGCATGCCGAACCCGAGGCCCCAGATCGCGCGACCGATGGAGTCGGGCGTGCCGACGTCGTCGAGCCAGTGCCGGTCGTAGCCCATGAAATTATGGAACGTGCCGTCGGGGAGCTGCGCGTCGTGCAAAAACGAGAGATAGACCTCGGCGAGGCGCTGCGCGCGCTCGCGATCGCGTTCGAACTCCGAGGCGCGCAGGGCGACCATGAACGCGCGCGCGATGTCGTCGGTACAGTAACCGGTCGAGCGATTGGGCACGTCGCGCGCGGCGTGCTGAACCATACCGACATCGTCGGTCATCGTCACGAGGTGATCGAGGGTGGGAACGGGGCGCTTGAGCATGCGATCTCTCTTAAGGGAAATCTAGGCAGGACGAGCGATGGCTTCGAAGGACGGCACCGGAACCAACTGGGCAAAGAGATTTCCGTACTCGTTTGCTACGTGCGGCCACGTCATCTGGCGTCCGAAACGATACGCGCGACGCTCGGTTGCGCGCCGGAGCGCGGGGTCATCGAGCAACGCCGTCACGTTCAGCGCGATCGAGGCAGCATCGCGGAAGTTGCAGAGGAAGCCGCGATGGAGCGCCAGGAGCTCTTGCGCGTAGAGATACGGAGTCGAGACGACGGCCTTCCCGCAACCAACCGCGTAGGCGAGCGTCCCGCTGACGATCTGTACCGGGTTGAGGTACGGTGTGAGGTAGATGTCGGTTGCTTGGAGGTAGTGCACGAGCTCGTCGAACTCGAGGTATTTGTCGACGAGCTGCACGTTGTTCTGCAGCCCGTATTCGGTAATGAGCGCCTGGAGCGATTCCCGGTACGACTCGCCCTCGTTCCGGCGCACTTCGGGGTGCGTCTCGCCGAGGATGAGATAGAGCACCTCCGGATGACGCCGCACGACCACGCGCATCGCTTCGATCGCGTATTCGAGGCCTTTGCCGCGGCTGATGAGTCCGAACGTCGAGATCACCGTGCGCTGGCCGATACCGAACGCCGCCTTGGCCGTATCGGTCGTGGTGAACGGCACATCGGGGACGCCGTGATGAATCACGCGCACCTTTGCGGGGCTCACGCCGTAACGGTTGACGAGGATGTCCTTGCCCGTCTGCGAGAGCACGATCACGGCACTTGCCAGACTGCAGAGACGCTGCGCAACCATGAGATGATTGTCATTGGGCTGGGGCAGGACGGTGTGCAAGGTCACGACGACGGGTTTGTCGAGCGATTCGAGGAGGTCGAGAAACCATGCGCCGTCGGAGCCGCCGAAGAGTCCGTACTCGTGCTGCACGTTGAGCAGTTGGGCGGGATGCGCGTTGATGACGGCCGCCACTTCCTTGTAAGAAGAACGCTCGCCCGCATGGAGGCGGGCGAAGACTTCAGGTCTGTAGGCACGGCTCTCTCCGCCGGGCTCATCGATCGCGACTACTTCGCTGCCGATGCCGTACGCGGCGTTGTAGCTATCGACGACGTCTTTCGTGAAGGTTGCAATTCCGCATTGACGCGGCGGGTACGAACCCATAAAGATCGTGCGAGGAGGTTGTGCATACATACGTTTCTCTTACCCCGTGACGAAAACTGAGAAACGCTCCGAACCTTGGCCCAGTGGTTAGCTCACGGGAACCTCGGCAGTGATTCGAGCGTCGCGCGGGACGACGGCGTTGGGCGGGATGACGGCATCGTGGCCGATGACGGTGCCCGGTTCCACGGCTGCCCCCCGGCCTATCCGAGCGCCCGAGGCGACGATCGCTCCCCTTACTATAGCACCTTCCTCGACGATGACCCCATCCCAAAGGATGGAGTCGCTCACGACCGCGCGCGGACCGACGGAGACCCGGTCGCCCAGGACCGTGTGGGGGCCGGCCGTCGCGCCCTCATCGAGCGTGACCCCCTCCCCAAGGTACGACGGCGCCAAGACGCCGGCCGGCGGAAAGGAGCCGGAGAGGTAAAATTCGCCGCGGTGTGCGGTTGCATCGGCGAGCGGCCCGAGCGTGAGACGCCGGTCGAGAACGTCGCGATGGATCTTCTCATAGTGTTCGGGGCGGCCGATGTCGATCCAGTAGTCGCCGGTCGTATAGGCATAGAGTGCGGCGCCCGAGGCCAGGAGCTGCGGGAAGGTCTCGCGTTCGATCGAGACCATGCGGCCCGGCGGGATTGCGTCGAGGACTTCGCGCTCGAGGAGGTAGGTGCCGGCGTTGACTTCGTTGGTTGGGGCCGTCTCGCGCGGAGGCTTCTCGACAAATGAGCGGATGCGACCGTTTTCGTCGTGCGGGACGCAGCCGAAGGCAGATGGGTCTTCCACCCGGATCAGGTGCAAGGCGCCGAGGCCGCCCTTCTCGCGGTGGAACCGGATCATGGCGCCGAGATCGAGGCTGGTCATGATGTCGCCGTTGAGGACGAAAAACGGACCGGTGATGTGGTTAGCGACATTGCGTAAGGCGCCGGCGGTGCCCAGCGGGCTCTCTTCTATGACATAGGTGAGCCGCATCCCTAAGCGAGAGCCGTCGCCGAGGTGCTTGGTGATGGCTTCGGGGAGGTAGCCGGCTGCCAGGATCGCGTGGTCGATGCCGGCTTCGTAGAGCCGGGAGAGGGTGCGCTCGAGAAACGGAACGCCGAAGATCGGCACCATGGGCTTTGGGGTGCCGTAGGTGAGCGGCCGGAGCCGCGTCCCCTCGCCGCCGACCAGGACGACTGCCTGCAAACGAACCCTCCTCAGAAAGTGTGATTAGCGATAGTGCCGGGCGACTTTTTCGGAGCCCTGCCAACTAAGGTGCCGCCTCACCCACCATCTCACACCCGAACGTACGTTCGGCGCTTGCGTGAGGTTGATATACTCAGGAACGTCTGCAAAATCTCGGCGTGGGTGTGGAGGGGGCGGTCGCGCTCCATCCAACACGGAGCACCTCGCCCTCGTGAACGGAGAACTTCGCGAAACGAAAAATCGCGCATCCCGCATCGTACGTTACGAAATCGATCCCAGTTAGTTTATTCGGTAAAACCCCGGACTCTGACTCCGGAGAGCGTGGTTCGAATCCATGACTGGGAGCCACGGCCCTATCGTCTAGAGGCCTAGGACGCCGCCCTCTCACGGCGGTAACACGGGTTCGAATCCCGTTGGGGCTACCATTCCAAGCCCGTGGTTACGGGCTTTTTTCATCGGCGGTAGCGGCGCGTGGCACCGCTGTGGCACGGACTCGCCGGGATTCTTCGGGTCTTTGCCCATCGCGCTGGTCACGGCTTCGCCTAGGATGGCTTCGATTCTATCAGCGTGCCGACGCTGTGTGGCCTCGATTGCGTGTACATACGAGTTGGCGGTAACTGAGATAGTGGAATGGCCGAGCGCGGCCGAAATGGTTTTCAAATCCGTTCCCGCGGCCAACGCTAAAGTGGCGTGTGAGTGGCGCAAATCGTCTAGCCGTATCTTCGGCAGCTTTGAGCGACGCACGAGCTCCGCGAAGGACCAAGAGAACGAATCGGGATTCCATGGCATTCGGTCCGCACGATCAAAGACGTACGCGTCCTCC
This sequence comes from Candidatus Acidiferrales bacterium, assembly GCA_035503775.1. Lineage (GTDB taxonomy): Bacteria > Vulcanimicrobiota > Vulcanimicrobiia > Vulcanimicrobiales > Vulcanimicrobiaceae > DATJTD01. The sequence continues at coordinate 20,104 of DATJTD010000194.1, forward strand.
TGAAGACGCCGTGCCTCGAATGCGCCCCCACGCAATAGAACGAGGCGCGCATACTGTTCACGCCGCTGCCTCCGCAGCGCCTCGATCACAAATGATGCTAGCGACAATGTGCGGGCGCTGCGCGTCGTCTTCGGCGGCTTCTCCCTCCGATCGCCCTCAAACATTTGGATGCTGCGCCTTACGGTAAGCCGCCCTCCGTCAAAATCGATGTCGGACCAACGATCGTGTCCCGCGGGGTGGTGTATGACGACACTTGGCGGGTTGCCGATCTCAGCTGTTGACCACGGCTGAGATTCGATGAAGATGATTGTCGCTGACGACCTTGAGTCCTTCGAGCTGCATGTATCGGCGTTGCAATTG
>DATJTD010000195.1:0-8625 GCA_035503775.1 Candidatus Acidiferrales bacterium
CATGCCGGAAAGCATACTTCCGGCTGGGCGCCGCACGCATCGGACATCGGGCCAGTCGGCTCGCGATCCGATGCGTACAATTGATAAGCGACGGGAAGATTAGCGGTGTGCGAGGCGCTCCACGATCTTCGCGCTGACGACGTCAGGCGTCGCTTCGGGGGTCTTGAAGGCAACGGCGAGTTTGTCGCCGCCGTCGAACGAGATCTTGGCGGTCTGCTCGTCGTCGGCCAGCGAGGCGACAACCGTACCGGCGCGGCTCACCCAGATGGCCGAGTCCCACGAGAGTTCCTGCGTCCGCACTGCATTTCCGAGACGCGCACGCACCTGGGCGTTCACCGCGTCGATCCATTGGTCAAATGTCACGTTAGGCTCCTATGCTGTTATCCAAATGTAGTACAACCACACCAGCATACGACGCTCTGGCGTCCTTTGCAAGCCCTTTGGGGTGACTTTTGCAGCATTCATGCGATTGCTCGCCCGGACGGTCCTTCCCGCGGTATCGTCATGCGGGAACCAAAGCGGTAGCCTCACCCCCCAGCGCGCGCGTAACGGCGCGCGGTCCACTTCCACAGATCAGCGCGCGCCTCGCCCCGTTGGCCAAGGCGTGAAGCGCACTCTGCATCTTGGGGCGCATGCCGCCGTCGAAGACGCCGGTTGCGAGGTACTTCTCCGCTTGCTCGGTATCGAGGCTGGCGATCCCGCTGCCGGGGTCTTCTACCCGTAACCGGACGCGTTCGACATTGGTGACAACGACGTACGCATCGGCGCGGAGTGCTCCCGCGATCGCCCCGGCTGCGGTATCGGCGTTCACGTTGAGCGCCGTGCTGGCGTCCGCGGCAAGCCCCAAGGGCGCAACGATCGGCACGTAGCCGTGCTCGAGCAGAGCGATCAGTGGCCCTTGGTTCACCTCGACGATCCGCCCGACGAACCCCAGCGACTGACCCTGCGAGCTGCTCATGGGTGCGGCTCGCAACAGCCATGCGTCTTCCCCGCTGATACCGACGGCGCTCATGCCGCGGGCGAGGGCGGCGCGCACGAGCGCCTTGTTCACGGTTGCACCGAGGACGGCTTCGGTGACATCGAGCGTCTGGCGGTCGGTTACACGGAGGCCCTCGATGCGCCGCTGGGCGACGCCGCGGCGCTCGAGCTCGGCATCGATCTGGGGACCGCCCCCATGAACGATCACGAGCCAGTCGCCGGCACGGACACGCTCGGCGCAGTCGTCGAGGATCGGGTCGGGGGCGTTGGGCGAGGACATGGCATTGCCGCCATACTTGAGGACGAGGAGCATGAGAGCCGGCTTTCTACACGCGCTCAATTGCGTCTTTGAGCAACGGCGCCGTTCACGTGGCGTTGCCTTTTTATGCAGTTTGTGCATAATTATACACACTATGCTGGCTTCCGTCGCCGATGTCGCCCTCCGCGGGCGCAATGTTCTCGCCGTCCATGACCTCTCGCCGCTCGAGATCGGTACGGTTCTGGCGCTCGCCACCCACCTGCGGACCTCACGGACGACCGAGCAGCTCCCGCTCCTCCGTGGCCGGAGCCTGGCGATGCTCTTCGAGAAGCCCTCGTTGCGCACGCGGTTCTCTTTTGAAGTGGCGATGACGCAGCTCGGAGGCCATGCCCTCTATGCCCAGGGCAACGATTTTCTCCTCGCCGGGCGTGAGGCGCCCGAAGACGCGGCCCGCACGCTCTCGCGGTACGTCGACGCGATCGTCATTCGCACCCACGCCCACGAGCCGTTGGAACGCTTCGCCGCCGCCGCGACCGTCCCGACGATCAATGGCCTTTCCGCTACGGCGCATCCCTGTCAGGCATTGGCCGACCTCCTCACCATCAAAGACCGCTTCGGAACGCTCTCCGGCCTGCGGTTGGGCTTCGTTGGCGATGCGCGCAACAACGTCGCGTCATCGCTGGCTGAGGCCGCGATGATGTGCGGTGTCTCGGTGACCTTCGGGTGTCCGCCGAGCCATCGGCCGAGCGATCATTTCCTCGTCCACCTCGCGCAGATGGGGAAGCCGCTCGGGGCGACGGTGCGCGCCTTCACGAGCCCCATTCGCGCCGTGCGCGAAGCCGATGTGGTGTACACGGACATCTGGACGTCGATGGGGGAGGAGGCGCTGGCCGAACGCAATGCCGCCGCCCTCCTCCCGTACCGAGTCACGACCGACCTGATGGCGGCAGCCGCGCCGCACGCCCTCTTCATGCACTGCCTCCCTGCGCACCGCGGCGAGGAGGTGACCTCGGAGGTCATCGACGGGCCGCAGAGCGTCGTCTTCGATCAAGCCGAGAATCGCCTCCACGTGCAGAAGGCGCTGCTCGTCGCCCTCCTCACCGACCTGCGTGGGATGCCGTTATGAAGACCACCCGTCAGCGCGCGATCCTCTCGTTGATCGCGACGCGCCCGATCCACTCGCAAGAAGAGCTGGCGCTCATGCTCGAGCAACAGGGGTATGAGGCGACCCAGGCGACCGTTTCGCGCGACATCAAGGAGCTGGGCCTGGTGAAGGTGCCGCTCAAGAACGGGAATGGGAGCGCGCAATTCAAATACGTCGAACCCGGGATGGGACCGACGTATACCAGCCGCCTGCACCGCTTGGTCGCCGAACTCGTGACGGACGTGCGGGGAAGCGTCAACCAGATCGTTCTGCACACGCCCCCGGGGAGTGCCTCGCTCATCGCCGCCGGCATCGACGCGGCTGAGTGGAGCGAGGTGCTGGGGACGATCGGCGGCGACGACACGATCCTGGTGATTCTCGACGACCCGGCGCATCTGCCGGTGGTGCGGCAGCGGTTTCTCGACATGCGCTCCGAAGCCGGCGCCGACAAAAAACCCTGACCAAAAAACTGACGAAGATACTGACGACCAAGAAAGTTTAGTGTGAAGACGATCGTTCTGGCCTACTCCGGCGGCCTCGATACCTCGGTACTCCTCAAGCAATATCTCCTGGCGGGGCAGAGTGTCATTGCAATGACGCTCGATCTCGGTGAGAGCGATGGGACAGCAGGGGTCGGCGCCTCCGCCGCCTTGGAAGCCGTGCGCCAGAAGGCACTCACCCTCGGCGCCAAAGATGCGCTTTTAATCGATGCCAAGGATCGCTTCATCGAAGAGTATGCGTACGGTGCGCTACATGCAAACGCGATGTACGAAGGCGTCTATCCGATGTCGGCCTCGCTCTCGCGCCCGCTGATCGCAGCGCTCTTGGTGGAGACGGCGCACCGCTACGGCGCAGACGCCGTGGCGCACGGATGCACGGGCAAAGGGAACGATCAGGTTCGTATCGAGGTCGCCGTTCGCGCGCTCGATCCGTCGATCACCGCGCTCGCACCGCTGCGCGACAAGCCCCTCTCGCGTCCGGATGCGATGGCGTTTGCGCAAGCGAACGGCGTCCCGGTCGCGCACACGCAAGCCAAACCGTATTCGATCGATGCGAACCTCTGGGGGCGCTCAATTGAAGCCGGGGTACTCGAAGACCCGTGGACGGCGCCCCCCGAGGACGCGTACGCGTGGACGGCATCGCCCGAGAAGCGCCCCGCGCAGCCTGACGAGATCGTCATCGAGTTCGACCACGCGCTGCCATCATTCGATGGGAAGAGCGGCGCGCCGATGGTCGCGGCGCTCAACGTCGTGGCCGGACGGCACGGCGTCGGCCGGATCGATTTGGTGGAAGATCGCGTCATTGGCGTCAAGTCGCGTGAAGTGTACGAGTGCCCCGGCTCGATCACGCTCATTGCTGCGCACAAGGCGCTCGAACGCCTGGTACTCACGCGGGACGAGCTGCGTTTCAAGGCACTGCTCGATCAGAAATACTCGGAGCTCGTGTATGATGGGCTGTGGCCGTCGCCGCTGCGCACCGCGATCGAGGCCTTCAACGGCTCGCTCGCCGAGCGGATGACCGGGCGCGTGCGCCTGCGGCTGCATCAAGGCACCGCCACCGTCGTCGGAAGCGCCTCGCCATTTGCACTCTACGACGAACGCCTCGCGACCTACGGCGCGGGAGACCGCTTCAAACACGACGCGGCCGCGGGATTCATCGAACTCTGGGGTCTTCCGCTCGAACTCGGTGCGCGCGTGCAACGCGACGCACTCCAGCCTGCGGGGTAGTCGTCCGATCGAGACGCAGCTGCAGTGGGGCGGCCGCTTTGAGTCAGCTCCCGACGCCGACCTGCTCGCCTTCGGCTCGTCGCTCGAAGAGGACCTGATCCTCGCCGGCTTCGACGTCGACTGTTCGCGCGCACACGTCGCGGCGTTGCAGGGCGGCGGCATCATCGATGAAGCGACGGCGCGCACCCTGCGGGCCGCGCTTGCGGCCGTGCGCGACGAGATCGCCTCGGGAGAATTTGCGGGCTCGGCACGCGCAACGCAAGCCGAAGACGTTCACGGTGCCATCGACCGCCGCGTACGCGAGCTTGCGCCCGCAGCCGGGGAGCTACTGCATGCCGGCCGCAGTCGCAACGATCAGGTGGCGACGACGCTGCTCCTCTACGCCCGCGATCGCGCGACGCAAGGTCGCGAGCGGTGCGTCGCGATTGCGCGCGCAACGGTGGCGCGCGCAAAGCAGGCGCTCGACGACGGCACGTATCTTGCCGCGACGACGCATTGGCAACCGGCGCAGCCCATCTTGCTGGCGTTTTGGTTGCAAGCGGTTGCCGAAAATTTCGCGCGCGCGGCGCGGCGCTTCGAGCGCGTGGCGCACGACGCCGCGCAGGCGTGCCCGCTCGGCTCTGGGGCATGTAGCGGATCGACGTTACCGCTCGATCGTGGCGCTGCAGCGCGTGAGCTCGGTTTCATGGGGCCGACACGCAACGCGCTCGATGCGGTTGGAGATCGCGACGTCGCACTGGATCTACTGCATGCCGTGGTACGCGCGCTCGTGGCCGCTTCGCGGGTAAGTGAGGAGTGCGTGCTCTATTGCACCCCCGCCTTCGGCTACGCGCGCCTCGATGACCGCGCCTCGACGGGGTCGAGCCTCATGCCGCAAAAGCGCAACCCCGATCCCTTTGAGCTCGTGCGCGCCGGTGCCGGAGCTGCCAATGGAGCGCTAGCCGGTGCGCTTGCCGTCACCAGCGGCATCGCACTTTCATACCATCGCGATCTCCAAGAGACCAAGGCGCTGGTCATCCGCGGCACCGAACGCGGGCTTGCCGCACTGCGGGCATTCGAGCGCGCCTTCTCGTTGCTGGGCTGGAATGCCGCGGCGATGGAAGCGCGCGCCGGCGAAGGTTTCGTGGTTGCCACGGATCTCGCCGATGCGCTCATCGCGCGTGGTGTTACCGCACGCCGCGCGCACGAGTTCGTCGGTGCGGCCGTTGCGCAAGCAGACCGCGAAGGCCGGGCACTCGATGCACGTGACCTGGCAACGATCGGCGAGCGCGCCGGCGTCCCGAACTTCTCCGCGCCGCTCGATGCACGTGCTTCAATTGAAGCCAAACGTACCAGCGGGTCTACGAATCCTGATGCCGTACGCCTTGCAATTGGGGAGCTGACCTCCGTGCTCGATACCGACTTCTCCGGAGCCGCCTCGTCATGACGCGCGTGCACGTCGTCGGGACGGCGGGCTACGGCGCCGCGGATTTCGTGCGTTACGCGTTGCGCCATCCGCACCTCGAACTGGGTGCGTTGGAGAGCCATTCTCACGCGGACAAGCCGGTCGCCGATCATGCGCCGATGCTGCGGCGGCTGAACCGCCGCTACGACGCGCCGGGTACCACCCTCGAACAACTCAAAGCCAACGACGTCGTCTTGCTCGCCGGGCGGGCGGAAGACGCGCGCGCTTTTGCGCCCAAACTGCTCGCACGCGGCGCCCGGGTCATCGATCTCTCCGATGCCTTCCGGCTCCAAGCGCACGCCGACGGCGCCGTCTATGGCTTTCCGGAGCGCTATCGCGCTCAGATCGCACGCGCGACCTTCATCGCCAACCCCGGATGCTATCCGACCGCGACGCTCTTGGCGCTCTTGCCGCTCGCTGAATTCGCGAACGACATCGTGCAACTGATCGTCGATGCCAAGAGCGGCGTCACGGGCGCCGGCCGTACCCCGGTGACCACCTCGCTCTTCGCCGAAGTCGACGAAGACGTGCGCGCGTATGGCTTTGCCGGGCACCGGCACGAACCGGAGATCTCCCAAGAGCTCGACGCGGGTGGAATCACGGCGCCGTTCGTCTTCACGCCGCAAGTCGTGCCGCTCAAGCGCGGGATGCTCGTAAGCGCGTACGCCGTCTTCGGTCGCACCGCCGACGCGCGCGCGGTCGAAGCAGCCTACGAACGTGCGTACGCCGCAAATCCGTTCGTGCGCATCCTCCCCGCCGCGCGGACGCCGAGCTTAGTCGCCGTCGCCGGGACCAACGATGCGGAGATTCATCTCTCCATCCATGACCGGGTCGCGCGCGTTCTCTGCGCGATCGACAACTTGGGCAAGGGCGCCGCAGGGCAGGCGATGCAGAACCTCAACATCATGCTCGGATTCCCGCAGGAGACCGCTCTCGATGATCGCACCGTTGTCGCCTAACCACGCGACCGAACAGACAACGCAGCTCATCGAGCTGCGCGGCGGCCTCGGCGCCGTCCCCGACGTCAAGCTCGCCGGCGTGCACGCCGGCATCAAGAAGCGCAAGCCCGATCTCGCGCTCGTCGCATTTGGCACGCCGCATGTCTGTGCCTCGGTCATTACGACCAACGAAGTCAAGGCGGCACCGATTCTAGTGAGCGAAGAACACATCGCCGTCAGCGGCGAGCGGATGCGCGCGCTCGTTTGCAACTCGGGGTGCGCCAATGCCTGCACGGGCGTGCGCGGCGAACGCGACGCGCGCGCAACGGCGCGCCAGGCCGCAACCTTACTCGGTATCGAGCAGACGCAAATCATCATCGCCTCCACCGGCGTCATCGGCGTTCCGCTGCAGATGGACCGCATGGCCAAGGGGCTCGAGCGCGCCGTCAAAGACCTCGAAGGGGGGATGGAGGCGGCGTACGACGCTGCCGAAGCCATCATGACCACCGACAACGAGCCGAAGCTCTCAGCCTACGCGTTCTATGACGGCGAGCAACGCTATGAGATCGGCGGCATCGCCAAAGGCTCGGGGATGATCGCTCCCAATATGGCGACGATGCTCGCCTTCATCGCGACCAGCGCTCCGATGTCGCGCGCTGCGCTTCATCGCGAATTGCTCGAGGCGGTCGACGGCTCGTTCAACATGATTTCGGTCGACGGCGACATGTCCACCAACGACTCGGTCTACGCCTTCGCGCTTCCTGGAGAAGGCGATGCGCCGCCGGGATTCAGCGCCGCCCTACGCGCGGTAACGCGCGACCTCGCGCTCGCGATGGTGCGCGACGGCGAGGGGGCGACCAAACTCCTCACGGTTTTGGTAACGGGCGCCCGCGACCTGAGCCAGGCGCGTACGATTGCGCGCGCCGTCATCAACAGCAACTTGGTCAAGACGGCGATGCACGGCGAAGACCCGAATTGGGGACGCATCGTCGCGGCCGCGGGGGCGGTGCACGCGGGAATCGATCCCGAGACCTGGTCGATCTACGTCAACGAGAAGCTCTGGGTCGAGCGGGGCGCCATCGAAGTGCTCTCCGAAGCCGAGGCACATCGCGAGATGGAGAACACCGCCATTACCATTCGTCTCGATCTCGGCATCGGTGACGCGCAAGCGACGGCATGGGGCTGCGACCTCTCGCGCGACTACGTGCGCATCAACGCCAGTTACCGGACGTAGCGCGATGCAAACCGATCTCGCAGCGCAGGCGCCCATGGAAACACCGGTCGCGCCACACCCGCATCTCATGGCGAACTACGCCCCCGCACCGGTCACCTTCGTACGCGGCGAAGGGTGCTGGCTCATCGACGACCGCGGCGAACGCTATCTCGACTGCGTCGCTGGTATCGCGGTCTGCGCACTGGGTCATGCCCATCCGGAGATCGCGGCCGCGATCGCGACGCAGGCGGCGACGCTGGTGCACTGCAGCAATCTGTACCGTCACGAACCCGCGGGCGTACTGGCGACGCGTCTTGCCGAACTCTCGGGGTTCGAGCGCGTCTTCTTCTGCAACTCCGGAACCGAGGCCAACGAAGCCGCTATCAAATTGGCGCGCAAGCTGGCATTTCGGCGTGGCGAGCCGGAGCGCAACGTTATCCTCGCGTGCACGAATTCGTTTCATGGGCGGACGCTCGGCGCGCTGGCCGCGACCGACAGTGCCAAATACCGCGAGGGGTTCGAACCGCTGCCTGGTGGGTTTGCGTTCACGCCGTTCAATGATCCGCAGGCGCTCGAGACCGCCATCGACGAGCAGACCGCGGCGCTCATCATCGAACCGGTGCAAGGTGAGAGCGGTGTCGTTCCGGCGACGCGCGAGTTTCTGGCGGCGGCACGCCGGCTCTGCTCCGAGCGCGGCGCGTTGCTGATCTACGATGAGATTCAGTGCGGCATGGGACGTGTCGGAACGCTCTTTGCGTTTGCGCACTTCGGCGTGCGGCCCGATGTCGTCACGCTCGCAAAATCGCTGGCGAACGGCCTTCCAATTGGAGCGATGCTCGTCGACCACGTTGCCGCCGACGCGTTTCATCCCGGCGATCACGGCAGTACCTTCGGCGGCTCACCCGTTCCTTGTGCGGCCGCG
>DATJTD010000196.1:0-6930 GCA_035503775.1 Candidatus Acidiferrales bacterium
CTTCGCGCGACCCGGCTTCGATTGGGACGTCGGCGTCCACTACATCGGCAACGTAATGGATCCCGCGGCCAAAGTTCGCGCCGCCTTCGATCACGTAAGCGAAGGGCGAATCCGTTGGGAACCGATGCCCGAGGTATACGATGACATCCGCATCGCCGACCGCGCGTACGAGTTCCGCGCGGGCCGCGAGCGGTTCCGCGAAGGGCTCCTCCAGGCGTTTCCGCGTGAGGGACGCGCGCTCGATCGCTACCTCGCCGCGATCGCGGAGGTCGACGCCGCAAGCTTTCCGTTCTTCACCGAAAAAGGTGTGCCGCCGGTCGTCTCGCAGATCGCAGGCTCATTCATGCGGGCGCCGTTCATGCGGTATGCGAAACGCACGACCGCCGACGTCTTGGCAGACTTCACCTCGAACGCGGAGCTTGCCGCCGTCCTCACGGCACAGTGGGGCGACTACGGTCTACCGCCGGGGCGCAGCAGTTTCGGCGTACACGCGATTACGGCGATGCACTATCTGGCGGGGGGAGCCTTTCCCGTCGGTGGGGGTGCGCAGATCGCGGCGTCGATCGTACCGGTCATCGAGGGCGCGGGCGGCGCCGTCGCCGTAGGAGCCGAGGTGGAGCAGATCGTGCTCGACCGCGCCGGGCGCGCTGTCGGCGTGCGCGTGAATGACGGCCGTGAATTTCGCAGTTCCTGTATCATCAGCGACGCCGGCGCGGCCAATACGTTCGAACGCCTCTTACCGTCCGATCTGCGGCGGCCGCGCGGCCACGCGGAGGATCTGCGCGCGATCGGCCCCTCGTTTGGATACGTCAACCTCTACGTCGGGCTCGACGCGAGCGCCGCCGCACTCGGCATACGTGGAAGTAACCTCTGGGTGCACCCGACGAACGATCACGACGCCAACTGCGCACGCTTCATGGCTGATCCGTCGGCGCCGTTTCCGATGCTCTTCATCTCGTTCCCGTCGGCGAAGGATCCCGAATTCGAGCGCCGTCATCCGGGTCACGCGACGATCGATATCCTCACGTTCGTCCCGTACGAGTGGTTCGCGCCATGGGAAGCGACGCGCTGGGGACACCGCGGCTCCGACTATGGTGCCTTCAAGGAGCAGTTCGCGCGGCGGCTTCGCGAAGAACTCGAGCGCCACGTGCCGGCCGTGCGCGGACATATCGTCCACGCCGAACTCTCGACCCCGCTGAGCACGCGGCACTTTGCGAACTACCAGTCGGGCGAGGCATATGGATTGCGCGCGACGCCGGAGCGTTTTGCATTCCGGGGCCTGCGCGCGCAGACGTTCGTCCCGCAGCTTTATCTCACGGGCCATGACGTCGTGATGGTGGGTGTCGTCGGGGCGCTCTTCGGCGGCGTGGTCGCCGCCTCGGCGGTCCTCAACCGGAACCTCGTGAGCGTCGTCACCAAGCCCTTCGACCGGCGGGTTTCACCGAAAGCTCGCCGGCCCATGACGGAAGCAAAACTCGCGTCTCGAAGCTAGGTATGGCTGCCGAGGAACGCCTGAGGAAGGGGCGGTAGATGATGCACATGCGGGGCATTCTCGTTGCCGTCTCCGTTTCGTTGGCCCTCGCCGGCTGCGGTGCAAATGCGTCTACGGCCGCGTCACCGGCGTCGCAGACCCTCGCGGTAACCGTCGAACGTGCGCGCATCCCGCAGCCACAGGCGGTCTTCAGTGGTCCGGGCTCCGTCGTCGCCGCGCACACGTATCAGCTCGCCTTCGAGATTCCCGGACGTGTGGCGAGCGTGAACGCCGATGTAGGCGATCGTGTTGCCGCCGGCAGCACGCTTGCGTCGCTCGTGGATGACGATTATCGTGCACAGCTTTCGGCCGCGCAAGCTAGTGCTGCGCAAGCGCACGCGCAGGCGCGCAAAGCGCTCTCCGGTGCGCGCCCGCAGGAGAAGGCGAGCGCGCATGATGCCGTGCGAAGTGCACAAGCACAACTGGATCAGGCGCAGGCCGCGCTCACGCTTGCGCGTGCGAACGCCCTGCGTTCGCAGCATCTCTTCGTCGAAGGCGCGATCTCGGCGCAAGCCAACGATTCGGCGACCGCGGCGCAGCAGTCGGCGCAAGCCGGCGTCGATGCGGCGCGCGCGGCGCTCGTCTCGGCGCGAAATCAGGCCTCGCTGGTCGACACGGGCGCCCGTTCGGAAGATCGGGCCGCCGCGCTCGCGCAAGCCGCCGGTGCAGATGCCGCCAGCGATCTTGCAGCGATTACCTTGCGCAAGACCGTTTTGGTCGCCCCCGCCGGCGCATTCGTGCTGCGGCGCACGATCGACGTCGGCGATGAAGTGGCGCCCGGTGTGGTCGCCTTCACGCTCACGAGCGCCGGTGCCCCCGACGTGATCGTCTCCGTCCCCGAAGCAAATTCGGAAGAGATCACTGCCGGTATGCCGGCCGTCGTGACGGCCGGCGATCGGCTGTACGATGCGCGCGTGACGCGCATCGATCCGGAGGCAGACCCCGTGACGCGAACGGTACAAGTTCGCCTGCATGCAGCGGCGCTCTCGCTGCGCCCCGGCGCCGTCGTCATCGCGGCGATCGGGACGCAGCGGCCGCAGGGAACGAGCATTCCGCTACCTGCGATCCTCACGGCGGCCGACGGCGGGACGTCCGTCGCCATCGCCGACCCGCATGCGCACACGGCGCGTCACGTGCCGGTCCACCTCTTGAGTCTGCAGGGCGATCGCGCGATCGTCAGCGGTTTGCGGCCGGGGGAGCTCGTGATCACGGCGGGACAATATTCCGTGCACCCGGGGCAGCACATCAACATCGTCTCAACGGTGAACTAGCGTGAACATCCCGCGTTTCGCCGTCAACAACAAGAGCCTGGTGCTCGCGGTGCTCATGCTCGCGCTGCTTTGGTCGATGGCGACGGCCGTCACGATGCAGCGCCGCGAGGACCCCGCCGTTACGCAGCGCCGGGCCGAGGTCGTCACGTTCTGGCCCGGAGCCTCGACCGAAGACGTCGAGCAACTCATCACCAAGAAGATCGCCGACGAGATTCGAGGAGTCGCGCACGTGCAAGACGTCGAGGGCGTCTCACGCCCCGGCATCTCCGTGATCGACGTCTACCTCGACGATCAGATTTCGCAAGCTGACCCGGTATTGCGTGACATCCGCGATCATGTCGACGACGTCAAGCCGCAGTTGCCGAGTGCAGTCACCGGGCCGGTGTTCATCGATGACATCTGGAAGACATATCCGATCGTCTTGGGCGTCTTCGTCCCCGGCTATACGCCGCGGCAGCTTCGCGATTTCGCGACGGCGTTCAAAGACGATCTGAGCACGCTTCCCGACGTCGGTTCCGTCAAGCTCAGCGGCGATCGCGAGCAGACCGTCGACGTCGACCTCGACCTGCGCAAGCTAAGCGGGTATGGCGTTACTGCCGGCGAGATCGTCGACGCGCTCGGCGCGCACAACGCCATCGTCCCCAATGGGAGCGCCGTGCTCGGAGGGCGCATCGCGCAAATCGATCCGGCCGATGCGCTCCACGATTCGGCCGATGTGGCGGGCGTTACCGTCGGCGCACCGGGCGGCCGCGTGGTGCACGTTGCCGACGTCGCGACGGTCAGCACCGGCTACCCCGATCCGCCGACCGAGCTCGTGCACGTCGACGGGGAGCCGGGTATCGCCCTGGCGATCCAAGCGAAAGAGACCTCGTCACTTACCGCCCTTGCGCCCGAGGTGCGCGGCCTCATTGCGCAGTTGCGCGGGCAGTGGCCCACGAGCGCCACGGTGGAATTCCTCGCCGATCAGCCGGCCTCGGTCAACGCCCGCGTCAATGATTTCTGGTTCAATCTCATTTTGGCCGTGGTGCTCGTGACGGGCCTCGTGGCGCTTTTCATGGGCCTGCGCAATGGTCTGCTGGTCGGTGCGACCGTCGCAATCTCCATCATCCTCACGCTGGGCGTCCTTCCGCTCTTCTCGGTCGACATCAACCAGATCTCGCTCCTTGCGCTCATCGTGAGCCTCGGTGTCATCGTCGATGCCGGCATCGTCGCCATCGACAACATCGAGCTCTACCTGCGTGGTGGTCTCGATCGCAAGACGGCTGCGTGGCGCGGGGTGCACGACCTCTGGTTCCCGCTGCTGACCTCGACGCTCGTAGCGATCTTTTCGTTTTTTCCCTTCCGGTTTTTGGACGGATCGGTCGGGGACTTTGTACGCGCGCTGGGGGTGGTCACGGTGATCGCCCTGGTGATGTCGCTCGTCGTTGCGTACTTCGTCACCCCGATCATCGGCGAATGGTTCGCGCTTGCGGCAAACGTGCGCAGTGAAAACCGCTTGGCGCGTTCACTCCGCTCGGCCTTCGATGCGCTGCTCGTGCGCTTGCAGCGTGCCTACGTTCCACTGGCGGTGGCTTCGCTGCGGCGGCCGATCCTCACGGTCGCGGTCGCTGGGGCCGGGATCATCCTGGCTGTTGCCTGGATACCGGAGCTTGGTTTGCAATTCTTCCCCGCGGCCGATCGCAATCAGTTCTTTATCGACGTCAACGCGCCCGAAGGCACCGATATTCGCACGACCGAGCAGATCGTCTCGCGCATTGAGGCGCTGCTCGCGCGCAAGCCGGAGATTACGACCTACGGCGCCTTCATCGGCCAGGGCGCTCCACGGTTCTTTTATAACGTCTTCCCCGAGCAACCGCGACCGAGTTATGCGCAGATCCTCGTCGACACGGTCGACGTCCCGAGCGCAAATCGCCTGGTCGACGAGTTGCCCGCGGAGATCGGCGCGACCGTCGTCGGTGCGCGCATCGATGTCAAACGGCTGGAGCAGGGTCCGCCGCTGGGCTCGCCCATTCAGATTCGGCTGTCCGGCGACGATCCGCGCACACTCGCCGATCTCTCGGGCAAACTTCAAGATGTGCTCAACGGAATTCCGGGAGCACTCGCGGTGCGCGACTCGCTCGGCGTGCCGACGACCAAACTCACTGCCCAGGTCGATGAAGCGCGTGCCACGCTGGCCGGCGTCAACGATCTTGCAATCCAACAGCTGATCTCCCTTGCGTACGGCGGGGTGACGGCAACCCAGATCCGTGAAGCAGATCGTCAGACGCCGGTCGTCGTTCGGCTCTCCGGCGACCTGCGCGACGATCTCGATGCCGTGCAAGCGATCACCGTCCGCAATGCGTCCGGATCGGATGTCCCACTCGGGGAACTCGTCACGATCGTGCCGACTACACAGACGAGCATCTCCACCTTGCGCGACGGCCTGCCGACGGTGACGGTTTTCTCCGACGTCCGTGGCCGTCTGGCTTCGGCGGTGCTCGCCGATTTCAGAACGCGGATACGCTCGCTGACGATACCCCCGGGCGTGCAGCTCACCTACGCCGGCGAGAATGCCGAGATCGTGAAATCGTTCCGCAATCTGGGCATTGCGTTTGTCGTCGGCTTACTGATCAATCAGGCCATCCTCCTATGGGAGTTTCGTCTGTTGCGCCTCTCGCTGGTCGTCTTGGCGGCCGTCCCGCTCGGAATCGTGGGTGCCGTCTTTGGTCTGGCGATCACCGGGAACCACTTCGGGTTCGTCGCAGCGCTGGGCATATCGAGCCTCGGCGGCATCGTCACCAACCACGCGATCGTGCTCTTCGAATATGCCAAACGTGAACTCGAACACGGCATGCCGATGGAACAGGCGCTCATCAATGCCGGAACCAAACGCTTGCGGCCGGTCTTGCTCACGGTGGTTGCCTCCATTGCGGGTTTGTTGCCGCTAGCGTTCTCAAGCCAGACGCTGTGGCATCCCTTTTGCTGGGCCGTCATCTTCGGTCTGAGCGGGTCGATGATCATGACGCTGATTGCTATTCCGGCCCTCTACCGGCTGGTCTCCGGGAAGGATCAGCACCCGCCTGCCGAGCGCGGCGCTGCGGTGAGCGGCGCCGGCGTCACCCGGACACTCGGCCTGCAAGAAGTGCAGGTGCGATGAAGTCTCGTGCCCTCGTCGTCGGCATTGCGCTGTTTTGTCAAACGGCGATGCCGGCAGCGGCGACCCAGCCGCCGCCTCTGACGCTCTCGCTCGCGCAAGCGCTCGCACTCTCCGAACGCAATAACCTCGACTATCAAGTCGCCGTGCAGGACGTGCAGGTGGCACAAGCGCGCGTCGTGCAAGCCGGCTCCGCGCTCCTTCCAAAGATCGATCTGAACTACGCGTACGAGCATACGCAGTCGGCGCAGACGCTGGCGTTTGCACTTCCCAACGGAGCCGGCGGGACGGTCGTTCAAACCATCCCGCTCTCGGCTACCGATACGAATGCGGCGAGTGCCATCTTGCAGTACGTCTTGTACGACGGTGGTGCCGACGATGCGCGCGTCGGCGTCGCCGCCGCCGGATACAGCGCCGCCCAAAGCGAACTGAGCGCTGTCCGCGATACGGTGCAGCGTGACGTGACGTCGGCCTACTTCCAGCTAGTCGAGGCGCAGCAGGCTGCTACCATCGCCGACCAATCGGTTGCGGTCGCCACGCAAGACGTGACGACCGCCGAACAATTGTTTGCCGCCGGGACGGCGGCGAAAGCCGACGTGCTGCGCCAGCGTCTCAGCCTCGCGCAAGCGCAGAGCCGTCAGATCGCGGCGCACAACGACGTCGCGCTCGCCAATGCGAGCCTCGCCAACCTGCTCAACGTCGATCTGTCGAGTACGATCGATCCGACCGAACCGTTGGAGGCCGCGCCGGTCGAGGTGAACCTCCAAGAGGCGCTGCGGACCGCACAAACCGACCGCCCTGAATTGCGCGCGGCGGCGAGTGCTACGGAGATCGCCAAACGAACCGTCGCGCTCGCCGAGGCCGGGAACTTTCCCGTGATCGCAATCGACGTCGAAGAGTCCAGCGTCAAGCCGAGTCTCTTCGGGGTTCCGCAACCGCAGCTGTCGGCGACGCTTTCGGCCACCTGGCACCTCTTCGATGGAGGCCTCACGCGC
>DATJTD010000197.1:0-3992 GCA_035503775.1 Candidatus Acidiferrales bacterium
CAGACGTAGATCTTTACGGCGTTCGAGCTTGCGACCTCGGCGGCGACGCGATCGACCAAGAAGTTCGGGAGAATCGACGTGAAGAGCGAGCCGGGCCCGAGCACGATGGCGTCGGCGCTCCGAATCGCTTCGACGACCTCGTCGAGCGCGGTGGCATGCGGCGGATCGAAAAAGACGCGCTTGATCTTGCCGCCGGCCTTGGGAATATTCGACTCGCCTTCAACAACGGTGCCGTCGTCGAACTCCGCACACAGCTTCACGACCGAAAGCGTGCTCGGCAGCACGCGCCCGACGATATTGAGCACGCGGCTCGATTCTTTGATCGCCACGTCGAAATTTCCGGTAATGCCGCTCATCGCGGCGAGAAACAGATTGCCGAACGAGTGTCCGGTCAACCCTTCGCCCTCTTCAAAACGGTAGCGAAAGAGATCGGTCACCAACGCTTCGTCGTCGGCAAGTGCGACCAGGCAGTTGCGCACGTCGCCGGGCGGTAAGACGCCAAGCTCTTTTTGCAGACGTCCGGACGAGCCGCCGTCGTCGCTCACGGTAACGACGGCGGTGAGATTGCTCGTGCGCCGCTTCAATCCGCGCAGTAACGTCGAAAGGCCGGTACCGCCGCCGATTGCGACGATCTTGTATCCTTGCTCGAGGCGGCGGACGAGCAGCGAATCGAGAAGCCCGTGCTCGCCTTGACGCGCCGCGCGTACCATCGAGCGCACCCAGCGGTACATCCCGTAGATGATTGCGAGCAGCCCGCAGGCGATGAAGATCCAGGTGAGATAGGACGGCGAAAAATAGTCGTCGACGAAGGCGTCGATGCCCTCGTTGACGTGCATCCCGCCTCCCTCGGCGACCAGCCAGCGGTAGATACCGTCGAGCAGTAGGGCCGCGCCGAGCACGATCAGCAGAAGCCAGCGCTTGACACCGAGTCCCGGTAAGAGCCACTGCAGCGGCGCGATGACGCGACGGCCCACGCTATCTCCCCGAGTCTCGCGGGTCCACGGCCAGCGCCAGGCGCTCGTCGCGCGCGAGATGGCGGTAGAGTCGCTCGGCAATATAAACCGAGCGGTGACGGCCGCCGGTGCAGCCGATACCGATCGTCACGCGCGCCTTCCCTTCAGCGATGTAGCGTGGAACGAGAAAATCCACCATCTCGCAGAGCTTCGCCACGAACGGTTCGCATGCCGGGTCGGCCTCGATGAATTTCACGACCGCCTCATCTTCGCCGGTGAGCGGACGCAAGGTATCGTCGTAATTAGGATTGCGCAGAAAGCGAACGTCGAACAAGAGATCGAGATCCAGCGGTAAGCCGTACTTGAACCCGAACGGCACGATCGTCACGGTAAGCCGCGCGCGTTCGTTGGGAGCGAAGGCGGCGGCAAGGCGCTCTTTGAGGCCGGCGTGGTTGAGTGCCGTGGTATCGATCGTCATCGTTGCACGCTCGCGCAACGGAAGAAGTGCCTCCCGCTCCGCCGCAATCGCTTCGCGCAGCGAGCCGCGCGACTCGAACGGGTGACGGCGGCGCGTCTCGCTGAAGCGGCGAACCAGGGCGTCGTCGCGAGCCTCGAGGAAGAGGACGTCGACGGGCCGCGTTTGAGCGGTGGCTTCGATGGCGGTTAGTGCATCGCCGAGCAGGGCAAAATGTTCAGCGAGTGTGATGGCAATCTCCCCGGCACGAGCCGCGTCGAGGGCACGGAGCGTTGCGGCAAGGACGGTGGGAGGCAGGTGCTCGACGCAGTAGAAGCCCAAGTCCTCGAACGTCTTGATTGCCTGACTCTTTCCCGCGCCGGAGAGGCCGGCGACGAAGACGACGCGCGCCGGAGTCACGACCGGCAGAGGGAGCGTTGCAGCCGCATGAAGTTCTTTTCGCCCGAGAAGGCCAACGCCCTCATCCCGAAGGTCGCACCGTTGATCGACGAGCTGCTCAACAAACGGCGCGATCTGGCCATCAAGCTCCTCGAAAGCGACCCGGCGCTGCGCCTGCCCCCGCCGATGATCCGTTCGTCGCGGCTCGCCGGCGTTCGCTCACCGTTTCCGCCGCCGCGTTTCGGTGAGCTCAAAAGCGAGATCGTGCGACTGATCCACCGCATCGAGTCTCTTGGCTGCATCGTCAAGGACATCGATTTGGGGTTGGTCGATTTTCCGTCGACGCGTCGCGGCGAACCGATGTATCTGTGCTGGAAAGCGGGCGAAGCGCGCGTGACACACTGGCACGCGCTCGACGAGGGCTTCGAAGACAGAAAGCCCCTCTAGCTTGCTTTTGTCGCCGACGCTTCGACCGGGACGAAGTCTTCGGCGAGACCTTGCAGGCGCACGTCGCCGAACTCCGCCGTATACGCGCCGTTCTCGGCGCCGGTGACTTCGCCGATCTCCGGCACGTCGGCAAGTTGCGGAATCTTGCTGCGAATCTCGTCGGGGATGCGCACCTTGTCGCCGATCGCAAGCGAGCCTTGATCGAAGAGCGCGTTGAGGTTATCCAGCAGCATCGGCAGCGGAATACCGTAATCTTCGCTGATTTGACCGATCGTATGCGTTTCGCTGATCGCGCAGTTTGCGCAGCCGCCCAAGTGGAAACGCGCGAAGACGCGGCGAGCGCCTGCGTGCACGGTAAAGGCTTGGTCGACGGTCATCTCGGGGGTGAAGTGCTGCTGGCTCATGGGCATATTCTTTGGCTAGAACGCGACCCGGACCCCGCAAAGTTGCGGAACGGGTCGCGCGAAGTACGCCTGTAAGCCGGATTCTGTGCCGGCCCTCGCGGGCCGCGACGATCATCTCTCTGGGGCGCGCGTTACCGTGCGCCTCGTTGCGACATAGCTCGTAGGGACGGGCCGTCCCCAGCCGCGAGGGCTGCAAATCGAGCGGTCTTGCTTCAGGTGGGGTTTACCCGAGCGCGCGTCACCGCGACGCTCCGTGAGCTCTTACCTCACGATTTCACCGTTGCCCCATCGACACTCTCACCCTGAGCCGGTCGAAGGGGCTGTATGTTTCTGTGGCACTTTCCTTCGGGTCGCCCCGACAGGACGTTATCCTGCACCCTGCCCTATGAAGCCCGGACTTTCCTCACCACTTGGCTCGGCTTTCGTGCAGCTTGTCGTTGGCTCGGGCCTTATGTGCGTGGTTGCACACTGCGGCCCGAGCCGCCTAAACCTGCGCGAAAGCCGAGTCAAGTGGCGCGATCGTCCGGCGTACTTCGCGGTCGCAGTATACCACAGCTGAGGGCTTGAAAGAGCCGCGCATGGAGAATTCACCAACCTCACGCGGCGCGTTTCTTGCCGCCGGTGTCGGCGGCGCGATGCTTGCCGCAACCGCTCGCGCCTCGGCCGCCACGGTTCTGGATCTGCACGATCTCGAGACGGTGCTGCGCAAGAACGCGCGGCACAAGACGCTGATCGCCGCGACGAAAGTCGATCGCGGCATATCGCTGCACCACGCCGCGAACGTCCTCAACGCGTTCGAAGATACCTACCACGAAGGTCCGGGCGCGATTCGCGTTGCGTGCGTGTTCTACGGCACGTCGCTCGTCGCGGCGTTGAACGACCGGATGTGGGCGGCGGCGGTTCGTCGATGCCGGCGACCGCGCAAGCGCCCGGCGCGACGCAGCCGGGAACCACGGCGTCGCAATCGGGCATCAAGGTTCAGATCTTGGTTCCACGCAACGTTACGCGCAGCGCAAAGCATTCGGCCAGTCGCGGAAAATCGCGCCGCATGTACGTCTCGACGCAGGCCCAGGGGCTGCAGCTCACGATCACCCCATCGGGATCGGGCTCGGCACAGACGCTGTACGCTACGCTGGCGACCTCTGCGCCGTTGTGTGTGGAGACGAGTAACTACTACGTGACGAACGGCGGCAGCGAAGAGCTCTGCACGATCCCGGTACCGGCGCTGGCCGCACAAGAGACCGTCACCGCGGTCGAAACCAACGTCGCGCCGACCGATGTGAACGCGACGACCGGATTCGGCACGGGATTTGCGTCGGGCTCCGGTAATGTCTT
>DATJTD010000198.1:0-2545 GCA_035503775.1 Candidatus Acidiferrales bacterium
ACCGCAATGTTCTGACCGCTCGTAACTTCAAGCCCGTTTGTGGGAAACCCCAAGCATACGCAATTTTCGAACCTTATGGTATCAATCGCCGAGTTAACGTCGCCACCCGTATCAATGTATATCCCAGGCGTCGCTAGTCCATAGGAGGTCGCGCCGATTTTCGTGGAAAATCGCGGAGCGGCGTAGTCCGTTGCAGGCATTATATTATGCGGCGCTTTCTTGCGCAAGAGCGATCGTTTTGTGTCCCGAGATTCGTCGCCACGTCGTGGCTTGGCGCTCGATCAACTTGAAGACGAGATAGAGCGCCGACGAGCCGCTGCGCAGTCGTTTCATCGCGTTGGTGCGCAGCCGAACCCACGCGAAGGTCGATTCGATCGGATTGGTCGTTCGAATGCTCTTCCAACTCTCACTGGGAAAGCCAAAATACGTCAGCATCCGGTCGACGTCGTCACGCACACACGCCGCCGCCTTGGGATAGTCTTTCGACAGTGCGCCGGCGAGCGTCTCGATCTTGCTCGTCGCCTCGGCTCGCGTACTCGCCGCGCAGATCTCTCGTAACGCGCGATGTACCTCGGGCTTGAGCTGCTCGGGCACCTTGTCGAGCACGTTGCGAATCTTGTGCAGCCAGCAGCGCTGTTGGGCCGTGTGCGGATAGATCGCTGAGAGGGCGTTCCAGAAGCCGCCGGCACCGTCGGCGATCGCCAACTGCGGCATGCGAAGGCCGCGAGCTTTGAGGTCGTGCAGCACCTCGCGCCAGCTGTCTTCGCTTTCCGCCATCGCCTCATCGAGCGCGACAAGGTGCTTTTTGCCTTGTAAATCCGCGCCGATGACCACCAAGATCACGCGGCGCTCGTCACCAGGACCCGCGCCAAGATGCACACCGTCGGCCCAAATGTACGCGTAGTGCTCGTGATCGAGCCGTCGCGATCGCCAGGCGTCAAACTCACCGCGGAACTGTGCATTGACGCGAGCGATGCTCGATGCAGAGAGCGGCGCCTCGGCACCAAGCAACGCCCGCAGCGCCGGCTCAAAATCACGCTGCGCAAGCCCTTCAAGCCAAAGTCTGTGGAACGCGGCATCGAGCGAAGGAAGCCGACGCGCATGCTTGGGCAAGACCGACGAGTCGAAGGTGACACCGCGCAGACGCGGTCGACGGAACGGCACGCTCCCAGCCGGCGTCGCGATCGTGCGCTGCGGATCATGCCCGTTGCGATAGACTGGCGGCTTTCCTTCGATGCGTTCGTGGCGGCGGCGGCCGATCAACTCATCGACTTCGGCCTCGAGGTAGGCTTGCAGCACCTCGGCGATCTTGAGTCGACACATCTGGTCGAGCTCGACGAGGCGAGCAGCCCGGTTGGCAAGATCGGGGGAAATCGGGTAAACTTGGTTCACGGCGTAGTCTCCTTTTGGATGTTGCTAATCCGGAGCTACGCCGCTCCTATTTCCCAGCTCCTCTCACGAGAGAGCCGTGACGAAATTACACGAAACTTGGCTCGGCCTCCGCGGTTCGCGCAGTCGGGCGCAAACGTCGTCATCGACTATCACGACGAGAACGACCGGCCGCAAGCACAGCAAGTCTTCGACATCATCCGTGGCGGCGGAGGAAGCGTCGAGTTGGTAAAGGCCGACGTTTCGCAGGAGAAGGACGCCGGCGGGCTGGTTGCCGCAGCGGTCGAGCGCTTCGGCGGCATTGATATTTTGGTGAACAACGCCGGCATCGAAGAGAGCCATCCCGTCGTGGAGATGCCGCTCGACGTCTGGCAACGCATCATCAGCGTCAACCTCACCGGCAGCTTCCTTTGCGCGCGCGCCGCGGCGCGACAGATGATCGCGCAGAAGCGCGGCGGGCGCATCATCAACATCTCGTCGGTCCACGAAGATCTGGCGATGCCGAATAACTCGGCGTACTGCGCTTCAAAGGGCGGCATTCGCATGTTCATGCGGACGCTCGCCCTCGAAGTCGCCCAGCATCAGATTACCGTCAACGACATCGGTCCGGGTGCGATCGCGACCCGCATCAACCGGGGCGTGCGACGCGACCCCGAAGATCGCACCGAGTTGCTCGACGAAATTCCTCTCGGTCGCGTCGGCGACCCCGACGAGGTCGCCGGTCTGGCGTGTTACCTCGCGTCGAACGCGGCGGGCTACGTAACGGGTGCTACGTTCTTTATCGACGGCGGCCTGCGGCAGTACACCAAAGGATTGTGACTGCGGGCGCGCGGCAGCGGTAAGTGGCGGCGCGCCGGACCCCCCAAGGCCATTTGACGCGCCGCCGGTGGCGTCGCAACCGGTGAAGATAATCGCCGTGCAGATATCGCCCACAGCGAAAGCAGTAGCTCGTGCGACGCCATTGCATGGCTTATCACGCCGAGGTGAAAAAAGTATGAAATGGAATCGGTCGCGGCGGCCTTTGCGCTCGGAATCGTCTCGGGCTTGCGCACCTTCACGGCGTTGGCGGTGCTCTGGCTGCTGAGGTTTCCGGGTCCCGTCGCCTACGGGCTGGGTGCCGTCGCGCTCTTGGAGTACGCCGGCGATCTCTATCCTA
>DATJTD010000199.1:0-11421 GCA_035503775.1 Candidatus Acidiferrales bacterium
AGCAGATGACCGTACTCTTTGAGCGTGGAGCCGCAACCAGCGGCATTGATGATATAAAACTCCGCGCCGGAGGCCTCGAAGGCAGCAATGTTGCGCCGGGCGAGCTCGCGGCCGAACTCCATCTCACCCGCGTGCACGGCAATTGCGCCGCAACAGCCTTGCGCGGCGGGCACCACGACCTCGCATCCAGCCCGCTGCAGCACGCGCACGGTCGCCTCATTCGTCTGCGCGAACGCAACGTGCATCACGCAGCCGGCGTGAACCAAGACCGTTGCCTTTTTGTGTGTGCCCGCGGCCGGGAAACGCTGATTGCGAGGAACGAAGAAGCGCGTCGAAACCGTCGGTGCGAGCGCTTCGAGCCCGGCAAGATGGAGCAGCGTGAGGATGCCGCTGCGCCGCACGAGCGCCTGTAATCCCGAACGTTGATAGAAGCGCAGCAGCAGCGCGACCGCGCGCATGAGCCCGAGATTGCCGAAAAGTGCCCGCAGCGCAAACCAGCGCAGTGCGCGCTCGAAAGGCGAGCGCGATGGTTCGACGGCTCGCTCCACCTGTGTGCGCGCGGGTTCGAGGAGCTGGCCATACGCAACACCGGATGGGCAGACGGCTTCACAGGCGCGACAGTCGAGGCACTCGTGCATCTGGTGCATGAAGCCGGGGCTGGTCAGATCGAGGCGCCCCTCGTCGACGGCTTTGATGAGGGCGATGCGCCCGCGCGGGCTCGAGGTCTCCACGAGCGTCTCGACATAGGTCGGGCACGTTGGCAGACAGAGCCCGCAGCGCACACATTGGTCGTACACGCTCTGCGGCGGCACGTCGGGTGCCGTGAATCCGATCTTCGGGCCGGTCATCAGTTAGCGCAGATCGAAGGCGTCGGGACCGCCCGGCTCGGGGAAGAGTTTTCCAGGATTCATCACGCCATTGGGATCGATGGCACTCTTGATTTGCCGCATCAACGCGAGCGTCTCGCTGCCCAAGTCGAGCTCCATGAATTGCTTTTTGAGTAGTCCGATGCCGTGCTCGCCCGAGAGCGTCCCCCCGAGTTCGATTGCCGCTTCGAATATCTCCCGCGCCGCCCGGCGCACGCGCACCATCTCGGCTGCGTCGCGGCGATCGCACAGAATGTTCGGATGGAGATTGCCGTCGCCCGCGTGACCGAAGAGCGGGATCAACAATTCGTTTCGACCGGCGATCTCGCGCACGCGACGTACCATCTGCACGATCTGCGAGCGGGGAATCGAAATGTCCTCGCCGAGTTTGTGCGGACGCCGGCGTGCCAGCGCCGGCGAGATCGCGCGACGCGCCTCCCAGAGTTTGGCGCTCTGCGCGGCATCCGCGGCGATGCGCACCTCGCTCGCACCGTGTGTGCGCGCAATGTCGCCGATCTGTTCGAGTTCACCGCGCACGTGCTCGGGATAGTTCCCGTCCACCGCAAAGAGCAGCATCGCCTCGCTCTCGACCGGTAGACCGATCGGTTTGAAATCCTCGACGCAGCGCATCGTCAGCTGATCGAGCAGCTCGATCGACGTCGGCGTGAGCCCCGACGACATGGTCGCGGTCACCGTCGCCGCCGCGTCTTCGATCCGGGCAAAGACGGCCGTCGCGGTTGCACTGTGCTTGGGTTTGGGCAAGAGGCGCAGCGTGATCTCGGTGATCGTGCCGAGCGTCCCTTCGGCGCCGGTGAAGAGTGCGCGCAGATTGTACCCGGTCACATTTTTGAGCATCTTCCCGCCGGTACGAATGATCTGCCCCTGCGGAAGGACGACTTGGAGCGCCATCACATAATCGCCCGTCACGCCGTATTTGAGACAGCGCGCGCCGCCCGCGTTCTCCGCAACGTTACCGCCGATGGCCGACTGCTTGAGACTCGACGGATCCGGCGGGTAGAAGAGATTCCGCGCCTCGACGGCGCGCTGCAGGTCGGCGGTGATCACGCCCGGCTGCACGACCGCGACGGAGTTGATCTCGTCGATCTCCAGGATGCGATTCATACGCATCACGTTGAGGACCAGACTTCCGGCGAGCGGGACCGATCCGCCGGAGAGACCACTGCCCATCGCGCGCGGTGTAATGGCGAAACGCTCGCGGTTGGCGAGCTCGTGCAGTGCGCTGACTTGCTCGGCGTTTTCGGGGAGAACGACCGCCATCGGCCGGCTCTCATACCACGTCCCGTCGAAGCCGTAGGCGAGCAGGTCCTCTTCGCTGGTCAACACGTTGCGTTCGCCGACGATCGCCGTCAGTTCGGCAAACTCGCGCGTCTGGATCATCGAGCACTGCTTCCCAAGCTCGTGCCGCGGCGCCTGCGCTGCGCCGCTGTGCGCTAGCCGCCGGCGCGGCGGAAGCCGAGGCGCTTTGCGCGGTTCAGGACGACGCGGTCGCGGCGCACCGACTCGATGAGGTCGACGACGTACTCCTCTTCGAGTTGCGAGGCTCGCCAGGCGGCAGTACTCCCAGGGGACGGAGTTCCTTCATCTTGCGGCGTCGTCGGAGGCTCGTAGGGGTCTTGCATCGTCGTCGACCTCGGGTCGGGGAGGTTGGTGATGCAGATATGCTAGCGACCGTGGCGTCCGAGAGGCGTCCGATTTCGCACACGCCTGCTCAGCTTGCCAAGGTAAGTTCACAGTCCGGGAGAAAAGGCCGATAACCCACGGTGAGAGTGGTGATGGACACGTGACGACGGCTGCCTTTCCGCATAGTCACCGCAGCGCGCCGGACCCTTGGTGGTCCCTGCTGGCGGAGGGCTTCGCCATGATGCGCGAGCGCATCCCGATCTACGCGGCGCTCGCGGTGCTCTGTGCCATCGCTGGGACGTATGGAGCCGCCGGGCTGGTCGATGCCGTGAACCGTCCCGACGTGCAGAAGGCGATCTTTGGTGCCCTCCTCGGCGTCCCAGGGCTGCGAGCCGTGTTGCTGGCCTCGGTGCTCGCGTTGTTCTTCATCTTGCCGTCCGCGCTGCGCCGGGTGCGTCCCGAATTCCGCATGACCCCAACGCGCGTCTGCCTTACGATCGTCATGCTGGGGGCGATCGGTCTTGCGACCGACATCGGCTTGGCGGCGATGGTCGTGCCGGGCGTCGTGATCGGTGTGCTCGCTTCGCAAGCGCTCTTCAGCGCGCTGCTCGCCGATCGGCCGGCGAACGGTCCGCGCGTCCTTTCACCGTTCGCGGGCGCCTTCGCGCGTTCGCTGGCGTTGACCAAGGCGCACTTCATCTCCACGCTAGGCGTCGTGGCGCTCTCGCTTGCCGTGCTGCTGATTCCCTTTATGGCCTCGTTGTTCGGGGCACTCGTGCTCATCGGCTGGGACGACCGCACGCTCGTCGTGACCGCGCCCCTCCTCTTGTTCGTCTTCGTCTACTTCGAATGCGTGCGCTACGCGATCATCGTGCGCTGGTACGAGCGCCTGGCGGAGCGCCAAAAGGGCTGAAAGCCACCGCGGGCGCAATCCCCGCCGGTGGAAGATCGGACCAAAGCCAATAGCGCTGTCTTAGTCAACGGACGCGACCGAGCCGGGGCGCGCGCCATGTTCAAGGCCATCGGCTATACCGACGAGGATCTGCGCAAGCCCCTCATCGGCATTGCGAACACGTGGATCGAGACGATGCCGTGCAATTTCAATTTGCGCAAGCTCGCCGAGCACGTCAAACGCGGCGTGCGCGACGCCGGCGGGACGCCGATGGAATTCAACACGATCGCCATCAGCGACGGCATCGCCATGGGTACCGAAGCGATGAAAGCCTCGCTCGTGAGCCGCGAGGTGATCGCGGACTCGGTCGAGCTGTGCGGCCGCGGGTATCTCTTCGACGCGATGATCGCGCTCGTTGCCTGCGACAAGACGATTCCCGGGGCAGCGCTCGGCCTCATCCGCCTGAACATTCCATCGATGATCCTTTACGGCGGGTCGATCGCACCGGGAAAACTCAACGGGAAAGATCTGACGATCGTTGACGTCTACGAAGCGATCGGCGCACACGCCGTTGGAAAGATCGACGACGCCGAGCTCAAGGCAATCGAAGATCATGCGTGCCCGGGTGCCGGCGCCTGCGGCGGACAGTACACCGCCAATACCATGGCTATGGTGATGGAGTTCATCGGGCTTTCGCCTGCGGGGAGCGCGAGCCCGGGCGCGGTGGATCCGCGCAAAGATCAGGTTGGGTACGACGCCGGCAAACTCGTCATGGACATCTTGCGGCGCGGGCAGCGTCCGCTCGATATCCTCACGCGCGAGGCGTTTGAAAACGCCATCGCGGCGGCGACGGCGACGGGCGGATCGACCAACAGCGTCTTGCATCTCCTGGCGATGGCACGCGAAGCCGGCGTTCCGCTCACGATCGACGATTTCGACACGATCAGCCGGCGCACGCCGATCATCGCCGATCTGCGGCCCGGGGGCACCTACGTCGCGCTCGACGTCGATCGCGCAGGCGGCATTCAACTGATCGCCAAGCGGATGACGGAGGCGCACCTCGTTCACCCCGGTACGCGCACCGTTACCGGTCAGACGCTCGGAGAAGCGGTGGCGACGGCGGTCGAGACCCCAGGACAGCACGTGATCTCCTCCGCGCAGGAACCGTTCAAACCGACCGGCGGTCTCGTGATCTTGCACGGCAACCTCGCGCCGGAGGGCGCGGTGGTGAAGATGGCCGGCGGCGAGCGCCCCTTTCACGTGGGCCCGGCGCGCGTTTTCGATCGAGAAGAAGATGCGATGCGCGCCATCGATGAGCGGCGCATCGTTGCCGGCGACGTCGTCATCATCCGGTACGAAGGCCCCAAGGGCGGCCCGGGGATGCGCGAGATGCTCGGGATCACCGGCGCCATCGTCGGACAAGGGCTCGGCGGCAGTGTCGCACTCGTGACCGACGGACGATTCTCCGGCGGCACGCGCGGCCTCATGTTGGGTCACGTCACCCCGGAGGCGGCCGTCGGCGGTCCACTCGCCGCGCTGCGTGACGGCGACCTCGTGACGATCGATATCGAGAATCGCCGCATCGACCACCAGCTCTCCGACGAGGAGTTCGCTTCCCGTATGCGCGCATGGAAGGCGCCCGCGCCGCACTACACCAGCGGTGTCTTCGCGAAATACGCCGCCCTGGTGTGGTCAGCGTCCGACGGGGCGATCACACGACCGCGATAGTGCCTGCCGCGCAGCAGCCGTATTCACGTTGCGGCATTTTTGACGCAACGTATTAGGGAGAAGAAGCGTGGGCGACGAAACGCTCACGTGAAGATGAAGCTCGCTTGTATTGTATGCGCCGCTACGGCCATGCCCGATGCCGTGAAATGTGCCCGCTGCGGCGGGTTGCTCGCGTTTGAACTCGAGGATCTCGGACTCAGCACGCAGGAGGTGCGCCACCGCTTTGCGCAGCGGCGGCTCTCGAACGATCCCCTCGATCAGTCGGGTGTTTGGCGTTATCGCGATCTTTTGCCGCCGATCGAGCGCGAGTATGTCGTCACGCTGCGAGAGAACGCGGTGCCCTTGTATCAAGCGCGCACGGGTGCATCGTATACCGAAGCGCGGCGGCTCTCGTATCTCCATCTCGGGGCAAATCCGACGGCGTCGTTCAAAGACGCCGGGATGACGGTGGCGATGTCACAGGCTCGCCAGCGGGGCGCACGCGTGGCAGTCTGCGCGAGCACGGGGAATACCTCGGCATCGATGGCGGCATACGCCGCCCGCGCCGGCATCGCTGCCGTCGTGCTGATACCAAGCTCCGGGATCAGCCAGGCGAAGATGGCGCAAACCCTCGACTATGGAGCGACCGTGATCGAAGTCGACGGCGATTTCGATCGCGCGCTCGAACTCGTGCGTTCACTCGATCCGCAACGCATCGCGCTCGTCAACAGCGTCAACCCGTATCGTATCGAGGGGCAGAAGTGTGCAGCGCTGTGGCTGCTCGAGATGCGCGATTGGCGTCCGCCGGATTGGGTGGTGATGCCCGGCGGCAACCTTGGAAATTCAAGTGCTTTCGGCAAGGGCTTTCGCGAAGCGTGCGCGCTTGGGCTGACCGATCGCGTGCCGCGTCTTGCCGTCGTGCAAGCCTCGGGAGCCGCGCCCTTCTCGAAGCTCTTTCGCGACGGCGGTGAACTGGTGCCGGTCAAAGCAAAGACCTCGGCCTCGGCGATCGAGATCGGCAATCCGGCCTCGTGGCGCAAGGCATTGCGGGAAGTCCAAGAATC
Source organism: Candidatus Acidiferrales bacterium (assembly GCA_035503775.1). Lineage (GTDB taxonomy): Bacteria > Vulcanimicrobiota > Vulcanimicrobiia > Vulcanimicrobiales > Vulcanimicrobiaceae > DATJTD01. The sequence continues at coordinate 6,171 of DATJTD010000199.1, forward strand.
CGGCGGCGTCGCGCTCGACGTAAGCGACGAGGAGATTGCCGATGCGCGTGCCGTCGTCGGCCGCGACGGCATCGGGTGCGAGCCAGGGTCGGCCGCAGCCGTCGCCGGCGTCAAACGCCTGCGCGAAGAGGGTGTCATCGGCGCAGACGAGGACGTCATTGCGGTGCTCACGGGACACGTCCTCAAAGACGGCACCTACGCGGCTGCATACCACGCCTCAGACGCGCGCTTTGCCAACAAGCTTCAGCGGATCAGCGACGAGTCCGCGCTCCGGGATCTGATCGACTCGCTGCAAGCCGTTCGTGCGTAGCGCGTTCACCGTCAGCGTCCCGGCCACCAGTGCGAACCTCGGGCCGGGATTCGACGCCATTGGGCTCGCGGTCGATCTCTTCGTTCGCGCGACGGTCGTTCCGGCGGAGCGATTCTCGCTCCACTTCGTTGCCGGACACTCCGTCCCAACCAACAGCGGCTTCGAAAACGAGATCGTGCGAGCGATGGAACGCGTGCTGGGTAGCGGCGAACGGCCGGCCATTGCGATCACGATTGAAAATGACATTCCGCTTGGCAAAGGCCTCGGTGCCAGCGCCGCCGGGGCGGTCTTGGGGGCCACGATCGGAGCACAACTCGCGCGAGAGCGACCGAGCCAGGAGGAGCTCGCGCAGATCGTCTGCACCCTCGAGGGTCATCCCGACAACGCTCTCCCCGCGCTGCTCGGCGGCATCGTCATCGCGGCCATGCCCGAGGGCGCGCCGCCGCAGTATCTCCGGTTCGATCCCCCGCCAAGCCTCTACGCCGTCGTCGCCGTGCCGCAGATCGTCTTACCAACCGCAGCCGCGCGGGCGCTCTTGCCGGCCCACTACGAGCGCCGCGACGTCGTCTTCAATTTGCAGCGTGTCGCCTTGCTCGCGGCCTCGTTTGCCGGCGGCGACCTGCGGGCGCTGCGCGCGGCGACCGCCGACCGTATCCATCAGCCGTACCGCGCGCCGCTGGTCCCGGGATTCGCCGAGATGCTGGGCTTTGATCTGCCGGGGCTGCTCTCGGTCACGCTTTCAGGGGCTGGGCCAAGTGTCTTGGCACTCGCGACGGAGAACAGCGGCGCAATTGGAGCAGCCATGCATGCGGCCTTCGCCCGCGAGGGTATAGAGAGCACCGTCCTCTCCCTGCGCGTCACGACGCGCGGCGCCGAGGTCACTCCGGTGGGGGCGGCGGCCTAAGAGGCCCCGCGCCTTCCGAGGGACCGCCCGGTGTAAGACGGAACTTAAATGGAAACTGCACATACCGTAAATGGCACTCGCATCAACTATGGGGGAAATGTGTCCGACGCTAGCGTGACTACCGAATATCGCCTTTCGACCGAAGCCAAGCTCAAGTCGTTCATTATCACGACCTTAACGACCGTCGGCGTCGACGCCGGCGCCGCCAAAACCGTGGCGGATGTGCTGGTTGCCGCCGATATGCGCGGGATCGAGTCACACGGCATCGCTCGGCTCGAATCGTACTACGTGAGCCGTCTGCGCAGCGGCAAGATGAAGGCGAAACCGAACGTTCAGGTGGTGCGCGAGACGGCGTCCTCGATCGTGCTCGACGCCGATAACGGTTTGGGCCATCCCGCCGGCAAGCTCGCGATGGAGCGCGTCATCGCCAAGGCGAAGGAACACGGCTCAGCCTTTGGTGCCGTCCGCAATTCAAACCACTACGGGATCGCCGGTTACTACGCCATGCTTGCACTCGAGCACGATCTCATTGGGATCTCCTCGACCAACTCCGTGCGTTACGGCGCTCCGACGTTCGGCCGTGATGTGCTCATCGGGACCAACCCCTTCGCCTACGCAATCCCCGCCCTGAACGAACCGGCATTCGTCTTGGATTTCGCGACGACGACCGTTCCTCGCGGCAAACTCGAGGTCTACCAGCGCAAGGAGAAGCCGCTCAACCCAGGTTGGGCGATCGACGCCGAAGGCCACGAAACCCTCGATCCCGCAGCGGCGATGAAGGGAGCGCTCTTACCGCTTGGTGGGTTCGGGACGGACAACGGCGGACACAAAGGCTACGGACTCGGCCTCCTGGTCGACATCTTGTGCGGTGTGCTCTCAGGCGGTGCGTTTGGAACCGGTCTGCCGCTTCCCAGCGATGGTCCGCTGCCGGGGAAGATCTCACACTTCTTCGGTGCGGTGCGTATCGACGGTTTTCGCGACGTGACCGAGTTTCGCCGCGACATGGACCGCCAGCTGCGCTCGTTCAAGGATTCACGCAAGGCGCCGGGGCAGGAGCGCATCTACGTCGCCGGCGAGATCGAATACGAGAAGACGCTGTACGCCCGCGAACACGGTGTGCCGGTGCACGTCAAAGTCTGGTCTGGCTTGGAACGGATGGCGGCCGACCTGGGCATCGCTTTCGAGCTCGACCGCTAAGGTCGGCGGTGCAACGACCGGCTGCGCGCGAAGCGCAGGGCGGTGCGTGCAGCGCGCGAAGGTGTGGGGTAATGGTTCATGTGAGCGTCGGTTCGCCGGCGGGCACCTATAGCGTCGGGAACGCCTCATTCTTTCGCTATATCGTTCGGCTAGGCGACGTCGGCCTTGATCTTCGGCCGATCGAGCGCGACGCACTGGCGATGCTGGCCGCTATTCCGGACGCGTCGATCGACGAGGACGAAATCTCGGGCCACGGCTGGCGCGTCGTCCCGGCCGCCAACATGGAAGACTGGCCGGTCCTCGAGGTCACCCCACAGCGGCTGCGCACCGCCTTACAGACGGCACGGCGCTTGCTCTGGGAGAATGCAACCCCCGTCGGCATCAGTGCCCGCGAGATCGTCGCGGTCGAAGAAGAACTCGACAACGTGCTCTCGGTGTTGGCACGGGCGGAAGCCGCCGGCTACAGTGTCAACGTGAGCTACGTTAGCTAGGCCTGCAACCGTGCCACCCGCGACATTGGAGTGGCACACACCGTGTTTAGCAGCCTCGATATCGGCAAAAACGCCGACATGGCAAACGTAGAACTCAAGAATACCCGAGTTGCGATCCTCGTTGCAAACGGCTTCGAAGAAGTTGAAATGACGAAGCCTCGCGAGGCGCTCAATCAAGCCGGTGCGAAAACCGATATCATCTCACCAGAGAGCGGCCGCGTTCAAGCGAATCGCCACCAGGAGAAGGGCGAGACGTTCGAAGTGGATGTTCCGCTTGCGCGGGCGCGAGCCGAAGAGTACGATGCGTTACTCTTGCCCGGCGGCGTGGCTAATCCCGACAAGCTCCGCACCATACCCGAAGCCGTGCGGTTCGTACGTGCGTTCTTCGACGACGAAAAACCGGTGGCTGCCATTTGTCACGGCCCTTGGACCTTGATCGAGGCCGACGTCGTACGCGGCCGGCGCCTGACCTCGTGGCCTTCGCTCAAGACGGATTTGCGCAATGCCGGCGCGTCGTGGGTCGACGAAGAAGTCGTCGTCGATGGCAACTTGGTCACGAGCCGCAAGCCGGACGACATTCCAGCCTTCAATGAAGCGATGCTCACGCTTTTCGCACGACGACCCACAGCGGCGGGTGCCAAAACCTGATCCCCCCTCCCGACCAGCGGCATCCCGCCGCAACCGGCGAAGGGCCTCGCGTCGTGCGAGGTCCTTCGCTTTTATTGCCGCTGCCCGAACAGCTGGTTGACGATGCCGCCGATGTTGCTGGTTCCGCCCGTTTGCGTTGCGCCTTCGTACGACGGTTCGTGATAGGTCATCGACTGCAGACCGAGGCGGCCCGGGCCATAGAAGCGATTGAGGGTCAGCGCGGCGCCGCCAACGGCCGCGCCAAACGCGCCCAGCAAACCACCGCCGCCCTGGCTCTGTAAGACGCTGACGGTGTCCATGCGCACGTTCGCGTCCTTCCAGAGCCACGCGCCGGGTTCGACGTCGAGCATCTCGCCGGGAGCAAGCGTCTTTTCAAAGACGTTTCCGTAGCCGTGGACGAGCAAGATGCCCTCACCCTGCTGACCGGTGAAGCGATCGATGAAGAGTCCGGTACGGGCGAAGAGGACATTCGCCAGACCCGTCTGCCAGTAGAAATCGTAGTTGACGTTGCTGGTCGCGAGCAAGAACTGATGCTCGCGCACGTCGACGGATTGGCCCGGCTGCAGGCGCAGGGCAACGATCTGTCCGGGGGCCTCACGTGAGAACGCGATGTTCCCGGGGCCCCGCGCCGTGGAGATGAAGATTTGAAGCCCGGCCATGAAGCGCTTGGCGGCGTTTTGAATGCCCATGAACCCGAGCGTCACGTTCGGCGTCTTCCAGAGCAAGATGTGGTGTTCGAAGTAGACTTGCTGCTGCGAACCGAGTTCGACATCGACGACCGGAACGAGCTGCCCTTCGATCTTGATCGACATGTCGCCCAACACGATCGGGTCGGCCGGGTTCCCCGTCTCGGGCACCGGCTCCGTATACGCCCCGACCTGCGTCACTTGGGGCGCCGCCGCACCACAATTCGCGCAAAATTTCGCGCCGGGAAGAAGTGGTGTTTGGCACGTGGGACAGTTCATCTACTCGCTCCGATCTCTCGACGAAACGCTCCTTTGCCTTGTTCAGTTCGAGCCCTTTATAAAGCGGCTCGGCCCTGCACAAAACTGCTAGGTCACAAGTCCCACATCGTATCCTGTCCGATTTGCGTTGGGCGATGGGCACTATCAGCGCCATCGGAGGTATAGATGTCGGTCTCACTCGGGCGCGCGAGAGTCGCATTGCTTTGGTCTCTCTTTGTCCTTGCTCTTTACGCATGTAGCGTCGGCGGTGGCGGCGGCGGTGGAAGTGGCGTTCCGAACACAACGCCGGAGCCCACCCCGCCCGGGTTACTCATGCTTTCGCCGGCGGCCCTCAATTTCTCGGCGCTCGGTCAAACGCAGACGTTTACCGTGAAGGAGAGCGGCTATACCGGGACCTTCAGCGTCAACGAATCAAGCCCCGGTGTGGTCACCGTCTCGCCTGCGCCCTCCGGCGGCGAATATGCTGTGACGGCCGTTGGTGCGGGTGCCGTACAGATCACCGTAACCGACTCGTATTCGCAATCGCAACAAATTTCAGTCGGCGTGACAGCCGCGGCGTTGGGGCTACAATGAGACGGCCACTGCAACTTTCGATCGTGTCATGCGTGGCCTTTGCGCTTACGGGCTGCGGCTCGAGCGGCGGGCCGGCGCTCGAGCCGCACAGCTCGAATTCGCACGCACAAGGGACCGCGCTCTTCAAAATGTCGATCCCGCTCTCGGCGAAGACGCAAAGCCT
>DATJTD010000200.1:0-4954 GCA_035503775.1 Candidatus Acidiferrales bacterium
CGGCGGCATAGTCGGCTTCGATACGCGCGAGCTCGGCGCGTTTGCTCTGCGCCTGCCCGCGAATCTCTTCCAGTTGCAGTTCTTGCTGATACGCGCGCGTGCGAAGCTCGGCGAGATTCGCACCGAGTGAGGCGCCCTTTGCCGCCGCGGCGCCGCGGACGTCGTCTTGCTTCTCGAGTTCGTGGCGCAGCGTTTCACGTTCGCCGCGGCGCGACGCGCTCGCGCGAATGTAGGAAAGGATCTCCAGATCGCGCACGCGCGCGCTGACCTTACGGTAGCGCTTGGCGCGACGCACCTGCGTTTCGAGTTCGGGGACGCGCCGTTCGAGTTCCGAGATCAGGTCGTTGATACGGATCGCGTTGTTCTCGGTCTGCTCGAGGCGGCGCAGCGACTCGTTCTTGCGCGCGAGAAATTTGTTGATGCCGGCGGTTTCTTCGAAGAGCGCGCGGCGTTCGGTCGGCTTGCTGGTCAGAATCGAGTCGATCTGCCCCTGCGACACGATCGAATACGAACCCGGCCCCAGGCCCGTGCCCATCAGCAGCTCGACGATGTCGCGCAAGCGCACTTGATTGCGGTTGATGAAGTACTCGCTCTCGCCCGCGCGATAGGCGCGGCGCGTGATCTCAACTTCACTGAACTCGATCGGCAGGCGTCCCGAGCTGTTGTCGAAGGTGAGCGAGACTTCGGCCAGGCCGAGCGACTTGCGCTTGTCGTTGCCGGCGAAGATCACGTCCTCGAGTTTGCCCGAACGCAAGCTGCGGCTCGACGTCTCGCCGAGCACCCAGCGAAACGCGTCGACCATGTTCGACTTGCCCGAGCCGTTCGGCCCGACGATGGCGGTAATGCCGCCGCCGAAATCGAGCGCCGTCGCTTCGGCAAACGTCTTGAATCCGAAGGTCTTGATCTTCTTTAAGTGCATTCGTTCATTCCGCGTTCAATAAGGAGGCAAGCGCGGCTTGAGCCGCAGCTTGCTGTGCCGCTTTCTTCGATGGCCCGCTCCCGGTTCCCAACGTCTTTCCCTTCACCTGCACGCTCGAGGAGAAGTGCGGCTGCTGCGGCGTCCCCCGGCTGCGGTCGCGATAGACGGGCGTACCGGAGAGGTGCTCCTGCGCGTAGTGCTGCAGGCGCGTCTTCGCATCGAGCAGCGCCTCGGGAGCGTGATCGAGCGCTTCGATGTGCTCGCGGACGACGAACGTTCGCGCCTTCTCGATGCCGTAACGCAGCGCGAGCGCCGCGACGAACGCCTCGAACGCGTCGGCGAGAATCGAGAGGTTGTCCGCGCCGCCGGCGTTACGCATGCCGGTGCCCAGTTCGAGCAACTCGGGGAAGCCCAGCCGCCGCGCGCTCTGCGCGAGCTGCGCGTCGTTGACGATCGCGGCCTTGCGCACCGTCAAGCGCCCTTCGGGCTCGTCGGGAAAGCGTTCGAAGAGCCAGCCCGCGGTCACGAAACCGAGCACCGAATCCCCGTAGAACTCCATGCGCTCGTTCGACGAAGCGCCATGCTCTTTCGCGTGGCTTTCGTGCACGAACGCCTGCTCGACTACCGTCAGATCGCCGGCGACACGGACGCCCGCACGAGCGAGCAAAGCCCGCAAGCGGCGTCGGCGATTTTCACCGGCCATCGGCTAGCGCGCTAGCGCACCTTTCCGAAGACGATCACGCTGTTGTGGCCGCCGAATCCGAACGAGTTGGTGAAGGCGATGTTGACCGGCGCCTTGCGCGCGACGTTGGGGACGTAGTCGAGCGTACATTCGGGATCGGGAAATTCGTAGTTGATCGTGGGCGGCATCACGTCGTCCTGAACCGCCATCACGGTCGCGACGCTTTCGAGGCCGCCTGCGCCGCCGAGCGCGTGCCCGTGCATCGACTTCGTCGAACTCACACCGATCTTGGTCGCGTGCTCGCCGAAGGCTTTTTCGATGGCTTTGGATTCGGCCGGATCGCCGATCGGCGTCGAGGTACCGTGCGCGTTGATGTAGTCGACCTCGTTCGGTGAAACGCCGGCCGATTCGAACGCGCGCGCAAAGGCGAGCGCGACACCGTTGCCGTCGGGATCCACGGCGACCAGATCGTAGGCGTCGGCCGATTGTCCGTAGCCGAGCACTTCGGCGTAGATCTTCGCACCGCGCGCCTTCGCGTGTTCGTACTCCTCGAACACCAACACGCCCGAGCCTTCGCCGAGCACGAAGCCGTCGCGTTCTTTATCGAACGGACGCGACGCCTTGGTAGGCTCGTCGTTGCGCGTCGACATGGCCTTCATCGAACAAAACCCGCCGATGGCGAGCGGCGAGATGCACGCTTCGCTGCCGCCGGTGATCATCGCGAGCGCGTCGCCGTAAGCGACGGCGTTGTACGCGGTCACGATCGCGTCGTTGGCCGACGCGCAGGCGCTCGCGGCCGCGAAGATCGGTCCGCGATAGCCGAATTCCATCGAAATGTGTGCCGGCGCCGCATTCGACATGAGCATCGGAATGAAGAACGGCGATGTCTTCGTCCAGTTTCCGAGCTTCGCGGCCTTTTCGGATTCGTACCAAAACGTTTGAATGCCGCCGATGCCGCTGCCGATGATGGCTCCGACGCGGTTCTTGAACTCCTGATCGTCGGGGAGCGCCGCATCGGCGATCGCTTCCTTCGCCGCAGCGAAGGCGTATTGCGCGAAACGGTCCATGCGGCGCGAGAGTTTGCGCCCGATCAGCTCGTCGGCGTTGAAGTCCTTGACCTCCGCGGCGATACGCGTGGTGAAGGCGCTCGCATCGAAGACCGAGATCGGCCCGACGCCCGACTCACCGGCGACCAGCCGCCGCCAAAATTCTCCAGTGGTATTCCCGAGGGGGGTCACGGCGCCAAGGCCCGTGACAACGACGCGTCTTTTGTCCAAAACGCCTCACAGTTACGGAGGCCGGGGCGGTCAACCTTCACGAATCGTACAAGGGTGAAACGCGCCGCACTCCTCTTTGCGAGCCTAGCCTTGGCTGCCGTGATCGGCGCCGGCGTAGCCGCGGCGCAGCAGCAGACGTTCTATTCGGCCCACGCCGGAGCGACCGGACGGCCGACGTCCAGCCCCAATGCCCCGGCAATCAATGTCGACGTCTATTACAACGGAGGGTGCGGACCCCAGAGCTCCAACCGGCATGGCTCGCATTCGAAGCGGCCCTGCACGACCGCGCGGCGCAACGGCCGGCACACCAATCAGCCGACACCGATGCCCTCGCGGCATCCGTCCCGGCATCCCTCGCCGCATCCGTCGCCGCACCCCTCGCACCGTCCGGTGCTCAAGCCGTCCTACCGGCCCTATCCGCGCTCTACGCCGTAAACGAGAAGACCGGGGCGGGATAGACGCGCTCAGCGGCGATTGCCGCAACGGCGGCATAGAGCCGAAGCGCATTGCCGTCCGGGGGCGGAACGAAGGTCGGATCGGCCGAGGGCGGCAGCGTCGTCGCTGCCTGCAGTGCCTCGTACACCGGATAGGCGGTCTGGCTGAGATTCCCGGCCGGCAGCACGGGCTCGACCCGGCGGGCCGGCGGAAGCTGGATCGTTTCGGTCGGCGGACCGATCGGGGCGACCATCATGATGCTGGCATTGTACCCAGGCGGCGGTCCTGTTAGCGCAACGCCATAATGTCCCCATCGCGCAAAGCAGAAATGTCCCTTAGCGAGGCAGGGCGGGGAATTTTTTCCAAGGATGGTCCGGCGCGGGTGTCCGGACCATTTGCGGCATCGATCGCGGCTTCGGCGTTTGCTCGCGCAGGTCTTTGGCATTGACGATCGCGGCATTGCGCTCGATCCGCGCAGTGAGCCGGTATTCCAGGCGGCGATTATTATGCGTAACGATCATCGTACCGCTTCGAGGATGATGAATCTGAATGCGCATGCCGCTTCGCAAAACGCGTCGGCTATACGAATCGGTTAGTGTATAGATGGCATTGTCGATTTGAATCGTAAGGTTCGCGTTGATGGTACGTTCGAATTGGGCAGCGAGGATGTGTGCGAGATTGTGCGCTCCGATCGAGCGGTGGGCATTGAAATCCGAGAATGGGCATTTTGCGAACCGCTTGTTGTGAGTTTCGAGAAATTCAGGCAAAAAGCGGTTGCCTTCGTCGATCGTATTAATGCGGCGCAAGCGCATCTCTTTGACTAATCGGTCTTGGAACGTTCGATTAGCGCGTTCGACGCGGCCCTTGGCTTGCGGGGAGTTCGCGCAGATCAGTTCGATTCCAAGTTCGCAAAGCGCGCGCTTTACTTGGGTTTGCCGGTCTTCTTGCAGTGGTGTATTGATGCGAAAAATGCTGTGCCGGTCGCTATAGAACGCTTCGGGCAATCCGTGTTGGGTGAAATAGCGTTCAAAAAGTTCGAAGTAGGCATTGGTCGTTTCGGCAGGCGCGAAGTAGCCGGCGCCGATGCAACTGGTCGCGTCGTCGATCGCGAGTAAAAGGGAGCATCGCGGGCCGCGATCCTCAAACCATTTGTGGGGAGATCCGTCGATTTGAACCAGGGCTCCAAAGCATGCTCGGCGCTCACGCGGCGGACGCGGATGCGGCTTGCGCTTTCCGGCGCGCCAAAGGCCCGCGCCGATGAGGCTCTGCCGTAAGGTCTCTCGGCTAATGGCAATCCCATCGCGTTCGAGCAATTTCTCGGCCGCGAGGGTGGGGCCGAAGCCTTCGTAGTGGCACTGATAGAGTTCGAGCGCCCGGATACGTATCTGCGGGTCGAGCGCATTGTTCGGGCGACGGCCGCGATGACCCGAGGCCAGCCCGGCCGGACCGTGCTCGCTCAAACGACGGGTCAGCCGCTTGATTTGCCGTACCGAGAGGCCGAGGAGACGGGCAGCTTCACGCTGCTCGATCTTGCGATCGACCCAGGCCCGGAGCACGTCCAGGCGGTGGAGTTCCTTTGAGGACAAGGTGACAAGCTCCATGGGAGGCCCTTGGCCCTCGAGGGGACATTTCTGCTTTGCG
>DATJTD010000201.1:0-6588 GCA_035503775.1 Candidatus Acidiferrales bacterium
TCTGGTGGGCGGTGGATAGCAAAGCAAGACGAGCAGCGCTTCGCAACTTCCTCAAGGAGTGCCGAGCAAGTCTAACCCCGGACGACGTCGGTCTCGACTCCGGGCGCCGGCGCCGCGTCCCAGGGCTGCGACGCGAAGAGGTTGCAGAGCTTGCTGGGATCAGCCTCGCATGGTACACGCGACTGGAAACAGCACAAGACATTCGAGTATCGCCAAGACTCATCGACCGTTTAGCCAGCGTGTTTCGCCTTAGCGACTAGGACAAACTGCAATTGTTTTCGCTCGCGATCGGCGAGTTGCCGACGTATCCGCGCGCTTCGCCGGAATCGACGGGGGCGATCGGCCGCGAGTACTTCGAACTCAGCCGGTTCGCACGAAGGTCTCGTATGGCATCAAGCCTTCAAGAGCTCGTCGACCTGACCGTCGATCTAATCTTCGACATGGAAGGTCCGCTTGAAGACGCCTATTTCGTCAAAGCCGACCTCGCATCGCAAACATTCGTCTTTCTTGCTCAGCGGGTGGCATCGCATTTCGATCCCGTCCCGAACGTCAGCTTTGAGTTTGCTGCGGTGCACGACGCGACCCAGGTTCTCGAAGAAGCCGGTCTTTGCGTTGATACCGACGTCGCGGAACGGCACCACCTCGTCTTCGCGCCTCGAGCGCAGCAGCTGGGAGGTGGCCGATTCATCAGTAAAGGACTGCACGCGCCTAGGCTCGACGGCGCGATCGGGTATTTCCAGGCTTCCGCGGGAACGTTCTCCGATCGCAGCATCACGTTGGTCAGCCTCGTTGCAGAAATTGTCCATCTTGCACTCGCCTCGCGACACTAGAGCTTGTCTCCTCTATAAATAGTCGCGCAACATCTGGGTGCAGCGCGTACGCTGCGGCGAAGCCCTTTGCCTTCGAGCGCGCGTTCCAGCGCGACTCGGTTCGACGACCTTTCGCGTAAGATCGAGCCTGCGAATAACCGATACGCTTGCCAAGAAAGAGCGTGCATTTTGCTTTTCCCAAACCATCACCAGGCACGATCTTAAAAAAGGCATCCCACTGGCGATTGGAGGGATAACTACTTGTCTGGAATCGGCTAGCGTAACCGGTTATGCTCGGACAGCCGTTTGTTTCGAGCATGAGCGAGGCGACGAACATTGGGATCCGACAAGTCAATCGAGCGCGCGTCGCGAGCCTCAGGCCGTCCACCCTCCTCCGAGTTAAAGGTGCTCCTCCGACAATTTCGCCTCAGAATCGATCCGAGCCACGCGGTGTTGGGTCCTCATGTTCGGCCACCTTGGCGTCGTGGAAAATCCGTCACACAAGAAGAGGTTGCGGACTCCATCGGCGTCAGCCGTAACTGGTACGGCATGCTCGAATCGGAACGACCGCCCCGCGTCTCAATCGTTCTTCTCGACCGTCTCGCTACCATACTGATGCTCTCGGCCGGCGAACGGGCTAGGTTGTTCGTTCTAGCCATACCGGAGCTGGATTCTAGCCAATTGCCCATGCAGAAAGGGTGCGCCGCGAATGACTAGAGTGTACTACGAGCGCGTCGATGTCGACGGGCTTAATGTCTTCTGTCGGCTAGCCGGCCCCAAAGGCAGGGCGACGATTTTGCTGCTTCACGGCTTCCCCAGTTCGAGCCACATGTTCCGCGATCTCATTCCGCCGCTGAGCGAGCAATACCACGTCATCGCGCCGGACCTCCCTGGTTTTGGACAGTCCGATATGCCGCCGCGCGACCAGTTTGCGTATACGTTCGACAACCTCGCAAACGTTATGACACGCTTTACCGACGTCCTTGGTCTCAAGCGCTTCGTGATCTACATCTTCGATTACGGCGCTCCGGTCGGACTGCGCATGGCGCTCAAGCATCCAGAGCGGATCGCCGGAATCGTCTCGCAGAATGGGAACGCATACGCCGAAGGGCTAACCGATGGTTGGAACCCAATACGGGCATATTGGAACGACCCAAGCCCCGAAAACCGCATCGCGCTTCGCTCGTTCCTTAAGCCCGAGACGACCATATGGCAATACACCCAGGGCGCTCCGGAGAAAGGCCTGATTTCGCCCGACGGCTACTCGCTCGACAACTACTACCTTGCGCGGCCTGGAGCCGACGAGGTTCAACTCGACCTGTTTCTGGACTACGCGAACAACGTGGCCATGTACCCGCAGTTTCAAGCGTACTTTCGAAAGAAGCAACCACCGTTACTCGCGCTTTGGGGCCGCAACGATCCGTTCTTTTCGCCGGAAGGCGCCGAGGCCTATCGGCGCGATCTTCCCAACGCCGAGATTCGCCTCATCGACGCCGGTCACTTCGCAACCGAAACGCACGCTTCCGCAATCGCATCGGCCGTCGCCGGGTTCGTATCCCACCTCCCGTCGACGGCATCGGCGTAAGACGCATGCAAAATTCCGTTGCCATTGTGACGGGTGCAAGCCAAGGAATAGGGCGCGCTACGGCCATCCAGCTCGCCCGCGACTTTACGGGCCTCGTTCTCGTGGCGCGAAACCTCGACGAGCTCAATGATACGGCCACGCAGGTAGAAGCGGCTGGCGCGGAATCGCTCGTCATCGGGCTAGACCTTTCGCAACCAAACGCGGCCACGACGATCGTAAGTCGAACCCTGGAACGGTTTGGCCGAATAGATGCGCTGCTGAATATCGCAGGCGCAGTTCCTCAAATTGATTTGTTTGACATGACCGACGAGCAGTGGGATGCGGGCCTCGCGCTCAAGTTCCACGGTGCTCGTCGCCTGACGCTGCACGCATGGGAGGAACTCAAGAAAGTCAAGGGATCGGTCGTATTCATGTCGGGGAATTCCGCTCAAGCGCCGAAGGCGGCGTTCGCGGCGGTCGCATCGATCAACGCTGCCATCGCCGCGTTGGCGAAGGCCTTCGCCGACCGCGGTATGCGTGATGGCGTGCAGGTGAACTCGGTGCTTCCGGGTCCGGTCATGACCGACCGCCGCAAGTCGTATCTTGCCCACTGGGCGCCACTCCACGACGTAACCGTGGACCAGGCAGCAGAAGCCTTTCTCCAAGAAACCGGAATTAGTCGCTTTGGAAGGCCTGAGGAAATCGCAGCGCTGATGGCCTTCCTGGTCTCACCCGAAGCGCGCTGGCTCACCGGCGCGATGCTTCGGATGGATGGCGGGGAGGTTCGATCCATCTAGCGCGCAAGCGAGCACGGCGCCCGCCGACGGGAGGTATCGTGGCGAAACTCGTCTCGGTAAACGTCGGACTGCCCCAAAATGTGGAGTGGTCGGGCAGAACCGTATTCACTGGCATCTGGAAGACGTCGGTGCTCGGCGCGCGGATGGCTCGCAAGCTCAACATTGAGGGCGACGGCCAGGGAGACCTCAAGGGTCACGGCGGCGAGCACCGCGCCGTTTACGTCTATCAGCTCGACTCCTATCGACATTGGGAAAAAGAATTTCGTCGAAACGATTTTGCCATGGGGCAGTTCGGCGAAAATCTGACGGTCGAGGGACTTTCCGACGACGCGGTCTGCATTGGCGACCGCTATAGGATCGGAACCGCCGTGTTCGAAGTGACGCAGCCGCGAGTCACGTGCTATCGCATCGGGCTTCGCATGAACGAGCCGCGCATGGCAGCGTTGCTCGTTTCGCATTCGCGTCCAGGCTTCTATTTCCGGGTCTTAGAGGAAGGCCAGATCCAGGCCGGCGACACGATCGAGATGATCTCACGATATCCCTCGAGCATGACGGTCGCCGAAGTGAACTCGCAGCTGTATCTGCCGGACCACGAGCGCGGGAAGATCGAGCGCGCCATCCGTATCCCCGCGTTGTCCCAGGGCTGGCGCTCATCATTCCAGGCGCTGCTATCACAAGGTGGCAGCGCCCCGGGAAATGTAGGGCTAACACCACCTGACGCAGCGCGCATGGCTTGGTCGGGATTTCGAAGGGTACGCATCGCTGCGCTCAAGCACGAGACGGCCGACGTTGTCTCAGTTGAGCTCGAAACGCTCGATGGCGCGGACTTCGCCGCACCGCTTCCCGGGCAGTTCCTAATCGTCAAGGTACAGCCGCCAACGGCGACGTCGCCCGTGCTGCGAAGCTTTTCCATCTGTGACACGCCCCGTACATCAACATATAGGCTCGGCATCAAGTGCGAACCGCATGCGATCGTTGGAACCTATCTTCGGGATGTGGCTCGCGTCGGAGATACGCTGGACATCAGCGCACCGCGAGGATCATTCGTGCTCCAACCCGGCGATGATCCGGTTACGCTGATCAGCGCCGGCATCGGCATTACACCAGTCCTGGCCATGCTTCGCGCCTTGGCACGGGAAGCCTCAGCGCGCCGAATTGCGTGGCTCTACGCGGCGCGCAATGGAGCCGAGCACCCATTTGCCAGCGAAGTCCGCACGCGGCTAGCCGAATTGCCGGGGGCCATCAGTCATACGTGGTACAGCAATCCACGGGGTTCTGACGTCGTAGGTCGAGACTTCCAATCCTCGGGTCATCTGGATATCGCCGGGCTTTCAGCGATCGGCGCGACACCTGGTGGCGATTTCTATCTTTGTGGCCCGCCGTCGTTTTTGCGCGACATCCGCACAGGTCTTTTAACTTGGGGCGTTGCGGCCGAACGCGTGCATAATGAGATATTTGGGGCCGGGCCTTCGTCCGCACCGGGCGTAGTGTCGAGCCAGCCGCAGCAGCGGCCACATGTTCCCAATGGGCCGGCCGGCGCTGGCCCGGCCGTTTCCTTTGCACGCAGCGGACTCGTCGTGCCATGGTCTGCAAAATATCGGAGCCTCTTGGAGCTTGCGGAAGCCAGCGATGTGCCCGTCCGATGGTCGTGTCGAACCGGCGTTTGTCACCAATGCGAAAGCGGCCTCATTTCGGGAACGCCGACGTACGATCCGGCACCCCTCGATCCGCCGGCATCAGGTCGTCTGCTGATTTGCTGCTCGACGCCCAAGGACGAGATCGTCCTCGACCTGTAGCCAGCAGCGCATCGCCGAACGACCAGGTCGTAGCTCTACGCCGTGGCTTCATCGGCGGGAGGGGCGTAGAAAAGTCGTGCGAGGCTTGGAAACGCTTCACAAAACGTCGGATGAATGTAGACGGAGTCATCGAGAGCGCGCCACGTCGACCCGCTCTGGATAAGTGCGATGAACACGTGAACGAGCTCGGCTGCTTCGTAGCCGGCGAGCGTCGCTCCGATAATCTTATCGGTATCCCGATCGACGACCATCCGGTAAAACCCACGCTCCTGACCCCATTCGATGGCGCGCATCGCATAAGCGACTGGTACCTCCTCACTGCGGGCATTGATCCCTCGCATCCGCGCCTGATCGTACGTGAGACCTACACGGCCGATCTGCGGCTCCGTGAAGATCGCATATCCGAGGACGCGATCATCGCGCCTCCGATTTCCGCCATCGAGGATCGACAACAGTCTTCGGTAGTCTTCCCAAGCGACGTGGGTGAAGGCGGGTTGCCCACAGACTTCACCAATGGCGTACACTCCCTCGCATGACGTTTGAAAGCGTGGGCTGACGTCAACGTAGCCATTGTCATGTAGCATGACGCCCGACCGCTCAGCGTGCAGCTCCGCCGTGTTCGGTCGACGGCCCGTTGCAACGAGAAGCTGCTCACCTTCCCAGTGGCTACCGTCCTCCATTGCCAGCTCGAAAACGGCCCCGTCAAAGCTTACCGCTGTCGGGCGGGCGTTAAGCGTCATCTTGACGCCGTCTTCCTCGAGGGCCTCGCTTAGTACGGCACTAACGGCAGGCTCTTCAGTATTCAGCAGCCGGTCAGCGCTATGATGGATGTGAACCTTGCTGCCCAGGTGTGCAATGCCTTGGCCAAGCTCTAGGCCGACATACCCGCCGCCGAGAACCAGGCACCGATCGGGAAGCGTCGTTTGAGAGAAAAATGACTTGTTTGTGAGGTAAGGTACGTCACGGAGGCCCGGAATATCTGGTACCGCGGGCGATGATCCCGTGTTGATCACAACGATCGGTGCCGTCACCTCGACATCGCCGCTTCTTACCGTTCGTACATCGGAAAATGTCGCCTCTCCTAAGATGACGTCAACCCCCGACTCGGCCAACCTGCGGCGCACTCCATCACGAAACGTACTTACGAGTCCGCGAACGCGGTTCATGACGAATGGAAAATCCACAGTCACGTCAGCGCGTACACCCAGTGCACGCGCTTGTCGCGCGCGGGCAGCCACATGGGCAGATGCCAAAAATGTCTTCGACGGTGTGCAGCCGTAGTTGATGCAACTGCCCCCGACGTTCTCGCGTTCGAACAACACAACGTGACGGCCGCGCTTTGAAAAGTCCATCGCGAGCGGCATCCCGCCTTGGCCGCTGCCGATTATGATAACGTCGGCATTCACTTGCTCTCTCCTCCGAGCCTGGGTCAAGGGGCGCACGACAAGAACTCCAAGGCCGAGAATAACACGGGAGCCTTCAGGCGTATGCAAAGTTCTTGTTGGCAGACTCGGACCTGCGCCGTGCCGTACCATGCTCAACATATCCTCGCCGCTCGTCCGCGCCCTCGTCCTCAGTGGCTATGCATATGCGCAGCAAGCCCGTGAGGACAACAAGGAGAC
>DATJTD010000202.1:0-2328 GCA_035503775.1 Candidatus Acidiferrales bacterium
TATTCACTAGGCGCCCCGGGCGGCGCGACGAGCTCGTCGTGGCCGCGGACCATGTCCTGCCACCAGGCGTCCTTGATGTTCTTCTTGAGCTCGACGCCCAGCGGGCCGTAGTCCCAGAAGCCGTTGAGGCCGCCGTAGATCTCGCTCGACTGGAAAATGAAGCCGCGGCGCTTAGCCAGGGCGGTGATCTCGTCCATCGAGACGGGGTTTTGCAGCGTCGAGGCCTCCATAGGGGGTGTTCAATTTATCAAGCCCGTGCGAATACCCCCGGCTCCGACTTATATCGTAGTGTATATAAGTTTCCTGATATACCATTGCGAATATCAGGAGGACCCATCAATGTTTATCGCTTCCCTTGCCCTCTCGGCCGCCGTTGCGACCGCACCCACGCAGTATGCCTACACCGGGACCGCCCCGGTCCAAGTCGCCTCATGCTCGGTCACGCCGGCTGCGCCGACGCTTTCGCTGCCCTATGCTCCGGCAAGCACGGCAGGCGCCGCCTCGACCATGATCTCGTTTGTGAACCAGGCGCCCTCAGCCGTCGCATCGGTCACCTTCGACGTCAGCGACGGGCGCACGACCAGCCAAATCATCGACAAGGGCACCTTTTCGAGCGGCGTTTCGATCGACCACAGCTTCATCACGCCGGAGTTCCAGAACACCGCCGGCGATGTAACCTGCTCGGTCAAGTCGGTCGCCTTCACGGACGGCAGCACCTGGCAAGCCCAGTAGTGCCTCTCCCCGAAGAGTCGCCCATGGCAACACCTCTCGACGAGGACACCGGGCGACTCTTCCTTCATCTCAAAGCCGCGCAAGGCGCGGCCCGCAATGCGCTCGACGACGCATTGAGCGATATGGGGATCTCCTCACAGCAGTTGCTGATCTTGCGGGCCGTCGAATTGAGTCCGGCGATCTCGGGGGCGCAACTTGCGCGAGAATGCTTCGTTTCACCCCAAACCATGGCAACCACCATTGCCAAACTTGAAGCTGCCGGCCTGATCGTTCGCAGTAAAGGCGAGGGTCGCGTGATCGAGACACACCTCACCGATAAAGGCCGCGCCATCTTCGATCGCGCCGGCTCCCGCGTACAGTCGGCCGAGCGTTACATCGCCGAGGTTTTGGGCGCCGGCACGGTAGCCGAGCTCGACCGCATCCTGCGCGACTTCACCGATTGTCTGCAGAAGAGCCTCGTTGTGACGACTTCGCGGACCTGGGATACCGAAGGAGATTAACTCGCGGCGCGCGCAGCGGCCCACGCCCTTATCGCCGGGATCTTGGCGTTGAGGTACTGCAGATAACCACCGCCCGAAAGAAACGTTTTGCGTAACGGGTCGAGCGCGAATGTGAAGCGCTCGCCGCTCGCAGTCACGACCACTTCAACGTCAACGTCGATCTCGAGTGTAGCACTTGCCGCGCACGCCGCTACTTCAGGTGCGTCCAACACGATCGGCACGATCCCATTATTGTAGGCATTTTCGAGAAAAATTCGCGCAAAGCTGGGCGCAATGACCGCCGCAAACCCACGCTCGCGTAGGGCCCACGCGGCGTGCTCGCGCGAGCTTCCACAGCCGAAATCCGCGCCCGTGACTACAATGGACGCCTGCGGCGCTGCGGCAAGCCGTGCGGCCAACGCGTGGTGGCCGCTGAAGAGATGGCGGCCGAGTCCGCTTGGTTCGATCACGGTCAAATGCATCGCCGGGATAATCTGATCGGTGTCGATGCCGTCGAACGGCAGCGCGAGTACTTTTCCGCTTATGCGCATACCGCGTCTCCGGTCAGTTCGGCGAGTTGCGCCGGCGTCGGAATGCGTCCGAGAATCGCCGCTGCAGCCGCAACGACCGGCGAGGCGAGATGCACGCGCCCTCCGGCCCCCATCCGGCCGGGGAAGTTCCGGTTCGAGGTGGAGACGCAGCGCATACCGTTTGCCAGCACGCCCATCGACATGCCAAGGCACGGCCCGCATGACGAGTGCGTCCACAGCGCGCCCGCATCTTGGAAGACGTCGTGAAGCCCTTCGCTCTCGGCAGCGCGCTTGATCGCCTGCGATCCCGGTGTCACGATCGTCGGCACTAGTACGCGGCGCCCGCGCAGCATTTGCGCCGCAGCGCGCAGGTCGTGGAGGCGCGAGTTGGTGCACGAACCGATGAAGACTTGATCGATAACCAACGCGTCGAGATCTTCGCCGGAACGGAGTCCCATGTAGGCGAGGGCATCGCCGTCGGCGCCCGCGGGAACGGTTTCGCCGAGCGGTACCGACTGAGCGGGGTTTGTTCCCCAGGTCACGAGCGGCGTGATCGCGCTCGCGTCGAGCTCGAGCGCTTTCGGATA
>DATJTD010000203.1:0-34041 GCA_035503775.1 Candidatus Acidiferrales bacterium
CGCCCGCACTCGGCTCTTGACGGCCGCACGCCAGACGCGGCATACTTTACTTCACCAGCCGTCGAATTGGCGGCCTGAACTTGCGGCGTTACCACTTAAGAACGCGCTATCCGATGTCCGAAAAACCGGGGCCACCTCTCTCCACTTATGAGCATGATACCGGACGGGGCAACGTCACGAGGTAAATAGCAACCATATCGTAGGCCACTCGCCAGTGTTCGACTATCGTACATTATTTCCCAATGCTACAGCTCCGCCCAGTAGTGCGATCGGCGTCGGCGGTCTTGCTTGGTCGACGTTCGTCTTGCCAACCGGAGATACCGGATACTATATCCCGATTCCGCCTTGGACGAAAGGTGGATACCTCTATTATGGACCCGATGGCGTCCTGTACGAGGACAGCCATCCAGGCGAAGTATATGCTGACGAGGTTGCCCACAATAAGGTTGGAAACATCAGCACCTTCAATTTTGTGCCTTTATTCCCGTTTCTCTAACGTAGAGTAATTCTCGTGATGCCGCCGCAGTACGGCGTGCCAGGAAGGCGCCGAACTGCGGCGGCCGCGTGCGTGTTCGACGCGTTCCGCTTCTATCGCATGTGTGACGGCCTCGTTCAGCCATTGACTTCATCACGCCGTCCAATATCACTTCCGTACCAGACGGCGCTTAACACCTACGAGGGCCCTGGGGACTAGGCCGCGCTCCGCCCTAGCGCGCGACGCCGTTGCGTAGCGCGCGGCCGGGGAGTGCGCCGGTGGGCGATCCGTTGCGGACGACGGCTTTGCCGTTCACGAAGACGGCGCCGATGCCACGCGGATAAGAAAACGGGCGCTCGTAGGTCGCAGTGTCGACGATGGTTTCCGGATCGAAGACGACGAGGTCGGCGTATGCGCCGACCTCGATGCGGCCGCGTTTCACCAGGCCGAATATCTCTGCCGGCAGCGACGTCATGCGCCGAATCGCCTCTCCCAGTTCCAGCGTCTTTCGCTGGCGTACGTAGCGTCCGAAGACCCGTGGGAAGGTTCCGTATGTTCGCGGATGCGGGACCCCTTGGGCGGTGATGCCATGCAGTGCGCGCGCCGACGCGTCGCTGCCGACGCACGTGAACTCAGCTGAAAGGACGGTGGCGACGTCGTCTTCGTTCATCGTGAAGAAGATCGCTTGCGGCTCGAGGCGCTCTTCGAGCAGAAGGCGCAACGCGGCACGAGCGGGTCGCAGGCGCCACGCATGAGCGATCTCGTCGAGGCGCCGGCCGGCCAATTCGGCGTTGCGTTCGCTCAAGCCGCCGGTGATCAGGACGTCGTGCCAGGTGTCACCGCGCTCGAGTTCGAGGCGCAGCGCGAGTGCGACGACGAGCTCGGGATCGCTCAGGCGCACAAGTGCCGCCTCGCGGCCGCCGAAGAGCGTCTCCTCCGGCAAAATCGTCGCAAGATCGGTCCAGCTTGCAACATACGGGTAGACGTCGGTGTGAACCGCGAAGCCGTTGCTGCGCGCGCGATCGATGTTGGCGAGCGACTGGTGCACTTTGCCCCAGTTCTTCTTTCCGGCGGCTTTGTGATGCGAGCACTGGACGGCGACGTCGGCCAACCGGCCGACGTCGAGTGCCTCGTCGACGGCCTCGAGCAACGCATCGCCCTCGTCGCGCAGATGTGAGACGTAACGGGGAGCGCCTGCGGCGCGTGCCTCACAGGCGCAGGCGACCAGTTCATCCAGACCGGCGTAGCGCGAAGGAACGTAAATCAGTCCGCTGGAGACGCCGAGGCCGCCTTGTTCGATTCCCTCGCGCACGAACGCGAGCTGCGCGCGGAGCTCTTCTTCTTCCAACCGCCCTTCGCGATCGCCGCGGACGCAGCGGCGCGTCGTCCCAAGTCCAATGAGCGTCGCAACGTTGAGGGCGACGCCGTTGTGTTCGACCAGCGTGAAGAACTCCGCGAGATCGTGCCACGCGGCATCCACGCGCAGGTGCGTGAGGTCCTCTTGTTTGCGTTCAAAGGCGAGACCGTGCAACGGTGCGATGGAGCTGCCGCAGTTGCCCCCGATCTCCGTCGTCACGCCCTGCATGATCTTTCCTTCGCAGCGTGGGTTGGCCAGCCACAACTCGTCGGAGTGGGAATGCACGTCGATGAAGCCGGGGGCGAGCACGCGTCCGCGCGCATCGATGCGCTCGTGCGCATCGCGTTCGGCGAGATCGCCGATGAGCGCCACGCGGTCACCGACGATCGCGAGATCGGTCTGCATCGGCACCGTCGAGACGCCGTCGAAGATGCGACCGCCTTCGATGATCGCGTCGATCACGACGCGCGCGTTCGGGGAGATCGTTGCACAGCCGGGTGGTTGGACGCTGCGCGCGCCTCACCCGCTGGGCGCCTAGAAGGCGCCGATCCCGTCGGGCGTTCCCAAGCCGGTCGGGCCGTCGTAGCCGACGCCGGCGTTGCAGAAATAGGAGACGGAGCACGTTCCGTTCGAGCCGCTGGTGACGTCGTACAAGGCACTTGGATCGGCGTACAGTGTCGACGCGTTGCTGACGGTGTTGCCGGCGAGGGCGTAGATGGCGGCGATGGCGGGTGCGCCGACGCTGGTCCCGCCGAAGACCATCCAGCCGGAGTACCCGTTGTTCGGCGTACTGTCATAGATCGCAACGCCCGTCCCGGTATCGGCGACGAAGGAGACGTCGACCATCATGCGCTTGGGGCAGCCGGTGTCCTGTTGCCAAGCCGGTTTCGCGATGATGCTGCTGCAGGCGCTGCCGCCGCCGCTCCACGCCGTCTCACTCCAACCGCGCGCACTGTTCGCATGTTCCAGCGAGGTGCCCCCAACGGCGATGACGCTGCTGAAGTCCGCGGGCGAGCCGGCACCACCGGCGTATCCGTCGTCGCCGCTGCTCGCGGTGATGGCGATACCGGGGTGATTGTAGTCCGACGCGTAGTTCGCGTCTTCGCTACCGCTATAACTGTTGCTGATCGCGACCGCGCCCATCTGTGCCGCCGTGTTGGCCGAGCTCGCGAGGTCGGATTCGCTCGAGCTGTTCGCCTCGACGACCAAGATGTTGCAGTTGGGGCAGAGTGCGGAGACCATATCGACGTCGAGGGAGGTCTCTTGCGCCCAGGCGGTGTCGGCTTTGGGAAGCGACGACGTCCCCGTTTGGCCGACTTTGCGGAAACAGCCGTTCGCGGTCGTGCACGCCGGAAGGCCGAATTGCGTACGGTAGACGCCGAGGTCGGCTTCGAGGGTCGGTGCATCGCCTTCCTCGACGACGGCGACGGTGCGACCGGCGCCGCCGCTGGCGTCGATTCCATAGGCCGATTGGAGATCGTCGGGGCCGTAGCCGCCGCTGTGCGGCGGGGGCGGCGTCGGAACGTTGGGGGGCGGGGGCGCGGAGGACGGCATCGCGGTGGGTGTCGCCGTCGGGCAGTTGTGCAGGCATCCGTAACGGCGCTGCGGCGGCTCCAGGGGCGGGACGGAGGAGGTGTATCCGAAGGCCTGCATTCCGCTCCCACTAGTCACGACGTACGCCACGCACCGCGCATGGCCGGGCGCGGCTGGGCCGCAGACCGGTTGAATATAGCCGTTCGCGAGGGCCGTGCTAAAGCTGATGCCGCTTGCCGCCGGGGGGGCACTAACGCCAACTGTCGTGGGAAGAAATTTCGAGACGGCGCCGCCGCCGCCGCAACCGGCGAGTACGATCGTTCCGAAGACGAGCGTACTCATTGCCAAAATCCATTTCGGCATTCATGCCCCCTGAGGCAAAGACGTCCATGTATCTTGCGACAGTACGGGTTCCCGTGGAGCCCGGCTGAGGCAATTCCCTATAGATATCGGAACGGAGGCACCCGGCAACGAGCAGGGCCGTTCCTCCTCTGGCGCTCAGCGCGTGCACAAAGGCCAAAGTTTCCGTCAAGGTTTCGTAAATCGGCGCCCGAATTGCGATTGGAGAACTCTTCGGTGGGCGTCCGGTGAATTGAAAAGACTCCGTTTAGACGTGCTTGGCTTGGGTACTACGGAGGTACACGCTCGACACGCTGAAGAGAAGGCGTGCATTCTCGGGGGAGTCATGATTAGAAAAGGCCAGGAAGACAAGCCGGACGGCGAGATGTCCGTTCGCGAGGCCGGTAAAAAAGGCGGCGATACCGTACGTGAGAGGTATGGCTCAGCGTTTTACGAGGAAATCGGACGTAAGGGTGGTCAGGTGACCCGCGAGCGTCACGGCACGGAATTCTACGAATCGATCGGCCAAAAAGGCGGCCGGGTCGTCAAGGATAAGTACGGGCCGGACTTCTACGAGGAGATCGGTCACAAGGGCGGCCAGAAGGTCAAAAAGCTGATCGCCGAGGCACGCAAGTCGCGTGAGGACGGCGAAGTCACCGCGTAGACGTCAGAAGGCGACGTGGCCGCTGATCTGATCAATGTGCACATCTCCGGTGCGCACATTGATCGTGATCTTTCCGGCTACGAGCGGTTGATCGTCTCCGGCGGTGGCGACGGTCGTCTTGTTGGCAAGGGTGAGGAGTTTCTGGGAGTCGTCCCACGTCGCAGCGGTGGTATCCAGGGTGCGCTTACGCGGCTGGCCGATCGTCTCGATGTGCAGGGGTCCGGTGGCGACGAAACTTTTGGTCGTCATGTTGACCGTCACGTGCTGCGCGCGTAAGCGCAGATACGGCTTTCCCGCTTTGTAGAAGATGCCGTCGTGAATCCCCGTCATGTCCATCACGCTGTTGTCGGCGCTCGCAATGACGCTGTCGTAATCGAAAGACCACGACTTGGTCGCGATGTGGAAGCCGCTGGCTTCGCCCGAGCGCAGGACGTTCGGAACGCTCCCCGGCGGCCCCACTTCGTCGTTGCCGGCTGCGTAAACCTCATAGCCCACCCAGATGGTGAGCGCGATGATCGCCAACGTCAGAATGCGTTTCATCGGGGGGCCAAGAGAAGCGGCTTGGCGATGAGTGCCGCATACAACAGGAGGAGCGCGAGCACGATCGGCAGCGAGCCGATCGTCGCGTACAACGTCAGCTGTGGGGGGCCGATATCCCCATGCGCGATCGTCATGACGTCCAGTGGAGTCTCGACCGTATAGCGTCCGTTGGGGGCGATGATGCCGCTCACTCCCGTGGCGCCCGCGCGCACGACCCACAGACCCGTCTCGAGCGCGCGCATCTGCGCGATCTGTGCATGTTCGTACGGACCGGCGGTCGTGCCGAACCAGGCGTCGTCGGTCGCGATGATGAGCACCTGTGCGCCGTCGCGGATACCTTCGAGCGCGAGGTCGGTAAAGGCCGACTCCCAGCAGATCAGCGGAGCGACCCGCGCCCCACCCACGTCGACGACGCCGGAGGTATCGCCGTGCCCGAAGCGTGAGACCAGATCCGCACCTGGAACGTGCCCGAGCACGCCTTGTGCAGGGAGATATTCGGCAAAGGGCAGCAAGAGGCGCTTGCGATAGACCGCGTCGAGCGTTCCGTCGGGGCGGAAGAAATAGAGCGCGTTGTATTCGGCGCCGCCACGCAGTTGCTTGGAGCCGACGATGAGTTCGGTGCGAGTGGAGACGGCGAGGTGTTCGAGACGATGCAGCAGCCACGGAAGCGTATTGAGATCGGCCGGAACCACCGTCTCAGGCCACAGCACGAACGCCGGCTCGTACGAGGCGGCCTCCTCGGTGAGCGACTCGTACCGATCGAGTGAGAGATCGAAGGCGCCCTGCGTCCACTTGATATCTTGCGAGATGTTGCCTTGGGCCGCCACGACGGGATAGGTCGGCGTTGCCACTTGGCGCGCGGGCCACAGGAGCCACGCTGCAGCCGTTAGGACGGCGATCACGCTATAGACGGTGAGGACGACGCGCAGCGTCCGGCGCTTCCAGCCGGCGCGAATCGCGAAGGCGAGGTATGCCGCGAGTACGCAAATCATGAACGTGAGACCGAACGGCCCGATGAAGGCTGCCAACGGCGCGAGCGGTGAAGTTACCTGCGTGTAGGAGAGATCGCTGAACGGAGCGCCGAGTGGGCCGACCGAGCGCAGCCACTCGCACAGTGTGAACGCCGCGGCCACGCCCAGCGGGGCCAGCGTCCGCGGCGCGTAGCGCAAGACCATCGCTGCCAAAACCCCGGCGACGCCGGTTGCGAGTCCTTCGGCAGCCGATGGCAAAAGCACGATCAGAAAGCCGAACGGCGCAACAAAATGACCCGCCGTCTCGGCGATCCATGAACACGTGATGCACATGAAGAGCGTGCCGGCGAACCAGCCGACCCAGAAGGCGCGCCAAGGCGTCAGCCCGTACCAGGCCCAGAAGAGTCCGGCTGCCCCGATCGGTGCGAGGATCGATACGTTAGCCTTCGGGAACGCCAGCGCCATCGCAAGTGCACCGACGGCCGCGACTGCGAACGGAACCAGTGAGGACAGAATGCTACGCCGCGTAATGCTCGCCTTTTCTGCGCTCGCGCTCTTGCTCTCGGCATGCGGCCGGCAGGTAACGCCCAATCACGTCTATTCGGCGCTCAGCGGCGAGATGTCGATCACCTTCATGACCAGCGCTACGATGGATTTCAACCACGTAAACTATGTGATCGCCTTCAACACGAGCGGCAACGGCCAAGAGCCATATCCGAACACGTTTGCGACCTCGTACTGCAATTACTCCTTCATCTTCACCCTCGGCGCGGGGCCCAACGGGGGCAGCGTCGCCAGTCCTGCGCTCTATCAGGTCTATGTAACGCCGGGTTCGACGATAGCGAGCACGCACTACATTACCTTGAACCCCGGATCGACCACGGTCGCCCAGCCGCAGGCCAACGAGTTCACGATTACCTTTGAGCGCAGCCAGCTCGACGAAGGCTCGCCGGTGAATCCGAGCGACAATCCCTGTGGCAGCTCGACGCCGACCCCGACGACCTCCGCCACACCGGCGCCCGGCTCCTCACCAACCGCGGCGAGTCAGGCAACCTGGCTCATCAATCTGATCACGACCGACGCCAACAACAACGTGCTCGATTCGATGGGCCTTGACCTCAATGCGACCGGCTACTCGATCAGCGTCGACGTAAACGATTCGGTGACGGAGACGATACCTCGCACGGCCGGTGCTCCGCCGCCGTCAAACTTGGCTGCCTACATCACGGGGGTCTCGATCATCAATTACCCTTAGCAGTGGAGGCACCCGTTCAAAGCGGGATGTTGTTCTCAACCTGCTGGAGGATGCCGTTGTTGGTTCCGCTGGTGTTGATTCCGCCGAGGCCGAAGCTTGCGCCGTGGCTGGGGAAGGCCAGGAGGTTGAAGCCGAGATTGAAGGCGCCGGTGAGCTGCGTGTACGAGGTGACGATCTGATAGCAGTCGTCGACGGTGATGCGGTAGTAGATGTTCTTGTCCTCGAGCCGGCCTTTGTTCTTCCAGTCGAGGTTGGTGGTGAACTGGAGTTCGCCGCTGTGCCCGAGGCCGGTCATGACCTGCGCGTTGGTCAGGTCGAAGCCGTTGCCCGAGCCCGGAATCCAGCTCCCGGTGAACACGAGGTAGGCGCGGTGTGAGGGCCGCAGGTCGAGTTCGTACTGGACGGGCTGCGCCATGCGGTCGAACGTCGTTCCGTCGGAGAGCGTGAGCATGTAGGTGTCGTCGTTGAAGAAGCGGATCGTGTCCTGGCCTTCTTTGTAGGCGCCCGCAAGCCGGTCTTGCGTCTCGAACGGCACGTCGGCCGGCCCGATCGGATAGGCATCGTTGTACTGCATCGTGTTGACGATGTGCGTACCGACGGCCGTTTCGAGTGACGCCGTCTCGTTGACAGCCGCCTTGGCGTCGCCCGTGCCATACAAGTCCTGGTCGATGTTCTCGGCTGCCGTGAAGAGGCTCGTATGGAAAATATTGAAAGTAAAGGGCCAGTTGAACTTGATGTCGCCACGCTCGGTCGAGAAATTGTTCTCAGGCTCGGTATAGTAGCCGTATGTGAACTGCGTCGTGAACGGGAAACGAAACTGGTGGAAGTTGATGTTCGGGGTGATCTGGAGTTCAGGCACGGTATCGTAGCCGATCGCCTGCTCCGTCTGATCGGTCTTGTTGATCGTGAAGAGGTAGTTCGCGGACGGCGTCATGTAGCTGGTCTGTGAATTGATGTGCAAGGTGTCGTCATCGCCGACGCTCGTGATGGACTTGTTGTAGGCGAGGTTGAACGCTTGCCGGAGCTGCTGCGAGAGTTGCAGATTCTGCGTGTAGGTGATGCCGCTCGACTGGTTGTCGGCACCGTACGAATTGGTATTGTAGGAAAGCGACTCGCTCGAACGTGTGCCGTTGGTATTGATGCTCGTGTTGAGCGAGAGCTGCGCCGGCGAGGTCACGTACGGGCCGTAGTAGTTGTTGTAGTATCCGTTGAGGTTGACGTGGAAGTTGTTCGAAAAATTCTCGATGTCGTTGAGATTCAGGGTGGAGGTACGCGTGTCGTTCTCCGTACGGTCCTTCATCGTCCAAAAGGAGATCTGCAACTGGCGCTTGCGGTTGCGCGAGTTGATGTACCCGTCGTAGCCCAGGCCGAGACCTCGGTTGCTGTAGTACTCCAGACGGTAATCACCGTAATAATAATACGTTCGACCGAAGCCGAAGCGGGTTTTGATGTAGTACCCGTTGATCGGATCGTGGCCCATCTCGGGGAGAATCGGGGTGGAATGCTGCGGAACCTCGACGGTGTCTTGGTGCAACGGAATGACCAAGAACGGGATGAAGAAGATCGCCAGCGGTCCGAGGAAGACGACCGCGTCGTGTGCGATGAGGCGCTGGCCCGGGGTCATGTCGAAGTTGCGCGCTTCGATGTGATACCCGCCGTGTGGGTTGAGGCAGGTCGTGAAGCTCGCGTGGTCGCCGTGGACCTCCGTGCGAGTCGAGGTCAGCGTGCGCGCGGTGTAATAGAGTTCGCCTTCCTGTACGCCTTCGACCGTGGCGCCGCGGCCGCCGACCAGCCGCGCGCGCTGCGTCACCGTATCGAAAACGATCGAGTCGGCGTAGAGCACCGTATCCTGCGCGCGGTTGATGATGTACGGGTGACCGGTCAACGTGATCGTGTGATCGCCGTTGAAATGCGCCCGGTCGGCGACGACGACGCCTTCGCTGTAATAGAGATGCACGTTCCCGACCGCGTCGCCGGGAACGCCAGGGTTGGTCGAACCCTGGAGCGAGTCGGCGAGGATGGCGTACTCGTCGGGTCCGAGGGTCGGGGCGTTGACCGGCGTCGGCGAGGGCTGCGGCGTTCCCGAGGCCGTCGCCGTCGGAGCGCCCTTTGGGGTGATCGGCGGCGGCGTGCCGTTGCGGATGAGGTAGACGGGGCCGAGCGAGACGGTTGGAACCGGTGTCGGCGTTGGAATCGGCGGCGGCGTCACCACCGTCCCCGTCGGCATGGGGGTCGGCGCCATGAGCGAGCCGATCCCGTTAGCCGGCCGCGGCGTGGGAAAGTACTGGGGCGGGACGGTCGGCACCGCAGTCGGCTGCTGCTCCACCGGCGTTGCCGCCGGAACCGCGGAGGAGCCGGCGGTGGGGGCGACGCTCTGCGCGATCTCGCGCGCCGTCTGCGCGCTCACGTCGGAGCACGAGTAGCGGCTCAGGATCGAGAGAAACTCCGCGCGCGTCCCTAGCGGGAGTTTGCCTCGCACGGGGTCTTGCGCAGGAGGCGACTGGTCGAAATCGACGGGAAGCGGCGCGCCGCCGACGTCTTCGAGCGTCGCATCGGCGTAGACGGCGGAAGGCACGAGCAGTGACGACGAGGCGATTGCGAGTTGGAGCGCGAGCGCGAGCGCCCGCGGCCAGTTCTTTAGTGCTCGATCTGCCAGAAGACGACGGCGCTGGCGCCGCCCATGATGATGTTGGGGATCCAGGCGGCCAGATACGGGTTCATCGCTTCGTTCTTCCCGAGCGCCACGAAGGCCGACATCAGCAGGTAGTACGCGAACAGCAAGAAGATCGCCAGCGCGATGCCGATCGTCCGGCCCTTGCGGCCGAAGCGCACGGCGAGCGGCAGCGCCAAGATGACCGAGATCAGCGAAGCGCACGGAAACGAGAGTTTCTGGGCAAGCGAGATACGGGCAACGTCCAGTGCTGAGCCGCCTTGGCCATTGATCTCCATTGCTTTGATCTGTTGCTTGAGCTGCGCGCTGGTCATGGTGAAGTTGTCCGTCGGCGCCGAATTGATGAAGTCGTTCGCCGTCTCACCGGCGGGGAGTCCGACTTGGATCTCGCTGGCCGAGTGATACTCGTCCACCGCACCATCGGGCTTGAAACGGACGACCCGTGCGTCTTGGAGCGCGAGCGTCTGACCCTCGATTATCGCGTGTTCGGCCGTCGTTACCTGCCGGAACGGCGAATAGACGGCAGGCTCAAAAATCATCACGTCGTCCATCGTGTGATGGTCGGCCTCGACGTTCCCAACGTAGAAGACGCGCCCGGTCGTGTCGTCCTTGCGGAAAAACTGCGGCACGATGGGAAGTTCGGCCGTATGATAAACAATCTGGTAAAAAGTGCGCGTCGAGAGCTCGACCGCCTTGGGCGCGATCGAGTCGTTGATCCAGTAGGTGAGGCCGAACATGGCCACGCCCAAGAGCAGTGGCAGACGGCATATACGGTAAAATGAGATGCCCGAGGTGCGCAGGACGGTGATCTCGTTGTCTGCGACCAGGCGGCCGAAGCCGACCAGTGTGGCCAAAAGGCACGCGAAGGGGAAGGCATATGGCGTGCACTGCGGGACGCGGAAGAGCAAGAAGCGCAAAACGACGAAGAACGGCGCGTGCGCGTTGATGAGGTAGTCGGCCGCCAAGAAGAAGATATTGACGAACCAGAACAAGAGGAAGGCGCAAACCGAGAAGACGAACGGGGCCGTCAGCTCGCGCAGGATGTAGACGTCCATGATCGGCACGCGCGGGAACCGCCAAAGCGGCGGGTGCGGCGTCGCCAGCGTCCCGGGTATCGAGGCCATGGTCAGGTCCCGGCGTGAAGTTCGGCGGTCACGCGCGCGACGTAGATGCGCGTCTCAGAAAACGGCGGGATGCCGTGAAACGCGTCGACGGCGCCGGGGCCGGCGTTGTAGGCGGCCAGTGCCAGGCGCACGTTGTGATGATATCGCTCGAGCAGGTCACGCAAGTAACTTGTCCCAGCCGTGACGTTTTCAAGCGGGTCGAACGAGTTGACCACGCCGTATGCTATCGCCGTCGCCGGCATCAGTTGCATGAGCCCCTGCGCCCCCGTGCGGCTCACGGCGCTCGGGTCGCCGTTGGATTCGGCGTGAATGACGGCCGTGATCAGTTTCACCGGGACGCCGGTACGGGCCGATTGGGTCGCAATGATACGCGAGAGCGTCGGGTTATCGATGCTGTGCGGGCTGTTGGGCATAAACCCCCCACCGCTACAACCATCGAGGGCCGCGAGCAAGAGGGCAAGCGCGACAAATTTTTTCACGGATGAGCGGGTTTCGGGTTGGGCGCCCCCTGAAGCCTTTCGTTTAAGCGAGCCTGAGACGACTTTTAACGGTATCGGGCCCGGCGCGGCTAGGCGCTCGCTGGACCCCACCGTTCGGCCGTCGTGCCGCGCCGCGGAGGTAGCAAAGAGCCTCCTAAAAGCGTGCCGGTTAGCCGGTTGCTTGCGTCTGCGCTGCCCCGAAAATTCGCCCGTCTCGACTTGCTTCAGCGGCCGCCGGGGGCTATAGTGGTACAAAGTGGGGCTGGGTGGTGTGAAGTGGAGGTCTCATCCTGGGCCGCGAGGTGCCGCGTTTTGTCGGATCCGCTGAGCACGCCATCGACGAGAAGGGGCGGCTCGTTGTTCCCGCGCGCTTCCGGGAGCGGCTGGGGGCGGAATTCGTCTTGACGATTGCACAGCCGGATCCGTGCCTCGCACTCTACCCGGCGGCGACCTGGGATCGTGTCTGTGAGCGCCTCGAGGCGGCGCCCACGAAAGACCAGCGGTACCGCCGCTTCATGCGCCATCTCTTCGCGCACACCGAGGAGGTCGGATGCGACGGGCAAGGCCGGCTTTTGATCCCGCCTGCGCTGCGCGCGTATGCCGGTATCGAGCGCGAGTGTGTCTCCATCGGCTCGCTGACCCGCGTCGAGATTTGGGCGAAGGAACGCCTGGGGGCGATGCGTCCCGACGACGACGAGGCCGAGGCGTTCGCGACCGACCTGGGCCTCTACTGATGTGGCAGCCCACCTCTCCGTCCTCCTCGAGGAAGCCGTCACGGCGTTGGGCGTGCGTGCCGGCGGCACGTACGTCGACGCGACCTTCGGCGCGGGCGGCCACAGCCGCGCAATCGCCGCGCACGGTGGTCGTGTCCTCGCGTTGGACGTCGATCCGTCAGCACAGTTGGAGGCCGCAGATGCCCCGAGCATCACGCTGGTGCACGCGAATTTTTCGGAGTTGGGCCGCGTGCTCGACGCCCGTGGCCTCGCGACCGTCGATGGTGTCCTCTTCGACTTCGGCGTCTCCTCGATGCAACTGGATCGCGCCGAGCGCGGCTTCTCGCTGCGTGCCGACGGGGCGTTGGATATGCGCATGAACGCCGGCGCCGGCTCGAGCGCGTATGAGCTGCTCGCTTCGGCCAGCGAGCGCGAACTCGCCGATC
The DNA here is from genome assembly GCA_035503775.1 of Candidatus Acidiferrales bacterium. GTDB lineage: Bacteria > Vulcanimicrobiota > Vulcanimicrobiia > Vulcanimicrobiales > Vulcanimicrobiaceae > DATJTD01. The sequence continues at coordinate 12,568 of DATJTD010000203.1, forward strand.
TCATCTTCACCTACGGTGAGGAACCGGCCGCGCGGCGGGTCGCGCGTGCGATCGTTCGTGCGCGTGAGGCCGGCCGGCTGCCCGATCGCACGATCGCCTTCGCCCAGCTCGTCGCCGGGGCCGTGCGCGCGCGGGGCTACTGGCGCATTCATCCCGCGACGCGCACCTTTCAGGCCCTCCGCATCGCCGTCAACGACGAGTTGCGCGCGATCGAACAGGGGCTCGCAAGCGCCATCGAACGGACGCGCCCCGGCGGACGCATCGTGACCATCAGTTTTCACTCACTCGAAGATCGGATCGTCAAGCAGACGTTTCGCTCGGATGCACGCGTCACGCCCGTGACCCGCAAACCGATCGTGCCCGGCGAGGAGGAGCTTGCGCGCAATCCGCGCGCGCGCAGTGCGAAGCTTCGAGCCGCGCAGCGTCTCGACCAGGAAGGTATCGTATGATCGCTCGCCCTTTGCCTCCAGCGTTTTCCACACGCCCATCGCCCGGGACGCGTGCCGGGCGCACCGCCGTCACGCGGCGCCGAAGCGCCGGCGTGCGCAAGCGGTATCGCCGCCTCACCGCTGTCTGCTTGAGCATCTGCCTTGTCACGGGCCTCGTGATGGTGTGGCTCTTGCTCGTCGCGAGCATTACACGCACCAGCTACGAGCTCTCACGCGTCAATCGTGAGCGCGCCGCGCTGCAAGATCAGACGACGCGCTTGGACGATACCATCGCCCGGCTCGAATCGCGCGACCGGTTGGCGGTCGTCGCCGCCGGCCTCGGCATGACCGATCCGCGTACCTTCGCCATCGTGCAGCTTCCCCAGACGGCACGTCCCAGCGCACCCGCCCGAGGGTTAGCCTTCCTCACGGCGATTGGCGACTGGATCAAGTAGCCCCGTGGCACGGCGCCACGCGGGGTTCACGCGCACCTTGCACACGCGTGTCAAAGCGCTCTTCTATGTCTTCTTCTTCCTCGCCGGGTTCTTGCTCTACCGGCTGTACGAGATTCAGGTCGTTCAAGGCGCGGCGCTCAGCGAGAAGGCGGAGATCGAGCATTCGGCCACGATCGACGTCCTCGCGCAGCGCGGCACGATTTACGATCGTGATGGAAATGCGATCGTGCGTTCTCTCCCCTCGCAAAGCATCTACGCGACGACGGCGCAAGTCACCGATCCCGCCGGCGAAGCGCAACGTCTGGCGCCGATCCTCGGAATCTCGGCGGAGCGCTTGGAGCCGGCTCTAGCCGACACGCTGCCGACGCGTCTGCTGGCACGCAAAGTCTCGCAAGAGACCGCCGAGCAAGTGCGTCAGCTCGCGCTTGCGGGGGTCGACGTCGTCCCCGAAGAGACCGGCGTGCGCTATGTGCCCTCCGGGCGTTTCGCCTCCACGATCCTCGGGTTCACCGGTATCGACGACAACGGCCTCGACGGCATCGAATACGCCTACGACGACGTCTTGCGGGGGATCAACGGCAAGATGATCCTCGAAGAGGACGAGTTCGGTCACCGTATTCCGTTTGCGCCGCCGCATATCGTGCAAGCCGCCCAGCCCGGCCGCGGTATCGTCCTCACGATCGACTCCTACCTGCAGTTCGAAGCCGAGCGCGTCTTGCGCCAGACCGTGCAACAGTGGCACGCAGCCAGCGGAACGATACTCATCATGGATCCATCGACGGGCGAAATTCTCGCGGTCGCCAACGCTCCCGACTACGACCTGCGCGAATTCTGGCGCTACTCTCCGGATGCGCGGCGCGATCGCGCGGTGATGGATGCCTACGAGCCCGGTTCGACCTTCAAGCTGATCACGGCGGCGGCGGCGCTCGAGAGCGGGAAAGTGCAACTGACCTCGCGTTTCCCGGCCCGCGATGAGCTCACCATCGGCGGCCATACGATTCACAACGCTGAGGACGGCTTCATCGCCAGCCGCGGCGATACCGAATCCCTCGAAGACATCATCGCGTACTCGCACAACGTCGGCGCCGCCGAGGTCGCGCTGCGCATTGGCGGCGGCACCCTCTACAAGATGGTTCGCGCCTTCGGCTTCGGCGACGAGACCGGCGTCGGCTTGCCGGGGGAGAACCCCGGCATCGTCCTTCCGCCCGACCAGTGGAGCGCGACGACCCTTCCCACGATGGCCTTCGGGCACAGCATCTCGGTTACGCCGTTGGCCTTGGCGCGCGCGTACTGTGCGATTGCCAACGGCGGCCTCCTGCTCAAGCCGCAGATCGTGCGCGCGATCGTGGACCAGAGCGGCAACCAGCTCTATCAATATCGCCCCGAGGTGGAGCGCCGGGTGATCTCCGAACGAGTGGCAGCCCAGTTGCGCGGTTTTTTGCGCGCGGTCGTGGTGCGCGGTACGGGCAATCCCACGGCGCAAGTGCCGGGGTACACGACGGCCGGCAAGACCGGGACCGCGCAAGTCGTCGAGAACGGCGCGTATTCCCCCGGTGACTACATCGCTTCATTCGTCGGCATGATTCCCGCGCAGGCGCCCCGATACGTGATCTTGGTGAAGATCGACGAGCCGCGCGGCGCCATTTACGGCAGCGAAGTCGCAGCACCGGCGTTTGCCGTGCTCGCGCGAGCGGCCATGCTCCACGCCGGTGTGATGCCGCTGGCCTCCCCGGCGCCTCTCGCACACCCGGCGACCGGGACGGGATGTGCACGCAGCTCCTGCTTGCGCTTGGTCCGCAGCACGGAAACGTCGAAGCGCTCCACATGACCTTGGGCCGGCTCATCGATGCACTGCGCGAGCCCCGTGTAACGGGATCACGCGATCGTGAGGTCACCGCGATCACCGACGACTCGCGAACGGTGCGTGACGATAGTCTCTTCGTCGCCGTGCGCGGTGCCCGAGCCGACGGGCATGACTATCTGCGCGCCGCCGTCGCCGCCGGCGCCTGCGCGGTCGTCGTCGAGCCCGAGGATGCTGCGCCGATCGCAGGCGTCACGACGATCGCGGTCCCGCAGACACGGCGCGCCCTTTCGGCGCTCGCTGCGCGCTTCTATGGCGATCCGTCGCAGACGCTCAAGCTCGTCGGCGTCACCGGAACCAACGGAAAGACGACAACGACCTACTTGATCGCCGCGATCCTCAATGAGGCGTCCATCGCGTCCGGCCGCATCGGCACGCTCGGCGCGCACTTTGCCGAACGCACGTGGCCGTTGGAAAACACGACGCCGCTCCCGCTGGAATTACAACGCACGCTCGCCGAGATGCGCGGCCTCGGTGCGCAGGCCGTCAGCATGGAGGTGAGTTCGCACGCACTCGCCCTCAACCGGGTCGACGACGTGCACTTTGCCGTCGGCGTGCTCACCAACGTCACCCGCGATCACCTCGACTTCCACGGAACCTTCGAGGCCTACGCGCAAGCCAAGCGCTCGCTCTTCGAGCGCGCGGAACTCGCCGTCTTGAATCTCGACGATCCGTGTGGGCGTACGTGGTCGGCGCAGTTACGTGCGGCCGGGGAGGCGGTCGTCACGTATGGCTTTGCGCCCGACGCGCAGGTGCGTGCACGAGATCTCAGCCTGCGCGCCAGCGAAAGTTCATTTGCCGTCGATGATCTGCATGTGGATTTGCCCTTACCGGGGCGCTTCAACGTTGCCAACGCCCTGGCGGCCCTCGCGGTGGCACGCGCGCTCGGTGTGAACGATGCGTGTAGCGCGGCTGCGCTCGCCGACTTCAGGGCGGTCCCCGGGCGCATGGAACACTTTGGCGACGGTGAAATCGACGTGCTGGTCGATTACGCGCATACGCCCGACGCGCTCGAGAATGTGCTGCGTGCAGCGCGCGAGACGACCCGCCGCTCCGTCGTCGTCGTCTTTGGATGCGGGGGCGACCGCGACCGCGGCAAGCGCCCGCAGATGGGACGTATCGCAAGCGAACTCGCAGACCGCGTCATCGTTACCAGCGACAACCCGCGCAGTGAGGATCCGGGCGCCATCGCCCAAGAGATACTCGCCGGAGTCGTGGACCCCACGCATGTGACGTTGCAACTCGACCGCGGTGCGGCGATTGCGCAAGCTGTCGCACAAGCATCGAGAGGCGACGTCGTTCTCGTCGCCGGAAAGGGACACGAGACCTATCAGATCGTCGGTGCGAAGACGTATGCCTTCGACGATCGCGCGGTGGTGCGTGCCGCTTTGGATGCGCGCGCGGCCTCGCGCCGGCTGCACGAGGCGGAGCAGACCCGGTGACACTTCCCTTCGACGTTGCGCTTGCGGCTACCGGCGCCGTCGCGTACGAGCGTGAGCAGTTCCCCGCGTACGTGCGCTTCTCGACCGACACGCGCTCGCTCCAAGCCGGCGACGTCTTCGTCGCCCTCCGCGGCGAACGTTTCGACGGGCACACCTTCGTGCGTGAAGCGCAGGCGCGCGGTGCCTCCGGCGCGATCGTCGAGGATGCCGCGGCCCTTCCCGACGGTTTCCCCGGGCTCGTCGTCGCGCAAACCACGCGTGCCTATCTCGATCTCGCCGGCGCCGCCCGGCTACGACTGCACGCCCGGGTCGCAGCAATCACCGGCAGTACGGGGAAGACCACCACCAAGTCGTTGCTTGCGCAAATTCTCGGCCACGCGAGCACGCGCAAGAGCGCCGCCACCCCGGCGAACGAAAACAACGAGATCGGCGTCGCCAAACTCTTCTTGTCGCTGGACGAAGACGTCGCGTACGTCGTCGTCGAATTTGGCGCGCGGCACTACGGTGAGATCGCACCGCTCGCGCAGATCGCCGCACCCGACGTCGCCGTTCTCACCAACATCGGCGACGCGCATCTCGAGATCATGGGATCGCGTGAGCGCCTCGCACAGACCAAGTTCGGGATATTCTCGAGCGGGGCGCAACCCATCCTCAACGCGGCAGACGCGCAGTCGCGCAGTCGCGCCGCGGGCCTCGCCACCCCGCCGCAATGGTTCGATGTGCTGTGCGTCGGGGGCGGCGATCTGCCCGCGCCGTCGCACGTCACGACGGCAATCGTCGAGGACGTCGACCGGGCGGCGATCTCGCTGGTGCACACGGGAGAAGGCGCGCAGCGCGAGAGCGTGCGCCTCGACCTGCAGCTGCCGGGCTATCACAACCGTTGGAATCTGGCTGCGGCGGCGGCCGCGGCGCACGCGCTCGGCTTTTCGCTGGAAGCAATTGCCGAGGCGGTTCCGTCGCTGCGCCTCCCTGCGGGCCGTTATGAACGTTCACGGGTCGGCGACGTGGAGATCATCTTCGATGCGTACAATGCCTCGATGAGCGGGACGCTCGCGACGCTCGACTCGTTCGTGAACGAAGCGGCCCCGCGGCGCATCGTGGTTCTCGCAAGCATGGCCGAACTCGGCGCCGAGGCGCCGGCGATGCACGCACGTGTCGGCGCTCGCGTGGCCGGCGCGCAGGTGGATGTGCTGCTCGTCGGCGGGCAGTACGCGGACGATCTCGCGCGCGGTGCGCGCGAGGCGGGGTTCTCGAACGTCGTTCACTTCGCGCGCAACGACGATGCGGTCTCTTGGCTCGCCGCAAACGCGCGCGCCGGCGACCTCGTCCTCTTCAAAGGTTCGCGCATGTACAGGCTCGAGGAGATCGTGGAGGGTTTGCGGCTTGCCCGTGCATAGCGAGATGGTGACGATCGGCGCGCCGCGCTCCGCGGCGCAGCGCTGGAGCACGGCATCGCTGGTTGCCATTCCAATTCGCACGCGGCTCATCCGCAGTGGTGACCAGATCGCGGAGCTCACCGCGCAAGCGACTCTGGGCATCGCCGGACCAAACGACGTGATCGCCGTCGCCGAGACGGCCGTCGCCATCGCTCAGGGACGTGCCATCGCCGCCGAGACGATTCGCCCGAGCCGTTTGGCATACGCGCTCTCGCGGCGCGCCGGGGCGCTGGCGACGATCAATCAGCCCGAATCCCTGCAACTCGTGATCGACCAAGTGGGCTCGTTCCGCGTGCTCTACGCCGCGGCGATGCACGTGCTCGGGCGCCTGCGCGGGCGGCGCGGCGTCTTCTATGAAATCCTCGGCGAAGCTATCGCAACCATCGACGGTTACACGGGGACGCTTCCTCCGTTCGAACGAACGATCGTGCTCGGCCCGCAAGATCCCGATCGCGTCGCGCAAGCGATCGCACAGCGCACCGGAGCGCATGCCGTCGTCGTCGATGCCAACGATCTCGGAATCGCCAAGGTGCTCGGCGCGTCGCACGGCGTTCGCCGTGCGCGTGTCGAAGAGGCGCTCGTGCACAATCCGCAAGGAAACGGAGACGAACAGACGCCGCTGGTCGTTCTCAAATGGCGTGGCACCGGCGAACATCCGCTTCTGGAGCGGCCCGTATGATCGATGTGGCGATCCTCTTCGCCGTCTGTACCGGCCTCGCGCTCGCCCTTGCTCCGTCGCTCATCCGAACGTTACAGGCGCTCTCGTTCCGGCAATTCGCCTACGAGGATGCGCCGAAGACGCACGCGGTAAAGACCGGTACGCCGACCATGGGAGGCGTGCTCTTCGTCATGGCATTGCTCGTCGTCTGCGCGTGGCACCGTGATCTCACGACATGGTCGCTCGCGCTGCTCGGCATCGTCTGTAGCGCAATTGGTTTGGTCGACGATCTGGCAAAGGTGCGCGGCGCACGCAACCGTGGACTCTCGGGCGCCATGAAGTTCGTACTCACGGCGATCGCCGCACTCGGATTCACACTCCTCGTGGGCCTGAGCGGCGTCGCGAACGTCGGTACGATCCTGCGTGCCGGTGCATGGCAATGGAACGTCGTGCCAATCGTCTGGTATCTGCTGGGTATCTGTGTCGTTCTTGCCACGACCCACGCCGTCAACCTCACCGACGGACTCGACGGTCTGGCCGGAGGAACGGTCGTTCCGCCGCTGCTGCTCTTTGCCTGGATCGCCTGGCGCTTGGGTATCCTGGGTGTGGTGTATGTCGACGTCGCGACGATTGGCGCGGTCTTGGGATTTCTCGCGTACAATCGGCATCCCGCTCGGCTCTTCATGGGGGATACGGGGGCACTGCTGCTCGGCGGCGTTTTGGGCGGCAGTGCAATTCTCACGGGGATGCACCTCCTGCTTCCACTCGTCGGCGGAGTCTTTGCAGCCGAGACGTTGTCGGTCATCATACAAGTGGCGTATTATAAGAAGACGCGCAAGCGCATATTTCGTATGAGCCCGTTGCACCATCACTTCGAACTTGGCGGCTGGCCGGAGAGCACCGTGACGCAACGCTTCTGGGCCGCGTCCGCGCTCTGCTCGCTAGCCGGAGCGGCAATCGCACGATGAGCGACATCACCTTCGATCAAAGAGCACACGTTCTCGTCATCGGTCTCGGGCGTAGCGGCATCGCCAGTTCAAGCGTGCTGCGTGCGCGCGGAGCGACGGTGTGGGCCACCGACGAGAAGCCTGCAGAAGAACTCGGCACAGCACTCGCCGAGATCCATCGGCTCGGCGCGACCTTCGTACCGCCCACCGCGCTGGGCTCGGTGTTGGGAAACCTCACGGTGGCGATTCTCTCCCCCGGCGTTCCGCTCAACTCCCCGCTCGTGCGCAGCGTGCAAGAGGCGGGCGTGCCGGTCTATTCGGAGATCGAAGTCGCCTATCGTCTCTGTGCGGCCCCGATCGTCGCCGTCACCGGCACCAAAGGGAAGACGACGACGACCGCACTCATCGGCGCGCTCTTCACCAAGGCCGGGAAGGTCACGCACGTGGGCGGCAATATCGGCAACGCGCTCATCGGCGAGACCGCGATCGCGCAGCCCGGCGATTGGGTAATCGCCGAAGTCTCCTCGTTCCAGCTCGAATCGATTCGCTCGTTCAAGCCGCGCATTTCGTTGATCACGAACATCTCGCCCGATCACCTCGACCGGTACCACTCGATGGACGAATACACCGAAGCCAAGTTTCGTATCTTCGCCAATCAAGGTCCCGGCGATACGTTCGTCGGCAATCTCGACGATCCGACCATCGCTACGTTGGCGCAAGGCGAGGCGTCGAGCCGCGTTCATACGCGCGCCCTGTGGTTCGGGCGCGCCGCGCGCCGGCTCACCGCCCTCTACCTGCGCAACGAGCGGATCACGTACGCACCGCCAACGGGCGACCCGCGTCCCGTGGAGATCATGCCGGTGAGCGAAATCCCGCTGCTCGGACTGCACAACGTCGACAACGTCTTGGGCGCCGTGCTGGTCGGACTTGCCGCGGGGCTGGATCCCGCCGCCTTACGCGCCGGCGTGCGCGAATTCACCGCACTCCCGCATCGGCTCCAGGTGATCGACGTGCAAGCCGGGGTGACGTACGTCGACGACTCGAAGGCGACGAACCCAAGTGCCGTCGTCGCGGCGCTCGAAGCCTTTTCGCAGCCCGTCGTGCTCATCGCGGGCGGCAAATCGAAGCGTACGGATTTTTCGGCGATGGGTGCGGCGGTAAAGCAGCGCGCGAAGGCCGTCGTCCTCATCGGCGAGGCGGCAGCCGAAATCGCCTCGGTGATCGATGCAAGCCGTAGCGCACACGCCTCTTCCATGGAAGAAGCCGTGAGCATCGCACGAGCACTCGCATCACCGGGTGACGTCGTCCTCCTCTCGCCGGGATGTGCCTCCTTCGACATGTTCACCTCGGCAGAAGCGCGAGGCGACGCGTTCGCGGCAGCGGTCGCAGCGAAGGTGACCGCCGGTGCCTGAGCCGGGCTTGCGCTCGGCGCCCGACACCATCTTGGTCGGCACCGTCGTCGGCCTCGTCGCCATCGGGCTCATCATGATCTTCTCGGCGTCCAGCACCGTCGCGTACGTCGAGCACCACGACCCGACCTACTATCTCAAACGCCAGCTCCTCTGGCTGGTCGTCGCGGTCGCCTGTGCCCTCCTCGTCTACCGCTCCGATTACCGCAAACTGCGCAAAGTCGCGCCGCTTGCGCTCGCCGTGGCATGCGGGATGCTCGTGCTCGTGCTCGTACCGCACGTCGGCTTGATTTCCGGCGGCGCGCGTCGTTGGCTCGGCGGCGGTCCAGTCTCGTTTCAACCTTCGGAGTTTGCCAAACTCGCACTCGTCGTCTATCTGGCCGCAGCGCTCAGCGCAAAGGGCGAGCATGTGCGCTCGCTGCCGTCGGGCGTCGTTCCCCTTGCGGCGGTAACGGCGGTGCTCACCGTGCTCGTCCTCGTCGAGCCGGATATGGGGACGGCGAGCCTTCTCGCATTTACCGCGGGTGCGATGCTCTTCGCCGGCGGCGCACGTCGTTCGCATCTGCTTGCCATCGCGCTCGTCACCTTACCGCCGGTGATCATGCTGGTCCTCGCCAGCCCATACAAACGCGCCCGCATCTTGGCCTTCCTCGATCCGTGGAAAGACCCGGAGAACACCGGCTTCCACATCGTGCAGTCGCTTCTTGCGCTCGGAAGCGGCGGCATCTTCGGTCTCGGTCTCGGAATGTCGCGACAGAAACTCTTCTATTTGCCCGAGCAGTTCACCGATTTCATCTTCGCTATCATTGGCGAAGAGCTCGGCCTGCTCGGGGCAGCCGTCGTCATCGCGCTCTTCGTCGTCCTGGCGTTTCGAGCGACCCGCATCGCGCTTGCCTCGCCCGATCGATTTGGATTCTTTCTGTGCATCGGGTGCATGTGCTTGATCGTCATCCAGGCGTTCGTGAACATCGGCGTCGTGACATCGTCTTGGCCCGTTACCGGGGTGCCGCTGCCCTTCATCTCGTTTGGCGGCTCCTCGCTGGTCGTCTCACTCGTCGCCGTCGCCCTCATCGTCAACATCGGGAGATATCGCGGATTAGGCCGATCCGAGGCGTGACGGTCGGGCTGTAGCGTGAGGATTCTGCTCACGGGCGGTGGCACTGGCGGCCACGTGTATCCGGCGCTCGCCATCGCGGAGGAGTTGCAAGAGCGCCAAGATGCACAGCCACTCTCTTTGCTTTTCGTGGGGACACGCGACCGGCTCGAAGCGCAGATCGTTCCGCTCAGTGGCATTCCAATTGCCTTCGTGAGTGCGGCTCCGCTCGTGCGGCGCATTTCGCTCGCGTTGATAAAGACGGTTGTGCTCAATGCAGCCGGCGTCGTCCAGGCGCTTGGAATTTTGCATCGGTTTCGGCCGGATTGTGTCGTTGCGACCGGTGGGTATGTCGCCTTTCCGGTGGTGCTGGCGATGCGAATCGTCCGTATCTTGGGCCTCTCGCGTGGGAAGATTGCACTGCTCGAACCGAACGCGATCTCGGGGTTGACCAATCGGCTGTTAGGTCCGCTCGTGGACGAGATTTGGGCGACGTATAGCGAACAGCATGCTACGCATCACGGTCGAGCGGTGCTGACGGGGACGCCGGTGCGCATTGGGTTCAACGCTCCGCTCGAGCGGCGCGAGGCGCGGGCGCGGCTTGGGCTCGATCCCGAGAAGACGACGATCGTCGTGATGGGGGGAAGTCAGGGGGCGCGCTCGCTCAATGATGCGGTGGGGTTGCTCGTGCTGCCTGAATCGTGGCAGGTGCTGCATCTCACCGGACGGCGCGACGAGGTCGCACCGGTGCGGCGGAGTGTCGTCTCGATTCCGTATCTGGATGATCCACGGGCGGCATATGCCGCGGCGGATATCGTGGTGGCGCGGTCGGGGGCGTCGACGTTGGCCGAGCTGGCGGTGACCGGAACGCCTTCGATTTTGGTTCCGTATCCGTATGCGACCGACGCGCATCAGATGCACAACGCGGCACGCTTCGTGACGGCGGGGGCGGCTCGGGTGATCACCGACCGGGAACTCGATGGGGTGCGTCTACGCCGGGAGCTCGATATGGTGCTGGAACCGCAGACGTTGGCCGAGATGCGCAAGGCGGCGGCGGGGGTGGCACCCATCGATGCACGCGAACGGATCGCGCGGCGGGTCGTGGCACTCGCCGCTGAGAAGTGAGAGCCAACGTGAGCGGTTCGTCCACGATCCACGACGGCGTGGCGGTCCATCTGGTCGGCATCAGCGGCATCGGGATGAGTGCGCTTGCGCGCATCTTTTTGCAACGCGGGCATCGGGTCAGCGGTTCGAGCGATCGGCGCACGGTGCTCACCGAGGCGCTGGAGCGCGAGGGTGCGCGCGTGCAGATCGGGCACGCGGCCGAGAACGTCGGTGACGCGGCTGTCGTGATCGTGAGTTCGGCAATTGCCGGCGACAATCCCGAGCTCGTCGAGGCACGGCGGCGCGGGCTTCCGGTGGCCAAGCGCGGAGCCGTTCTCGCGGAACTGATGAACGCGCGGCGTGGGATCGCGGTTGCGGGGACGCACGGAAAGACGACGACGACGACGATGCTTGCAACGGTGCTCGAAGCCGGTGGCCTCGCGCCGTCGTACGCGATCGGCGGCGAGCGCATCGACACGCAGACCAACGCGCGGCACTGTGATACGCCGTGGTTCGTCGCCGAGAGCGATGAGTCCGATGGGTCGTTCGTTGCGATGCGCCCGGAGATTGCGGTGCTCACCAATATCGAGAACGATCACGTGAGCGGCGATGACGAACTGGCAGCGCTGGTGCGCGCCTTCGAAGGATTTCTTGCGACGCTGCCGGCTGATGGGCTCGCGGTGATCGGCGTCGATGAACCGACCGCGGCGTCGCTCGTCGACCGGCCGCGGGCCGCGCGCACGTTGACGTACGGTGTGAGCGGTGGCCACCTGGTCGCGCGCAACGTGCGTGAGGCCGAGTTTGGTTCGCGCTTCGACGTCGAATTTCGCGGACTTGCGCTCGGAAGCATCAGCTTGCGCGTCCCGGGAACGATCAATATCCTCGATGCGCTGCCCTCGGTGCTCGTCGGGACTGAACTTGGTATTCCGTTTGCGACGATTGCAGGGGCGCTCGGCGAATTTCGCGGGGTGCGCCGGCGCTTCGAGATTCTTGCGCGCACGCCCCGGATGATCGTCGTCGACGACTATGCCCATCATCCGACGGCGGTAGCGGCAACGATCGCGGCGGCACGGCATGCGTTTGCAGGCCCGATCGTGGCGGCGTTTCAACCGCATCGTTATACACGCACGCACTATCTGGCGCCGGGGTTCGCGCAGGCGTTGCGTGGTGCCGATCAGGTGGTGCTCACCGAGGTGTATGCCGCCTCCGAGCTGCCGATTGCCGGAGCGGATGCGCAGTCGATTGGCGAACCGCTGCGCGCGGCGGGTACGGACGTTGCTTACGTCAACGTGGGTGAGCTCGCGGAGTATCTCGCGAGCCACGCGCCCGAAGGATCGCTGGTCCTCATGTTAGGGGCCGGGTCGATTACGGCGGCGGCGGCGCAGCTGGCCCAACGCGTGCGCGATCGCGCGCAAGCAGCTGTCTCGTGAAGATCCCGGTGGCCCAAGCGCTCGAACCTCTCGTCGGCGAGAGCGACGCCGCGGTTCTGCGCTCGATCTTCGGCGATCGCGTGCGCTTCGGGGAGTCGCTCGCACCGTACACGTCGTGGAAGATCGGCGGCCCGGCCGACGCCTTCGCCGAGGTGGAGCGCACCGAAGAGCTCAGCGAGATGCTCCGTCTGATCCAACGGCGGCAGTTGCCCTGGTTCGTCCTCGGAAGCGGTTCGAATCTCTTGGTGGGCGACGGCGGCATTCGCGGCATCGTCGTGCGCTTGAGCGGTGAGTTTTCCGCCATCTCGGTGACGGTAGAGGAAGCGCACGTCATCGTCGAGGCCGGTGCCTCGGCGTCGATGGCGTTGCTCACGACGCAAGCCGCGTCACACGGTGCCGTCGGCATCGGGTCGCTCGCGGGAATTCCCGGAAGCGTCGGCGGTGCTTTGCGCATGAATGCGGGGACCGACCGCGAGATCGGCGAGTTCGTGCGCAGCGTCTGGGTGCAGACGCCGCGCAAGCCGGCGCCGCATACCGTGACGCCGCAGTATTTCTATCGGCATACCACCTTAGCGAAGGACGCGGTGGTGGCGCGGGTGAGCCTGGGCTTCGAGCGAGGCGATCCGCAAGCGGTGCGCGCCGAGATGCAGGAGCGCCTGGTGCGGCGCAAGCGCACGCAGCCGCTCCAGCTTCCCAATGCGGGCTCGTGCTTTCGCAATCCGCCCGGTGACAAAGCCGGCCGTCTGATCGAGGCGGTAGGGGCGAAGGGCTGGCGTGAAGGTGGGGCGGAAGTCTCCGAGCTCCATGCCAACTTCATCGTGAACCGCGAACATGCCACGGCGGCCGACGTCGCGACCCTGCTCGCGCGCGTGCGGCGCGCGGTAGCCGAACGCTTCGGCGTCGAACTCGAACTGGAAGTGCACTTCGTCGGAGTCTTTGTGTGAGAGAGAACATCCGCGTCGCCGTGGTCATGGGCGGCCCCAGCACCGAACGCGAGGTCTCGATCTCGAGCGGACAGCGCGTCTTGCGCGCGCTCGGAAGTTTGGGCTATCACGCGCGCTCGCTCGACTTCGACGATCGCTTCATCGAGGGGTTGCGCGAGATGCGCCCCGACGTCGTCTTCAATGCACTCCATGGAGCCGGCGGCGAAGACGGGATGATTCAGGGCCTGCTCGAGTGGTTGCAGATTCCGTACACCGGAAGCGATCTGCGCGGCTGTGCGCTCTCGATCGACAAGCACCTGACCAAGAAGCTCCTCTCGGCAGAAGGTCTGCCTACCGCGGCGTGGGACACGTTCGATCTCGAAGGGGGAACGTTGCCGCTCTTGCCGGGAACCCTCGATCTGCCGCTGGTCGTCAAGCCGCGCGCCGAAGGTTCGAGCACCGGCGTCTCCATCGTGCGCACGCACGAGGAGTGGTCACGTGCGATGATCGAGAGCGCGGCGCGCACCGGCAGCGTTCTCGCCGAGGAGTATCTCGAAGGACGCGAGTTCTCGTGCGGTGTGCTCTTCGACCAAGCGCTCCCGGTCGCCGAGATCATCCCGCAGGGCGACTTCAATTCGTACGACGCCAAGTACACGCCCGGCGGCAGCCGCGACGTGATTCCCGCACACCTCGACGAAGATTTGGCGCATCGCCTGCAGATGCTCGCGCTCTCGGTGCATCGTTTGCTCGGCTTGCGGGATTACTCGCGTACGGACTTCATCGTGACCAAGGAGGGGCGTCCGTACGTGCTCGAGATCAACGCGCTGCCGGGGTTGACGCCGACCAGCATCCTCCCTGAAGAGTGCGCCGTGATCGGCATCTCGTTCGAGGCGCTGGTGGACCGCTTGGTCAACGCGGCGCTTCAACGCCGCCGTGAACTCGTCGACGCACCGCTTTCGTAAGCTCGGCGCGGCATTGCTGCTCTCCGTCTGCACGTGCGGCGCAGCGGCAGCCCCGCGCGTCAGCGTGCGTGACAGCGCAGCCTTCACCGTCATCGACGTTCCCGCACCTCCGCTCGGTCTCGTCGAGACGGCCGTGCGTTTGACGCCGATGTCGAGCACGCAGGCCTCGACCGGGACGTACCGGCACGCCGGTGCGGAGTACTGCGTGGTGATTGCGGGTTCGGTCACGCGCTGGGAAGACGGCCAAACACGCGACGTCGCCGCCGGTGCGGCTTTCGCATCGCCGGCGGGGGGTACGAGCGCGAGCAGCGCGACACAACCCGCCGTCTTCATCTGCGCCGCCCTCACACCGCAGGACGCCGGCTCCGGCTGCGGCGCGAATGCGACGCCGGCGCCGCCGGTGACGTCGATCTTTCACAATCTCTTCACGCTCGATGCGGTGCCCGCCACGCCGTTTACGCTCGTGGAGCAACTCGTGGATTTGCCGCCCGGCAGCTCGACGGTGCCCTTCGCTTATGGTGCGCGCGCCTATCTCACCGTCGCCAACGGAAGCGTCACGCTCAAGCGCGGCGGCGCGATGTCGCACTACCAACTTGGAAGCCCGTTCGCCGTCGAGCGCGGGCAGCCCATACGGCTGATGAATCAAACCAACCGATTGGCCAGCGTGACGGTTGTCTTGCTGCTTCCCGAAACGGTCCGCTTCACGGAGCCTCCGAACGCTTACTGACCGCGGCCGGTTTGATGAATGGAAACTGCCCCTAACGTTCGAAGCGGTCTCGTATGGGCACCCTTGCCGACCTTTGTCCCCGCGTGTGCCGGTCCTGATCGAGACGGCGCGGCCGCGGCGCGCGGCACTCGTGCGCGAGACGCGCGAGACGACGATCGACCTCTCGCTCGACTTGGACGGCGGCGCGATCGCGATCGCCTCTGAGGTGCACTTCCTCAACCATATGCTCGAGGCGTTCGCCAAGCACTCCGGCTGCGGTCTGGTGCTCAAAGCCAAAGGCGATGGGATGGATCATCACCACCTCGTCGAGGACGTCGGCATTACGCTCGGCACCGCGATGGCCCAAGCACTCGGCGAGAAGCGCGGGATCGTCCGTTTCGGGTCGCTCGCCGTGCCGCTCGATGATGCGCTCATCCTCGCCAGCGTCGATCTCTCCGGCCGCGCGTTTTTGAACTGCGAACTGCGCTTTACCGTCGAGCAGATCGGCGATTTGAAAACCGAGCTCGTGCCGCACTTCTTTCGCTCGGTGAGCGAGAACGGCCGCTTCAACCTGCACCTGTTGCAACTTGCGGGCACTAATGCCCACCATCTGTGCGAAGCCGCGTTCAAAGCGTTCGCGCGCGCCTTTGCGCAAGCCAAGGCGACGACGGGCGCCACGGATGCGCCTTCGACGAAAGGTCTTCTGGCGTAGCGTCATGTCACACTCGAATCGAAATGGAGACTCCTCGTCGCCGGTCGAACCGCTCTATACGCTGCGTGATCCGTCCGGGGAGACGGTCGCATCGCTTCCCCTGAAGAAGGCGACGCTCGGCCCCGATGCCGTCGACGTCGGCGATCTGCTCGAGACGGCGCACCTCTGCACCTTCGATCCCAGTTTTGCGAGCACGGCGAGCTGCCGGTCGGCGATCACCTTCGTCGATGGCGACGAAGGCGTCTTGCTCTACCGCGGCTACCCGATCGACGAGCTGGTCGAGAAGAGCGACTATCTCGAAGTGGCGTATCTGCTGATCTTTGGCGAGTTGCCGGTGCCGGCGGAGATCGATCGCTTTCGCGATCACATCACGCACCACACGATGTTGCACGAGCAGGTGCTCTCGTTCTTCCACGGGTTCCGGCGTGACGCGCATCCGATGGCGATTCAGCTCGGCGTCGTCGGCGCGCTCTCGGCGTTCTATCCCGATTCGATCGACGTCTTCGATCCGCAGCAACGGCTGATCTCGATTCATCGCCTCATCGCCAAGATGCCGACGGTCACGGCGATGGCCTACAAGTATTCGTTCGGTCAACCGTTCGTCTATCCACGCAACGACTTACGCTACGAGTCGAACTTCCTGCACATGATGTTCGCGGTACCGGCCGAGCCGTACCACGTGAATCCGATCTATGCCAAAGCGATGAACGCGCTGCTCATCGTGCAAGCCGATCACGAGCAGAACGCCTCCACCTCGACCGTTCGCACGGTCGGCTCGAGCCGTGCCAATCCGTTCGCGTGTATCTCGGCGGGAATCTCCTCGCTCTGGGGGCCGTTACACGGCGGCGCCAACGAGGCGGTGCTCACCATGCTGCAGCAGATCGGCACGAAGGACGGGATTCCCGACGTGATCCGGCGCGCGAAAGACAAGAACGATCCCTTCCGCCTGATGGGCTTCGGGCACCGGATCTACAAGAGCTACGATCCGCGTGCCAAAGTGATGCGGCGCATCTACGAAGAGCTCGTGAGCGAAGCGGGCCTGCACGACGATCCGCTGCTGGAGCTTGCAAAAGAACTCGAGCACATTGCGCTCGAGGACGAGTACTTCGTCTCGCGCAAGCTGTACCCGAACGTCGACTTCTATTCGGGCCTCATCATGAAGGCGCTCGGATTCCCCGTGAATATGTTCACCTCGATCTTTGCGCTAGCGCGCACGGCCGGCTGGCTCGCGCATTGGAAAGAGATGATCGAGGATCCCGATCAGCGCATCACGCGACCGCGCCAGCTCTATACGGGGCCGCGCCAGCGCCATTATCTGAGCGTCGCCGAACGTGCGGGACGCACGCCGGATCCGGTCTTCCCTGCGGGGACCCCGATGCCCGGAGAGGTCGTCGTCGGCGCCTAGGCAAAGTCGCCGCACAATGATCGCGGTCATCGACTACGGCGGCGGAAACCTCGGTTCTCTGGTCTCCGCGCTGCAGCGGCGCAATGCGGACTTCGTCGTGACCGATGATCCGGCGCTCGTCTCCATCGCGTCAGCCGCGATTCTCCCCGGCGACGGCGCCTTCGCCGCCACGATGCGAGCGCTGGCCGAACGGGGTCTGGACACCGCCGCGCGCGGCCTCATCGAGCGAAATCGCCCGTTTTTAGGCATCTGCGTCGGCATGCAGCTGCTCTATGAGTCGAGCGACGAGCACGAGCCGTTCAAGGGATTCGGCTTTCTCGATGGCGCGGTGACTCGTTTCAAAGGCGCCCCCCGCGTCCCGCACATGGGCTGGAACGACCTCGAGGTGGTCGGTGCGCATCCGTTCGTCGAAGGGATCGAGAGCGGTGCGTTCGCGTATTTCCTGCACAGCTATCGCGCGCCCGTGAGCGAGGCGACGATCGCGGCGACGACCCACGGCGAACGCTTCGCCTCGGTCGTCGCAGACGGGAACCTCATGGGCACGCAGTTTCATCCGGAAAAGAGCCAGACGACCGGTGCACGGTTACTCGACAACTTCCTACGGATGGTGAAGTCATGAAGATCGTCCCCGCAATCGATCTGCGCGGCGGCCACTGCGTCGCGCTCACGCAAGGTGATCCCGATCAGGAGACGCAGTACGACGGCGACCCGGTTGCCCGGGCGCGTAGTTTTGCCGATGCCGGTGCCAAGCTCTTGCACGTCGTCGATCTCGATGGGGCCTTCGGCACGGGCGAGAACCGCAAAGCGATCGGCGAGATCTGTGCAGCCGTCGATATCCCAGTCGAAGTCGGCGGCGGACTTCGCAGCGACGACGACGTGCGCAGCGTCCTCAGATCGGGGGCGTCGTTCGTGGTGTTGGGAACGATGCTCATCGAGGATCCCGAGACCTCGCGCAAACTCATCGACGAGTTCGGGGAGAAGATCGTCGCCGGGGTGGATGCGCGCGGCGTGCACGTGGCGATCCGCGGGTGGAAGTCGACGAGCCCGCTGGGGCGCGATCCGTTCGTGCGCGAACTTGCCAAGTGGGGACTGCAGCGCATCGTCTTCACGGAGATCGAACGCGACGGAACCGGCACCGGCTACGACGTCGAAGCGCTGGCGAGCGTGGCTTCGTTGACACCGATGCGCGTCACCGCCAGCGGTGGCGCAAAGACGATCGACGACGTGCACGCACTGATCGCCGGCGTCCCGCCGAACGTCGATATGGCAATCGTCGGCCGCGCACTCTATGACGGAACGATGAATCTCGCCGAGGCGATTGCTAGCCTTTCGTCGCCGCCTCCATCGGCATGAGGTATCGCCGCGGAACCGTCTCCGGTAGGCGCGCGACGATTTCGTAGCTGATCGTATCAGCCCACTGCGCCCAATGGTCCGCGGTGAGGACCTCGTCGCCGTCGGAACCGATGAGCGTGACGCGCGACCCCGGCTGCGCTTGCGGAATCTCGGTGACGTCGAGCATGGTGACGTCCATGCAGACGCGTCCGACGATCGGTGCGCGCCGGCCGTGCACGAGCATTGCACCCGTGTTGGAGACGGCCCGCGGAATCCCCTCGGCGTAGCCAATTGGCACGACGGCGATACGCGACGGCCGCGTGGTGTAGTAGGTGCAGCCGTACCCGACTGAGCGTCCCGCCTCGACATCGCGCACCACGACCAGTTGTGTGTGCCAACTCAACACCGGCGCGAGCTCGATGCTGCCGCCTGCGGTCGCCTGCGTCTGCGGCGAAGGCCAGATCCCATACGTGGCGATCCCGGGCCGCACCAGATCCAAGCGCGACTGCGGTACGAGCATGGCCGCTGCCGACGCCGCCGAATGCCGGCGCACGCCGCGCTCGCGCAAGACGCCGTCGATTGGAGCGAGTGCGCTTTCGAAGCGCATGAGTTGTTCGAACGTGAAGGCCGACTCGAGCTCTTCAACCGCCGCGAGGTGCGTGAAGACGCCTTCGACATGAAGGTGCGGGTCGTCTAAGAGTTCGGCGATCGCGCTCGACGCGCGTGGTGCGTCCAAGCCCAAGCGCGTGACGCCCGTGTCGACTTTGGCGTGCACGCGGAGCGGCGTGCCCCGACGCCGTGCAATTCGCGCGGCATCGGCGCGATAGGAGCCCGTCTCCCACAAGGTGACGGTGAGCTGCGCGCGGTGCGCCGCCTCGAGCTCACGCGGCTCGATCGGTCCTAGCACCAGAATGGGGGCGGCGACGCCGGCCTCGCGCAGCGCGATCCCCTCGCTAGCGCGGTAGACGCAGATGCCGTCGACCACCGGCGCCAGGGCGCGGCCAACCTCGATGAGCCCGTGCCCGTACGCATTGGCCTTGATGACCGGCCAGGTTGCGCTTGGAAAGACGAGCGTTGCGAGTTGCTCGACGTTGTGCCGCAATACTCGAAGATCGATTTCAACATCCGCAATCATCGGGTTGTGCAGCATTCCGTAGGGCGATTGATAGCAGAGGCGCTCCGCGCTACGGTACGGAAAGAGCTACGCCGATGGCGACGACGCAGCGAAAGCCCAGCCAGCACCTCTACGAAGAAGAGCAGCGGCCGTTTTGGCTCTTTTCGCTGATCGGGCTGTTCGTGCGCGCGATTATCGCGTATGTGGCGGCTCTCATTCTGTACATCGTGGTCTTTCATGTCGCCGAGATGACCAATCTCCAGGCGCTCGACCCGTCACTTCGCGCCTCGTTCTTCTTCGTACTCTTGGCGCTGGTCGTCTGCGCCTGCCTCATCCCGCTCATGCAGGGTCATTGGACGACCGACTCGCGCAGCTTTGCCCTGATGGTGGCGGTGAGCTTGGTCGCAGTCACCTACGCTCAGGCGATCGGGATCACACAGGTCAACCCCGATGCCGACCCCGAGACGCTCCTGCGCCAGCACTTCCAGAACTACACGCGCCCCTACCCCCACGACAAACAGCCCCACTTGCCGAAGATAAGCTTGCCCTGGACCTCAAAGTGAGCGAGCGCCGCCGCCGGCCCTAGCCGGCAGTGGATCAACGGCGTGGGACCCGAGATCGCCTCTTGCACTCCCCTTGACAGTCTGCTAACATTTCTACGGCTGGCACTCTTCTGCTTGGAGTGCCAAAGCAGTTAGAAAACGAGACTGTGGAGGTCTATTCGTGAATCTGAGGCCTTTAGGCGATCGTCTGGTCGTCGAACACGTCGAGCAGGCTGAGAAGAGCGCCGGCGGCGTCTTCCTGCCCGACACCGCAAAAGAGAAGCCCCAGGAGGGGATCGTCAAAGCGGTTGGTTCCGGCCGCACGCTCGACAACGGCACGAAACTGCCGATGGACGTGAAGGTCGGCGACCGCATCATCTACTCAAAGTACTCGGGTAGTGAAGTCAAGCTCGATGGAACAGAGTACCTTGTAATTTCTGAAAAAGACGTGCTCGCTGTCTTCACCGACGCGCGCGTCCCGGCTGGAGTGTAAGTAGTATGGCTGCCAAAGAACTCGTATTCGACGAGCAAGCACGTCGCGCACTCGAGCGCGGTGCCAATATCCTAGCCGATGCGGTCAAGGTCACGCTGGGCCCCAAAGGGCGCAACGTCGTTCTCGACAAGAAGTTCGGTTCGCCGACGATCACCAACGACGGCGTCACCATCGCCAAAGAGATCGAGCTCCCGAACACGTTCGAGAACATGGGCGCACAGCTCGTCAAGGAAGTCGCTTCCAAGACGAACGACATCGCCGGTGACGGCACGACCACCGCGACCGTGCTCGCGCAAGCGATCATCCGCGAAGGTCTGCGCAACGTCACGGCCGGCTCCAACCCGCTGCTGATCAAGCGCGGCATCGAGAAGGCCGTCGAGATTTCCGTCGGCGAGATGGAGAAGCTCGTCCAAAAGGTCGACACCAAAGAGAAGATCGCGCAAGTCGCGTCGATTTCGGCCAACGACAAAGAGATCGGCCTGCTGATCTCCGAAGCGATGGAGAAAGTCGGCAAAGACGGCGTGATCACGGTCGAAGAGTCGAAGTCGATGAAGACCGAAGTCGAGACCAAAGACGGGATGCAGTTCGACAAGGGCTACGTCTCCGCGTACATGGTCACCGATTCCGAGCGGATGGAAGCGACGCTGAACGATCCGTTCATCCTCGTGACCGAGCGCAAGATCTCGGCGATCGCCGACATCCTGCCCTTGCTCGAGAAGATCGTCCAAGTGCAGAAGCCGTTGCTCATCATCGCCGAAGACGTCGAAGGTGAAGCGCTGGCGACCCTGGTCGTCAACAAGCTGCGCGGCACGTTCACCACGGTCGCCGTCAAGGCACCGGGCTTCGGTGACCGCCGCAAAGAGATGCTCAAGGACATCGCGACCCTCACCGGCGCGACGCTCGTGAGCGAAGAGCTCGGCCTCAAGCTCGACAAAGTTACGCCCGACCTCCTCGGTCAGGCCAAGACGGTCAAGGTCACGAAGGAAGAGACGACGATCGTCGACGGCAAGGGCAAGCCCGAC
>DATJTD010000204.1:0-8752 GCA_035503775.1 Candidatus Acidiferrales bacterium
CGCCCGCACTCGGCTCTTGACGGCCGCACGCCAGACGCGGCATACTTTACTTCACCAGCCGTCGAATTGGCGGCCTGAACTTGCGGCGTTACCACTTAAGAACGCGCTATCCGATGTCCGAAAAACCGGGGCCACCTCTCACTTCGGCAAAGTTCCTAACGATGGCGATGGAGCTAATCGTTGCCGCAGGCCGAGCGACCAACGCCGTTAATTGGTTGACATCTGTACTGGTCGGAGGACGAGGCGTGGGGGCAGGTTTTGCCGTCGCGCCAGCGTCGAGTGTGCTAGTTGCATGTCCAGGTGTGGTCGCAAGAAAGACGACCGCCAGCGAGATTGCAATTGTCGTTAAGGAAACTGTCATTACCTGGAAACTCCGCTTTTGCATAATCGCTATCCCCTGGTCAAGTTATTGGTGGTGGAAAAAGATGGGCGGCGTCGCTGGTAGACCATTATCGGAATTCACAGCCGAGGGGACGTCCGCCTCCGCCGACGTTCCGGTGTTCTACCGCTGAATATGTCGGCGCGCACTAGCGAACCGCGATGACGTAGTTTTGCCCCTCCCAGCGGTTTGCGTCGATCCAGAAGAACGTGAACTCGATTGACATTCCTGATGTCGTCGCGAGTTCGATCAAGTCGACGTGGTCGATCTCGAGCGCGTTCGTTTGCGATGTCGAATCGTGTGCAGACGTCCAGTGGTCTGAGGTCCAGCGCAGACGGAAACGTCCCGCGCCGATGACGCGGAGCATCTCGCCGGGGCGCATGAAGCGCACGCGGCGATTGAACTTCCAGACTTCCATTTTCCTTTTTTTGGCGCCGCCGGAGAGATAGCGTTCGGCGACCTCGGGAACTTGATCGAAGACCTTTCCGTCTGCGGCCGAGCGCAGCAGCTTCACGTATTCCGCGTGTGCCCACATGAGGGGCATGGCTGAGCCGGTGGGTTCGCCGAGCCGCATGTGCGCCTCGGGCAGGTCGGCGTCGTCCCACACCTGCTCGCAGAGAAGGCAGTTCTTCGATGCAAGCCCTTCCATCGCTCGGAGGTAGACCTCCGGACTGCGGCCGGCGGCCACCTCGTAGTGACCACGCTCGCCGGTGAGCAACGGCCACGCGCGGCCGACGCCGTAGGAGGTGAACGGGCCGCCGTCGCGTTGCTGCCCATAGCCGTCGTGATTGTAGCGGTGCCATGACGGCCCGACGGGCGTCTCGACCTTGAGCACCGCGTCGACGATCTTCAGGGTATTGAGGACGATGGGATCGTCTGCTGCGCGGATACCGTGGCGGACGAGTTCGAGGAAGCCGCCGTCGACCACGTCGCGCGCCGGAAACTCATTCGCTGTGCCCGGAGCGTGATTGGCAATGCGCAAGACGCGCGATTCTTTGTCTTCTGCGGGATTCTCTTGACCGACACGTTCCGGCTGGATGCGCATGTAGTAGGGAGTTTCGCCGAGCGTACCGGTGGCCGTGACGGTCCACTCCTCGATGTGGTCTTCCAGGTAGTCGGCTTGATCTTGCACGAAATCGGCCGTGACCGTATCGCCGCGTACCCGGAAAATCGCCGCAGCGCACGTCAGCGCGACGATGTTCGACGCGAGCGTGGACGGTGAGTAGCCTGAGGCCTCTTCCCACCGCTCCTGTTGTGTGACCGGGCCGTTGCGGATGAGGAATCCGGTGCTCCTGCGCACCATGTCGAACGGGTCGAAGTCGGCGAGTGCGTTGAAGTGGTGCAGTCGCCATGCCAGTAAGATCGGGAAGGCGACCTCGTCGAGTTGGGTCCCGTTCCAATACGCGTCGCCGCTCACCCAAAAGTTTTGCGCGAAGCCACCGTCGTCGTGCTGAGAGACGGCGAGAAAGATGAGCGCGCGCCGTGCGGTGCGAGCGTCGCCGGCGGCGAGTAGCGCCAGGACGCTGCTGACCATGTCGCGCGTCCAGACGAGATGGTAGCCGCCGGTGTCGTCGTCGCCTTTGACCTCTCCCCACGGGATGGTGAGCGATGCGATGAGCGCCCCCGGATACGTCTTGTCCTCGTGGGCCAACAGCAGGCTGCAACTGCTTCTATAGAGGCGGCCTTCGTCGTACGCGTGTGACGCAAGGTCGGTCAAGCCGGCCGCCGAGGCCGCCCATTGCGCCTTGTAGTCCGCGAGGTGATCGTTAAAGGGAAGGGACAACGACTGCATCAGCGTCGCGATGGCACTGTGCTCTGTGCTGCCGAAGGCGACGCCGAGGATGAACTCCTTGCTCTTGCTGAGGTCGATTTCGCCGGTGAGTGCGACATTGCCGTCGCTCGCCGTCTCGAATTCCCAGTCCATCACGAAGTTGTCGTGCAGATCGGTCCAGCCGTCGCTCGCACCGGCGAATCCACAGGACGTTCGCGCGAACGGAACGCTGGCTCCCATTGCTAGCCATGTCCGTCCTTTTTTCGCCATCAAGAGGCGCCTGCCGTTGACGGTCTTGACGTACCCGGTGTTTCCGTAGCCGCCGACTTCCAGATGCGGGGCGCAAAGCGCGTAGACGTGCAGCGTATCGAGGAACGCCGGGTCGGGCGCCGTGATGCGCGTATGCTGCAGAAGGCAGGCGAGATAGGGATTTGCGATGACGTGTTTGACGATCGCATACCGGCCCGCGCGGTCGGTGCTCGGGCAACGATATCCAAGGGCCACGTCCGAGATTCGCTCGATGTCGAAGGCGAGATCCCGTTTCTCTTCGTGGAAGAAGCTCTTGCCGTCGGTGATCAGGTACTGCAAGTCGCGCAGTTGCGGCCGGTCGATCGTCGGAAACGATACCTCGGTGACGATGCCTCTCCACATCGTGAACCAAAGCCGGCTCGAGGTGGAATACGCCGTTCCCACCGCCGATTTGTTGCTATGCGTCCAGCCCGGCTGCATCCCCGGCCATCCGAACGCCTCACCGCCCACGGGCTACAGACCCCCGGCATTGCGGAGCGCGTGAGGTACGTCGGTGGCGGCAAGCGAGGCCGTCAGATGCGAGATGAGCTCGCCTCGCTCGTCCAACTTCGTCCGCCCGCTCGTGCGAAAACCGAGGCGTTCGCAGAGGTGTCGCGCGCGTACGTTTGAGCCTGCCAAGCTCAGCAAGGCGCTCACGGTCTCTCGGCCAAAGCCGCGATTGCAAAACGGCGCATCGACCGCAACACATCGTAGGAGTACGTGCGCCGCAATCGGCGCTCCGGCCCCGTCGTTTTCGCGGACCTGCACGCCGAAGGCCATCGAAACGAAACGTCCCTCATACGTACCGGCGAGCCGCCACAGCGATGTTTCAGCGCAGGCGAATACCTCGGCGGACGCTTCCGCACTCGAAAGTAGCGCGCGCGGGCCGTTCGAATTGTACGCGCGGTGCCATACGTCTGCGAGCGCCGAAAGCGCAGCCTTGTCGTCACCGTCGATGCGGGTAAAGGTCAGTTCGGACAAGGGGGGCTTGCGTTGGCCAACTTCGATACTGTAGCCGTCGGAATCGCGGGTGTAGCAGCGCGTCTCACCATACTTGTCCTTTGCACGTTACTCATTGACGACTCCCTTTCGGGATGGAGGGTATTAGCGGACGAGCCGCACCTTCCCGGTATCGCCGTCGCGAACGCGGCCTACACGGCGCCTGCTTTCTTGAGCTCGCCGCTTTAGCAGTTCACGGTCATATCCCCGGAGATGCGTGAACGCTTCGTGCAGCTTACGACGAGCCCGGCTCCGCCTTCCGCAAGCCTCATGCGGCGCTTGGCTGACCGTCGACATCGCGCTATCGACGCATAGCCCTTGGACCTCATTTTTGAGCCGCTCGATCATCGTCACGATCGGGCGGCTTTTGCATGCGGCGAAGAATCTGTTGATCGCTTTCTCAAGGAGCACGCTCGAAAGCGAATGGAGACGAACGCGGCCACGACGATCGTCGCGTGCACGAAAGTGCATCCGGCTGAAATCATCGGCTGCTATACGCTTGTCCCGCACGAGTTTCGAGGGCCCGAGTTGCCGACGGATTTCCGAAAACAGATGCGCGTCGGAAATTTGAGCGCGATTCCCGCCGTTCTCTTAGCCCAGCTTGGTATCGATCGAAAGTATCAGCGCCGCGGTTCGGCGTAACGTTGGTAAACCATGTGCTTCACCGCTGCGCTCGCCTTGCCGCCGAGTACGGCGCCGTCGCGGTCGTAACTGACCCAATCAATGAGCGCGCCGCAAAACTCTACGCGTCGATTGATTTCGAACTGCTTGCCGCGGGTCAGACGCGCATGATCCTCCCGATGAAGCGCCTTCTTCTTGCTCTCGCACAGCAAGAACGGCTAGACACCTTGACCGAACTCGCTGAACGTCACCTTGGCAGCGCCGAAGCCGTGCACTGGATCGCCAAGCCGGAACCACGGCTTGGCGGCCGGTCACCCGCAACATGCTGTTCTACCGACGACGATTTTGAACGAGCAGCGGCGCTGCTGCGCGATTTGGAAGCGCCGTCGCGAGAATGAACGCGGAGAAGTCGTCGGATGGGCTTACCGGCGTGATGCCGATGGTGTGGCGGACGATCCTGGTTCGTCCGACGGTACGGGAGCCCCGATCGCGAGTGGGCGTCGAAGGTCGAACTCTTTGACCGATGGCCGGGCTCGAACCGGCTATGAGCGACTTGAAGGGCCGCGCGCTCGACCACTTTGCATTCATCGGCGTGGTGCGTCGTCTCGGATTCGAACCGAGCGTGGCTGCGTTAAGAGCGCAGTGCAATTCCGCGTTTGCGTACGACGCGTGGCGGTCCCGGCCGTTACTGATCCGGCGATCCTCTCCTCGACAGGGAGTTGCTTTGCCATTAAGCTACGGGACCAGGATGGAGGAGAGGCTCGAGTCGACCGCCTTCCCACTGGGCTACGTTGACGTCGACGTGGTGCGCTCGACTGGAATCGAACCGGTGTGGTCCGCCATCGCAGGGCGGTGCGTCTCCTCTACGCTACGAGCGCGCGAATGGCTCCGGGACTTCGATTCGAACGAAGATTGAGAGGGTCAAGGCCTCTTCGCCTACCGGTTAGCGGATCCCGGACTGAGCGCGCGGCGGGAATCGAACCCACGTTGTTCACGTTAGGACCGTGACGCTCGTCCATTGAGCATCGCGCGCATGGTGTGCCGGCCCGGGGAATCGAACCCCGTATCTTTCGATTAAAAGTCGAGAGCTATTCCTCATCAGCTTGACCGGCATGGTCGAGGTATTCGGATTCGAACCGAAAGTCTCTCGCTCCCAAAGCGAGCGCGATGCCAAGTTACGCTATACCTCGTTGGAGCCGATCGTCGGAGTCGAACCGAGATTGCGCACGTCCCCGTAATTGGAGCCCCCGGCGAGAATCGAACTCGCAAAGACTTCGTTCGAAGCGAAGTGCCCGTCCATCGAACATCGGGGGCATATGGTCGGGGATGAGGTGCTCGCACCCTCGTCTCGCGTTCTTCAAACGCACGCTACGCTATCTCAGCTAATCCCCGATGCGGGCTCGCAACGAATCGAACGCTGGACGCCCTCGTTTGGAGCGAGAGCCGTGACCATCACGACGAACCCGTGGAGAAGAGAGCGCGACTCGAAGGCGCACGACCCGAAGGTATCGCCGCGTTAGCAACGCGGTGCCTTGCCGATTCGGCCATCTCTCCGTGACGAGTGTATTCAGTTTTCAAAGTTCGTTTGGGGTGATCGGCCGGACTCGAACCGGCTAGGTTCTGCTCCACAAGCAGATGCTGTGACCGCTTTAGCTTCGACCACCATTTGGCAACACGAAACTCATGGCGTGCGCGCTGCGCGTCATCACTGGTCCCGTGAAAAGAGAAGGAGCCCCGGCGACACCGCCGAGGCTCCTTCACTCTTGAAGAATGCTTACGACGATATGCCTATGTGCCTCCACGTGCGGCGGCATCCGAATGTTGAGCATACGAGAACGAGACGATACCGATTCTGCTCGGTCGCTTCGAATACCATACGTCGCAATTCGCTAGGCGTGTCATGAAGCTAGCATAACGGTAAGGGAGATTATCCGTCAAGTGCCCGGGGGTGAACCAATCTCCTCGCGGTTGTGCCATAGACACCGTGGGCCGGGACTTAGCCGTACGTGAAGCCCGGCTTGCTTTGTCCGACTTCTATAAGATAGCCATCAGGATCGCGGAGGTAGCAGCAGGTTTCGCCGACCTTCTCCATTGGCTCGGTGATGAACGTGGCTCCTCGACTTCGCCATACTTCATAACACGCCCGAATATCCGCAACGCGTATATTCATAAAGCTGCTGACCTTATCGGGGTCGGCGGGGACACTGAGCGTTACCAATGGTTTGTCCGGGGTCGGACCGCCCCCGAAGTACAGGATGAGCCAGGTGTTCGCGATTTGTATGAACGCCGGAGCTCCGCTGCTGTTGCCTCGGGTCAAAATGCGACCTCCGAAGATCGTTTCGTAGAATCGAGCCGATCGGTCGACGTCGGCCACGGTGAGAAAATGTGCGACCGTAAATCCCTCCCGTGGCGGCATCTCATAGCTCTTTTGTTCGACCTGTACGTTGTCCATGGACGACTCCAGCACAGCGGCGATCCATCTAACCGTACGTGAAGTTCGGCTTGCTTTGCCCAACCTCGATAATATAGCCATCAGGATCGCGGATGTAACAGCGCGTCTCGCCGTACTTGTCCTTTGGCTCGGTGATGAACTCAGCTCCTCGACTTCGCCATAGGTCATAGCACGCTTGAATATCCGCAACGCGTATGTTCATAAAGCTGCTGACCTTATTCGGGTCGGGGGGGACGCTGAGCGTTACCGCCGGCTTGTCGGGAGTCGGACCGCCCCCGACGTTGACGATGAGCCACGTGTTCGCGATCTGGATATACCCAGGTGCGCCCTTCTCGTCGCCGCTGCTCAAAATGCGACTTCCAAAGACCGTTTCGTAGAATCGAAGTGATCGCTCGATGTCCGCGACGGTGAGAAAATGCGCGATGGTGATCCCCTCACGCGGCGGCATCTCATAGCTCTTTTGTTCGACTTGCACGTTGTTCATTGACGACTCCAAGCTGGATGGAGAGTGTTATGGGATGAGTAGCACCTTCCCGATGCCGCCCTTCGTGAACGCGGCCTGCGCGGCACCTGCGTTCTCGAGCTCGTCACGATGGTCGATCGGGATCGTCATCTCGCCGGCGACGACCGCGCCGGCAATGAAGGCGATGGTCGATCGATCTTGTTTCGAGACGAACGGGACGACGCGCACCTTTGGATAGTCCGTGGCACCTTCGGGCGCTCCCGTCACCGAGGCAAACGTCCCACCGTCCCTGACCTTCGTAAGCAGATCGGCCGCCGTCTTCCCGCGAACCGTGTTCGCGACGAGGTCGACTTGCGGAATCGCCGCGAAGGCGGCCGGGTCGTCGAGGGCGAGGGTCTCATGTGCACCGATACCGGCCGCCTGGTCGAGCTGATGACGCAGCACGCCGGCGATCACGTGCGCGCCCGATGCCTTCGCCGTGTAGACGGCGCAGCGACCGACGGCGCCCGCCGCACCGGAGACCAGCACCATCTGCCCTGACTGCAACCCACCTGCGACCGAGACCAATTGGCTACCCGTGACTCCCGCGAGCGGAATCGCGGCCGCGTCGACGAGGTCCATCGTCTCCGGCACTTTGGCGAAAAGCGTCGCTTTGTCCGCGACCAGTTCAGCGTATGTGTGGTACGACCACCCGCAGACACGCTCGCCGACCGTGCGGTCGGTGACGCCGTCGCCGATCGCGAGCACCGTTCCCGAGACGTCCAGGCCGATGATCGCCGGAAAGTGCAACTGCCAGCGATCCTTGATGGCGCCGCTGCGCTCGAGCATGTCTTCTGGGTTGATGCCGATGCCGGCCACTTTGACGAGGATCTCGCCCGTGCCCGGCTCGGGATCCGGCATCTCCTGATATTTCATTACTTCCGGACCGCCGTACGCGGTCACCACAGACGCCTTCACGGTCATATGATGGGGGACGACCTTTCGCGCAGGGAGTAACTACAAACCACCGCGAGCTTATCCCGGCCACCTGAAATTCGCCATTCTGGAAGCTTGTAAGTTTCTTTCGGCGGAAGAACTTTCACTTAGCACTGGAAGTCAGTTCTGACGGCACCGTAGACATCGCCGGGCTCGTACGATAGAATGGCGGAACTCTGGACGAGCCATACGGAACTCGATGGCAAGACGATCTCGATGAGAGAGGATCTCGATTCCGATGTCAGCCTTAGATGTCGATTACCCTCAAGTTGCCGAAGACGTTCGGCGGCGGCGAGAGCTGCGCGAATTTCTTATGAATTGCCGTTCTCATATCGACCCAGCCGAACTCGGCTTGCCACAAACCACGCGCCGGAGAGTAGCTGGTCTGCGCCGGGGTGAAGTTGCCGAACTCGTGGGCGTGACCGTCGACTGGTATCGCTCCTTCGAAAGCGGCCGTGCGGTGAGAGTCTCGCTCCAGTTCGTCGCGCGCCTCTCGAAGGCTTTGCGCCTAAACGCCGCCGAACAATTCGCGCTCTTCCGGTTGGCGTTTCCGGAAATCTATCACCTTGAAACGAGCCAAACACAGACGATCGCCTAAGGGGCGGTTCAGGAGTAACCGTCTACGTCGCGTATTGCTTGGGCAAAGGCCTGCGGAGCTTCTTGAGGCAGGTTGTGCCCGATGCCGCCCTTGACGATCCGATTCTCATACGTACCGGAGAATTTGCCGGCGTACGAACTGGGGTCGGGGTGCGGAGCGCCGTTGGCATCACCTTCGAGCGTGATGGTGGGAACGGCGATGACCGG
>DATJTD010000205.1:0-19070 GCA_035503775.1 Candidatus Acidiferrales bacterium
GATCGCACCGACACCGGAGTAGATCACGCGAATGTTGACTTCACTCGTGGAGAGTGACTCCACGCGCGAGCGCAGCGCTTCGACCGCGCCTTGACCGTCTGCCTTGAGGATGAGGTTGAGCGACTTCTGACCGCCGTCGGCCGGCATCGCCATGAAGGTCTCGAGCGAGACGCGTGGACCGGAGGAGGCGGCGATGCGCACGTCTTGACGGCGCGAACTCCGCTTGGCGGCAGCTTCACGCGCGACGCGCTCGTCGCTGACGACCATCAGCGTATCACCCGCCGACGGAACGTCGGAGAGACCCATGATCTCGACCGGCATCGAGGGGCCGGCCTTCTTTACTTGCTTCCCGCGATCGTCCATGAGCGCACGCACCTTACCGAAGGCGCCGCCGACCACGACGATGTCACCGACGCGTAAGGTGCCGTTCTGCACGAGCACCGTCGCCACGGCACCACGCCCGCGATCGAGCGCCGATTCGATGACGACGCCTTGGGCACGGCGGTTTTTGTTCGCTTTGAGGTCGCGGATGTCGGCTTCGAGTAAGACCGTCTCGAGCAGTGCGTCGATGCCCTCACCGGTGCGCGCGGAGACCGGAACCATCTCGATCTTCCCACCCCAATCGACCGGCTGCAGGCCGTGTTCGGAGAGCTGTGTCTTCACCCGGTCGGGATTGGCCTCGGGCTTGTCGATCTTGTTCATCGCGACCACGATCGGAACGCCCGCGGCTTTGGCGTGCGAGATCGCTTCGACCGTCTGCGGCATGACGCCGTCGTCGGCTGCGACCACGAGAATCGCGACGTCGGTGACTTTGGCACCACGCGCGCGCATCGCCGTGAACGCTTCGTGACCCGGTGTGTCGATGAAGGTGATTTTGCGATCGCCGTGATCGACCGTATAGGCGCCGATGCGCTGCGTGATGCCGCCCGCTTCGCCGGCCGCAACGTTGGCTTGGCGCAGCTTGTCGAGCAGCGAGGTCTTCCCGTGGTCGACGTGACCGAGCACGGTGACGACCGGCGGACGAATCGTCATCAGCTCGGGCTTGTCTTCTTCTTGCTCGACGATGACTTCTTCACCGGCCTCTTTGATGACCGCGTTGAAGCCGAACTTGCGCGCGACGTTTTGCGCGACGTCCGCCGGGATGTTTTGATTGATCGTCGCCATCGTGCCCATCTTGATGAGCTCTTTGATGACGTCGGCCGCCGGCACGATCATCGAGGTCGCCAGCTCCTGAACCGTCAGCACGTCGGGAATCTCGATCGTCTCGAGTACCGTCGGCTGCTTTGCCGGCGCTGCGTCGAGCGAGCCGCGCTTCTTGCGCTGACGCTCCTTCTCGAGCAGCAGCTCCTGTTCGCGATCCTTCTTCGAAAGCGAGTCGTCCCGGTCGCGCGTGCGCGGCTGCGGGCCACGGGGTCCGCCTGAGCTCGGCGACGGCGTCTGCGGAGTGACGGGGCTCCCCGGCGCCATGGGACGCGGGGTAAAAGGCCGATTGACCGGGGCACCGGGCGGCGTGAGCGGACGGAAGGGACCGTTGCCAGCGCGCCGCGGCGGCCCATTTTGTCCCGGTCGCGGCGCCTGCGGTCCAGGCGGCTGCATCGGACGCGGCTGATAGCCCTGGCCGGGCGTACCTGTTTGGCCAGGGCGGGGGGCAACGCCGGGGCGCCCGGGGATGCCAAACGATGGCCCGGGGGCAGCCGAGGCCGCGACGCCGTTCGGCGGGGCCGTTGGCCGCGGTGGCGGCTGCGGGGCACGGACGGACGACTGTCCGGTCGGCACGGGCCGCAGCGTTGGAATGGGCGTCTCCGGCTCCGCGGCCGGCGGGCGCGGCGGCGCAGGAGGATGGGGAGGGCGCGGAGCGGCCGGCGCATTCGCCGAGGCCGCGGGCCGCTGCTGAACCGGCGGGGGGAGCGGTGCGGGCTTGTGAAGGGGCGGCTCGGCGACCGGGGCGGCGCTCGGAGCAGCTTCGATCGTCGGGGGCTTTGCCGTGGCGGCCGGCGGCACGGCGCGGGTCTCCGGCACGTGCGGCGACTCGACAGACGCGGCTGGGGCCGGGGCCGGCTTGGCGGGCGCAGGACGGCGCGGGGCATCGACGACGCGACGCAACGACGGGACCGGCGGTTCTTCCGCGGCGGCCGGAGGCCGTGGAGCGGACTTCCTCGCCGGCGGAGCCGCGGAGGCTGGGGCGGAAGCGGTCGGGACAGCGGGGTGCGCCGTAGGAGCCGGCGACGGCGGTGGCACAGCGGCGGCGGGCGCCTCTTTGGGCGCAACCGGCCGTGAGACGGTCTTCTCACCGTTGGCCGGAGCTTTGCTCCCCGCACCTTTGGCGGAGCCTTTGCCTCCGAGCAACACACCGCGGACCAGATCGGCGATCGGGTCCTCCACAATGCTGAGCTGATTTTTGGCCTCGAGCCCCAGGCCTTCGAAGAGGCCGATCAGCTCCTTCGAGGAGAGACCCAACTCTTTAGCCAGCTCGAAAATTCGTACTTTACCGGTCGCCATATCGTCCTTTATTGTAACCCGATCGCAGCGCTCTGGGCTGCAACTCGGCTGTTGCCGTCTACTTCATGCGAAATTGCTCCAGCGCACGTAGCGCCTCTTCATCCTAAACGCCCCGCCTCGCTTACGCAATTCGGGAGGAGCCCAGTTTCAACGCCCGCGGGTCAACCCCATGCGGCAGATCCTGCCGCCGCGCTCAGACCGGGGAACCGCTTGTTCTTCGCCACCCGCACCGCGCATTGCTTCGAGCAGAGGTACGCCCCGCGCCCGGGACCGCGCACGGGCCCGTCTTGCCGCCAGGAACCCTCTCGGAGCACGAATCGGAGGAGGGCTCGCTGTTCGAAGCGCGCACGGCAGCCGACGCAGGTACGGACGGGCGCCCGCGGGAGCGCAGGAGCCGCTATTCGCCCCCTCCGCTGTGCTGGCGCTCGAGCATGGAGCGTTTGAACTCTTCGAGCCGGCGAATGAGCTCGGACTGATCGACCGCCGCCTCCTCTTCGTCCTCCACGACCTCCGTCTCGGCGACCACCTCGACCGGCGACGCCGCCGCGGCAGGCGTCTCCTCTTGTGTGCCCACAAGGCCTTCGCGCGCATCGCGATCTGCCAGGTAGCGCGCCCGGGTCTCGTCGGCCTCGGCTTCGCTCGTGATGTCGAGGCGCCAACCGGTCAGGCGCGCCGCGAGCCGCACGTTTTGGCCTTCACGTCCGATGGCGAGCGAGAGCTGATAGTCGGGGACGGTGACCAAACCGACGCCTTCATCCTCGAAGAGCTCGACGCTGAGCACCTTGGCCGGCGCGAGCGCGTTGTTGATGAAAGCGACGGGGTCGGCCGACCAGCGGATGATGTCGATCTTCTCGCCGCGCAACTCGTCGGAGACGTTGGCGATGCGGCTCGATTTTGGCCCGAGGCAGGCGCCGACGGCATCGACGTCCGCGCGGTGTGAGTGCACGGCAACTTTGGAGCGGCTCCCCGGCTCGCGCGCGATCGCCATGATCTCGACGATACCATCTTCGATCTCGGGAACGTTGTCCTCGAGCAGGCGCTGCACGAGCCCCTCGGCGGCACGTGAGAGGATGATCTGCGGACCTTTGTTCGTCTTGCGCACGTCGAGTACGAAGGCACGAATACGGTCGTTGATGCGATAGTTCTCGCGCGGAACTTGCTCGGAGAGCGGCAGCAGCGATTCGGTCTTCCCCAAGTCGACGTACATGTTGCGTTGCTCGTAGCGCTGCACGGTGCCGCTCACGATGTCGTTGAGCTTGGAGTTGTACTCGTTGAAGATCGTATCGCGTTCGGCTTCGCGGATGCGCTGCACGATGACTTGCTTTGCGGTCTGCGCGGCGATCCGGCCGAACTGCTTCGGGGTTACTTCTTGGTCGTAGTAGTCGCCGGGTTCGTAGCGCGAACCGGCTTCTTTGCGCGTGATCTCGAGCTTGGGATCGGTCAGCGCGCCGTCTTCGACGACCGTGCGGCGGTGGTAGACCTTGTATTCGCCGGTGTCGCGATCGATCGAGACGATGGCGTTGGCTTCTCCGCCGAAGTTGCGCTTGTACGCGGAGATCAGCGCCGCCTCGAGGGCTTCGAGGAGTGACTCGAAGGAGATGGCGCGCTCGCCCTGGATCTCTTTGAGGGCCGCCTGCAATTCGGTCGTGTTGATCATCGGTGACTACGTCTCTCTCGTTTGTGCTTCTTGAGATCATCGCGCGGGTCGAATTCGAGATTCGCGCTCTTGATCGTCGCCAGCGGTAGGGGCAATTCGCCCGCGCCGGTTTGGAGGATGATATTGGTCTCGCGCATGCCTAGGAGCTTGCCGCGGTGCGTCTTGGCTCCACCGATCGCGATCGTGGTCTGGATGCGGACGTCGCGGTTGCGGAAGCGCTCGTAATCGGCGGGTTTGGTGAGGGGGCGGTCGAGCCCCGGCGATTCCACCTCGAGGGTGTAGGGCTCTTCGATCTCCGCGAGTGCGTCGTTGATCCGCGCCGCCAAGCGCTCACACAGACCGACGTCGACACCGCTCGGCCGATCGACAACCAGGGTGAGCGCCGTCGTCCGGCCATTTCGCTGCGAGCGATGGGCCACGATTTCGACGTCGCCGAGTCCCTCTTCGAACGGAAGTGCGAGCGCGGCCCGTTCGAACGCCTGCACCAGCGTCAGTTTGGCAATCTCCCTCTTACAACAACGAAGCGCGGCCAAGCCGCGCTCTTTTTCTTCCAAGGGGTAGGGTACCACGATGCCCGCCCCGCCGCAAGGGCACCGGCGGAGACCCCGCCGCGGAGGGCACGCGTTTGCCCGCGGGCGACCTGCCCAGCAAAACGAGCAGCCAGGGCGCACGTCCCACCTGACCGAACGCGCTCGCGGATCGATGAACGAGATCGCGCGCAAACGGACGAAGATCGTCGCCACCATAGGGCCCGCCTCGCGCGATCCGTCGATCTTGCGGCAGCTTTTTTTCACCGGCGTCAACGTTGTGCGGCTGAACTTCTCACATGGGACGCACGAAGAGCACGGCGCGACGATTGCCGACGTGCGCCGGATCGCAGCCGAGATCGGGGCACACATCGCCGTCCTCGCCGACTTGCCCGGCCCCAAGGTGCGCACCGGCCCACTCGCCAGTGGCCTCACATCGGTCACCCTCCTCCCCGGGAGCACCTTCACCCTGACGACCGAGCCGATCGACGGCACGGCCGACGGCGTGAGCGTGACCTATGCCGGTCTCGCGCGTGACGTCGTACCGGGAACGTGCCTCTATTTGGCCGACGGGGCGATCTCGCTACGGATCGAGGCGACCTCGCCGACCACGGTGACGACGACCGTGGTCGTGGGCGGTGAACTCCGTCCGACCCAAGGCATCAACTATCCCGACGGCACGCTGCAGATCGATGCCGTGACCGATCGTGATTTCGAGCACCTCGCCTTTGCGTTGGGCGCCGGCATCGACTGGGTCGCCGTCTCGTTCGTGCGCAGCGCCTCGGACATCGAACGGGTGCGGGCCTTCATCAAGCAGCACGGCGGCAATGTCCCGATCATCGCCAAGATCGAGAAGCACGAAGCGCTCGAGTGTATCGACGAGATCGTGCGCACCGCCGACGCCGTCATGGTGGCACGCGGCGATCTCGGGATCGAGATTCCCCTCGAACAGGTGCCGCTGGTGCAAAAGGATCTCATCGCTCGCGCCAACCGCGCCAACAAGCCCGTCATCACGGCGACGCAGATGCTCGAATCGATGACGACCAATGCGCGCCCGACGCGCGCCGAGACGACCGACGTCGCCAACGCCATCCTCGACGGTACTGACGCCGTCATGCTCTCAGGGGAGACGGCGCGCGGCGCCTACCCGGTCGAGGCGGTACGCGTGATGACGACGATCGCACAACAGGTGGAGGCGTCGTATCCGCACGAGGAGATGCGCGTGCGGCGCCTCACCGGCTGCGAGCGTGTCGTCGAGACGATGATCGCCGAAGCCGCCGGACGCGTCACCCAAGAACTCTCGCTTCGTTTCATCGTGACCGGGACCACCACCGGAGCAACTGCCGTCCTCATCTCGTCGTTCCGGCCGCGCGCGCAGATTTTGGCGATGACACCGGTCGCCGCCGTCGCGCACCGTCTCGCGCTCGTATGGGGCGTGGAGACGATCGTCGTGGAAGCCTACAGCTATCTCGAGACGCTCATCGCCCTGACCGAGACGCGCATGCTCCAAGGCGGCCTCGCGCGCAGTGGTGAGGAGATCGCGATCACCTCGGGCATGCCGGTCGGTACGGGGAAGACCAACGTCCTCAAGGTGCACCGCTTACCCTGACGTCGCGCTGACTTTCTTTTGGCGGACCTCCGCCAAGAGTGTCTCGGCGTGATCGAGAGCGACGGCCGCAGCATTACCCGAGAGCATTCGCGCGATCTCCTCGCGGATCGCGGGTGCTTGGTCGAGGGCAAGTACCTCGATCTGCGTCGTCTCGCCTTCGACGCGTTTGCGCAGCGCGTAATGGGCGTCGGCCCACGACGCAATCTGGGCGAGATGCGTCACGCACAGGATCTGCGCGCTGCGCGCCAGGGCGCCGAGGCGCAGGCCGACGGCATTGGCGGTTGCACCGCCGATACCGGCATCGATCTCGTCGAAGACGAGCGTCGTGCGCTCACGCCGATCGGCGAGCACGACGACCAGCGCAAGCAAGACGCGTGAAAGTTCACCTCCTGAGGCGGCTCGCGCGAGCGGACGCAACGGCTCGCCCGGATTGGGCGCAAGCGCAAACTCCACGCGCTCGGTGCCGCGCGCTCCGATCGGCTCGACGGGCTCGATCCCGACGGCAAAGCGCGCCGACGGCATCGCCAGCGCACGCAACTCCTGCGCAACGGCGAGCTCGAGCGCATGCGCCGCCTGCGTGCGCATCGCGGTGAGCGCAGCCGCGAGCATCGCGAGCTCGCGCTGCGCGCTCTCCCGTTCGCTTGCGAGCGCCGCAAGGCGCTCGTCGCGTGAATCGTAGTCGTCGAGGACGCGGTGCAAGCGCGAGCGCTCCGCGAGCACGGCGTCCATCGAGCCGCCGTACTTGCGTTTGAGCCGATCGAGCAGATCGAGGCGGGCACCGATCGATTCGGCCTCTCCAGCATCGTATTCCGTACGCTCGCGCTCATGCGCCAGCACCGCGGCCGCTTCGGTCACTTCGCCCTGCAGCGCGCGCAGCCGCTCGCCGAGCGCCTCGAGGCTGGGGGCGAAGCGTTGCACGCCGGCGAGCGCAGCGACCGCCGCGCCGAGTGACTCGCCGGCTGCACCGTCACCATCAACGAGGGCGTCGTGCGCGAGCGCAAGCGCCCCGGCGATTTTCTCCGCGTGCACGAGGTACTCGCGGCGCGTGCGCAGCGTCATCTCTTCGTCGAGCTGCAGGTTCGCGGCGTCGATCTCGTCGACGGCGAAACGCGCGTACTCGTACTCGGCGAGCGTGCGGCCCGCGTCGTGCTGCGCTTCGCTCAGCGCCGCGGTGAGTTGTGCCGTACGCACGTGCGCAACCCCGACCCGATCGCGCAAAACCAACGCAGCTTCACCGGCGAATCGATCGAGCAAATCGAGTTGGTAGGCCGGGGAGAGGAGTCGCTGCTGCTCGTGCTGTCCAACGAAATCGAGAATTCGCTCGCCGAGCTCACGCAGTTGCCCCGCAGCTGCCGGGCGCCCGTTGACGCGTGCCGACGATTTGCCGGCCTGGGTCAGTTCGCGACTGACGATTGCATCCTCATCCGGCTCGAGTTCGAACCCAGTCTCCGCGGCCAGCGCACGCAGCGTCTCGTCCGGCTCGATCTCCAAGGTCACGCGCGTGCGCGCCGCGCCGCGCCGGATGTTTTCAGGCGAGGCGCGTGCCCCGAGCACGAAGCCG
The DNA here is from genome assembly GCA_035503775.1 of Candidatus Acidiferrales bacterium. Classification (GTDB taxonomy): domain Bacteria; phylum Vulcanimicrobiota; class Vulcanimicrobiia; order Vulcanimicrobiales; family Vulcanimicrobiaceae; genus DATJTD01. Next base: position 7,854 of record DATJTD010000205.1, read on the forward strand.
AGGGCGCCGAGGAGCATCGTCTTGCCCGAACCCGTCTCGCCGCTGCAGACGGTGAAGCCGTCGGCAAAGCGCAGCTCGGCGCGCGCGATGAGCCCGAAATCCTCGATCTCCAGCCGCCGCAGTCGCATGTGCGCCTACTGCAAGCGATCTTTGATCGGTGCGTTCCAGCGCAACTTGTCCTCCAGCAGCGCGAAGAAGTTCAGCGGTTCGCGCCGCGCAAAGCAGATCTCGCGCGCATACCGCGTGATCGTCACGCGCTGGCCGACCTCGAGCTCGTCGACGACGCGTCCGTCGGCCTCCACCGCCGCGGGCGTGCTGAGCGCAACGACCACGACTTCGGAAGAATTGGGAACGACCAGCGGCCGCGTGAAGAGCGTATGCGGCAAGAGCGCCACGATGCCGAAGGCGGCGACGTCCGGGGCGAGAATTGGACCCCCGGCCGAGAGGAAGTACGCGGTCGAACCGGTCGGGGTCGCCACCGCGATCCCATCGGCGGGGACGTGGGCGGCGTCCTTTCCGTCGACGAAGAGCGCGAACGGTGCCATATGCGGGATCGTGCGACGGATGACGATGTCGTTGAGTGCGAAGTGCGCGCTCTTTCCCACCTGAGCGGCGAGGCCGACGCGGCGGTCGAGCGTGAAGCCGTTGTGCAACAAGGCGGGGAGTTTGCGAATCATCTCGAGATCGCCGTCGCACTCGGTGAGAAAGCCGAGGCGTCCGGTGTTGACTCCGAAGAGCGGAATGCCGTGGGGGGCGGCGATCTGCGCAGCGCGCAGCAAGGTACCGTCACCGCCGATCGTCACCAGCAAGACCGCCGCTTCGACGCCGGCGCCGGGGGTCGCGATGTTCAGCGTACGGTTCTGATCTTCACACAGCGCAATCGCAAAGCCGGCCTCGCGCAAGACCTGCGCCGCCTCGACGGCGGCACTGCGCGCATGATCGCGATCCAAATCGACGTAGAGACCGACGGTCCCCGTCTTGGGCTGCACGAGTGTCACGTGGCCTCTCCTTCCGCTCCGAGGCGATCGATCGTCGCATCGTCGACGGGCGCTCCCTCTGCGCGTACCAGGGCAAAGAACTCGATGTTTCCGGCGGGACCGCGCAGTGCCGAGCGCGTGAGGGCGACCGGTACGAGGCGCAGCCGTTGGATCGCCGCAGACGTCTCGCGCAGAATCGCGCGGTGCACCGCCGGGTCGCGCACGACCCCCCCGGAACCCAACCGCGCCGGGCCGGCTTCGAACTGCGGTTTGATGAGCGCAACGATCTCTCCCTGGGGCTGCAAGAAAGCTTGTGCACGCTCGATCATCGTGACCACCGAGATGAACGACGTATCGATCGTGATCACTCCGAACTCGGGGCCGAACCGGTCGTCGGGTACCAAGCGAAAGTTGCAGCGCTCGATCACGGTCACGCGCTCGTCGGCCCGCAAGCGATATTCCAGCTGGCCGTAGCCGACGTCGAGTGCCACGACGTGCTGCGCACCGTGTGCCAAAAGACAGTCGGTAAAGCCGCCCGTCGAGGCGCCGACGTCGAGCGCGCGCCGGCCGCGCACGTCGACGCCGAAATCGCGGAGGGCGCCTTCAAGTTTCTCCCCACCCCGGCTTACATAGGGTTGCGGGCGTTCGACGGTGAGGCTCGCGGCGGGTGCAATCGTCGTACCCGGCTTGGTCAAGGTGCGCCCATCGACGCGCACGCGGCCCGCAATGATGAGCGAGCGGGCGCGTGAGCGCGTGATGCCCGCATTCGCTGCGACCGCTTCGTCCAAACGGCGTCCTGCCACGGCACGACCTTCGGTGCGGCGGCGGTGAACCCCGGTCACGCGGAGCGGATCACCGGTCACGTGAAACGCGTCAGAAGAGGCTCTCTTCGTTTGTCGCGCCGCGCAGCGGGGTCTTCTCGGGCTCATCTTTCATCGCGAGGTCGATGGTCTTCTGCGCCTGCGCGAGCAGCTGCTCGCAGCGCGTCGCCAGCTCACGTCCTTTTTTGAAGAGTTCGACGGATTCATCCAACGTGAGATCTTCGCGCTCCAGGCGGGCGACGATCTTTTCGAGCTCGTCGAGCGCTCGTTCGAACTGACCGGATACGGGCTCAGGCATTCTCGCGGCCTTCGACGCGCGCCAGAAGCGTTCCGTGAGCGAGCTTCGCCTCGACTCGTTCGCCCAGCGGAACCGCCGCCGCATCGCGCACCACGTGACCGGCGTATTCGACGATCGCGTAGCCGCGCGCGAGGAGGGCCGTGGGATCACTGGCACTCAGCGCGCGGCTCGCGAGCGTCGCTCGGGCGCGTTTGCGTTCGAGCAGCCGCGGCATCGCATCGCGCAGACGCACGCCGGCGCCCTGGGCGCGCTGACTTCGCGGGGCCACGACCTCGATGCGCGAGAGGCGATAGTGCAGCACCCGCAAGGTTGCGCGATGTTCGCCCAGACGTGCCAGCGGATCGAGACGGTCGAGCCGGCGCGTCACCGTCTCCAACCGGGTGCGACGTCGTGCAAACGCCTGCGTAAGCGCTACGCCCAAGCCGTCGATGCCCTCGAGCAGGCGGCGACGGTGAGCATCGGCGATGCGTTCGGGAGAGACCAGCGCCGAACGGTCGAGTGCGCCGCGCAGACGCCGCCGGGCTGCGATGACCGGACGCCGTGCGCCCGCGCCCAGGCGGCGCTCCCAATCCGCGATCGCTGCGATCAGCTCCGCCGTCGTGCGTTCGGTAAGCAGATGGGCCGCATTCGACGGCGTCTCCGCACGACGGTCGGCCACCAAATCACAGAGGGGAATGTCTTTCGCGTGGCCGATCGCCGAGATCGTCGGGTGCTCGGCGTTTGCGACCGCACGCACCACCGGCTCCTGACTGAAAGCGAAGATATCTTCGGCCGACCCGCCGCCCCGCGCGATCACGATCGCATCGACCGGGAGACGCGAGGCTCGGCGAATGGCGTCGGCGATGTCGGGAGCTGCGGCCAGGCCCTGCACCGGCGTCTCGACCAAAACGACGGCGACGTGCGGCGCCCGGCTGCGCATGATCTGCACGAAGTCGTTGTAGCCGTCGGCACGCGGCGACGAGACGAGCGCGATACGAAACGGAAAGCGTGGCAGCGGGCGTTTGGGCCGCTCGAAGAGACCCTCGGCCTCCAGGCGCAGGCGCAGCTCTTCGTAGCGTTTGTGGAGATCGCCGAAGCCGGCGATCGTCACGTTGCGCACCACGAATTGGTAGCCGCTGCGCTTGGGATAGACGCCGACCGATCCGTACGCGGTGATCGCCTGCCCATTGCGCAGATCGGCGAGTTTGCCTGCGACGTCAGACCATGCGACGCATGAAAGCACCGCCTCTTCTTCTTTGAGATCGAACCAGAGGCCCGAAGCAAACGGCTTGAGGTTCGAGACCTCGCCACTCACGCCGATCCCGCGAAGGTGCCGGTTCTCTTCAACCAGCCGGCGCAGATACTGCGAGAGCCGTTTGACCCCGACGACCCGCATCGTTTCGCTCTCGGGAATCACGGGGTCGCGTCGTCGTCCGCCGGCTCAGGCGTCTCTTCATCTGACGGGAGCGGAATGGGGGTCACAATCTCGACCGTCGGCTCCGCCGGCGCCGCAACCGCAGCGCCCACCGCAGCGGCGGGCGCGGGCGACGACAAACCCGCCATTGCGGTCGGCGCCGGTGTGGCGCGTGCGGCGAGCGCCATCTTCGGCTCGTACAGCCCCGTGCCGCTTGCGCAACGGCTGGCGGGTTCGGTCCCCTCCAAGAAGAACTCGACGCGGTCGGCATCGCCGCACGTCGGCAGACGTACGATCTCCGTCGAAGGATAGACGAAGTCGTGTTTGGGGGTGTTCGCCAGCGCCGCTTTCATGAAACGTGCCCAGATGCGCGCCGGAATGTTGCCACCGTACGACTCGTTCATCTTCGAATAGTCGTCGTTGCCCAGCCAGACCGCCGTGACGAGGTCGGGAGTGTACCCCACGAACCACGCATCGCGATAATCCGAGGTCGTCCCCGTCTTGCCGGCAGCGGGCCGGTCGATGACGGCATTCGGATAGCCGGTCCCTTCTTGAATGACGCTTTCGAGCATCGTGGTGACGATGTAGGCCGTCCCGGCGCTCACCACTTCGGTTTGCACCGGGAAGCGGTTGTCGACGATGAGCGAGCCAAACGAGTCCTTCACCACGCGCAGCGGCGAGGGATCGATGTGAATTCCTTGATTGGCCAAGGTCGCATAACCCGCTGCCTGATCGAGCGGCGTGACGACCGAGGTGCCGATGGCGAGCGACAGATCGGCGTCGAGCGGCTCCTGCACGCCCATGCGGCGCGCGTACTCGATGATGCGATCAACACCGAGCTGCTCGGCGAGTTTGACCGCGACCACGTTGCGCGATTGCGCGAGCGCGTAACGCAAGGTGATCGGCCCGAAGTACCGGTTGTCGTCATCGTGCGGCGACCACATCGTCCCGTCGCCCATCGGGTACGAGACCGGCGAGTCGTCGATCGTGGTGGTGGGCGTCATCCCACTATCGATGGCGGCTGTGTACACGTAGGCTTTGAACGACGAACCCGGTTGGCGGCGCGCCTGCCACGCGCGGTTGAACTGATTGGTGAGCGAGAAGCCACCGGCGCCGCCGACCATCGCGAGTATCTCACCGGTCGACGGGCGTATCGCCACCAGCGCCGCCTGGTGCGCGTTGATGCCCTCGATCGCAGCGCGGCCGACGCCCCAATTCACGGCTTCTTCGGCCAGCTGTTGGAGGCGTGGATCGAGCGTCGTATCGACCTCGAGGCCGCCTTCGTAGACGGCCTTCTCGCCGAATTGCTCTTCGAGCAGATGTGCCACGTACGTCGTGAAATACGGGTAGCGGTAGCCGGTGAGCCCCACCGGGCGTTCTCCGATCAGATGCAGCGGCGCCACCTTGGCTTGATCTGCCTGCTCTTGCGTGATGAAGCCGGCGGCCACCATACGGTCGAGCACGTGCGCCTGACGCGCTTTCGCCCGGTCGAAGCTGACGTACGGGGAATAATCAGAAGGCGCGGCTGGAAGACCGGCGAGGATCGCCGCTTGCGCGAGCGTGAGGTTGGCGACGTCGGTGCCGAAATACGTGTGCGAAGCAGCCTGCACGCCGTACGCGCCCGAGCCGAGATAGATCAAGTTGAGATAGCGTTCGAGGATCTCGTCTTTGGTGTAGAAGCGCTCGATCTCCATCGCCAGCAGCGCCTCTTGAATTTTGCGCGAGATCGAGACCTCATCGGAGAGGAAGAGCGCGCGCGCGAGCTGCTGCGTGATCGTCGAGGCGCCTTGCAGTTGTTCGTGGTGGTAGTCGGCCCACGCGGCACGCGCGATACCGCCGAGGTCGATGCCATGGTGCACGTAAAAGCGCGCATCTTCGGTCGCGATAAAGGCGTTGCGCACGACGTTGGGGACGTGATCGAGCGGAACCCAGATGCGGTTCTCGCGGTAGAGGCTCGCGAGCAATGTTCCGTCGCGCGCGTAGACTTGCGTCGAACGCAGCGGCTGAAAGTCGGCCATCTTGTTGATGTCGGGCAGATCACGCGAGTAGGCGTAGATGACGCCAGCGATGATGCCCAACGGCGCAAAGACGGTCACGACCAGAATCGCGACGAGCAGACGTAAGAAGAACGCGGTCACGCGCCTGCGTTGGCGGCGGCGCTTGATCACGCGACCTTGCTCGCGCTCGAGAGGACCCCGTTGACGAAGCGTCCCGAGTCTTCGGTCGAAAACTTCTTGGCCAGCTCGACGGCTTCGTTGATCACGACCGGCCGCGGTGTCTCTGGGCGGTAGTGCATCTCGAAGTATCCCATGCGCAGCAGGAGGCGGTCGACCGTCGGAAGGCGATCGATCGTCCATCCTTCGAGCAGTGGTGAGATCGCGCTATCCGCATCGACGGCGTGTTCGAGCGTCCCCAAAACGAGGTCTTTGACGAAGGCGCGGTGTTCGTCGATGTCGCGGCGATCGAGGGTCTCCTGGAGGGCAACCGATGGATCGTGATGGCCGACTTCTACGGAGAAGAGGGTCTGCAAAGCCAATTCGCGGGCGAAGCGGCGGGTCATACCGCGCTTGGCTGTGCGTCGGTCGTCGCCTGCGCATCGCGCATGAGGGATACCTTGGAGAGCAAGGCGGGCAGAAAATCGATCGTCACGCCGCCCGCGATAAAGGCCTCGTCGGCGATGATCGTCCGGCAGATGTCGACGGTCGTCTTGGGGCCCAGGTAGGTTTCGCGCAGCGCGACGTCCATCTTGGCGAGCGCCTCGCGGCGCGACTTTGCATGCACGATGACCTTCGCCAAGAGCGAGTCGTAGTAGGGCGGCACGGCGAAGCCGGCATAAGCGAACGAGTCGACCCGCACGCCGGAACCGCCGGGCAAGACGACGCTCTCCAGCATTCCCGCCGCCGGAGCAAAATTCGCGCTTGCATCTTCGGCGTTGATCCGGCATTCGATGGCGTGTCCCCGCGGAACGAGGTCCTTCTGGCGAAGCGAGAGGCGCTGACCGTCGGCGATGCGGATCTGTTCTGCGACCAGATCGACGCCGTAGAGCATCTCGGTGACCGGATGCTCCACCTGAATGCGCGTGTTCATCTCCATGAAGTAGACGTCATCGCCGCTGGCGAGGAACTCGAGCGTCCCCGCACTCGTGTACTTCACCGCGCGCGCGGCGGCGACCGCCATATCGTGCAGACGCGAGCGTACGCGGTCGGAGAGCGCCGGCGCCGGCGCCTCTTCGATCAGTTTCTGATGCGAGGGCTTTTGCACCGAGCAGTCGCGCTCGCCGACGTGAACGATCGTCCCCGCCGTATCACCGAGGACCTGCACCTCGATGTGACGCGGAGCTTCGAGCAGCTTCTCCATGTAGAGCTTGCCGTTTTTGAAATTTGCCTCGGCCTCGGCTTGTGCGGTCGCAAAGGCGTGTTCGAGTTCGGCGGGGGTGCGCACGGCGCGAATCCCTTTGCCGCCGCCACCGGCGGTCGCCTTGAGGAGGATCGGATACCCGAGTCTGCGTGCGGCTTTGTGAGCGGCGTCGAGCGATTCGAGGATGTCGGAGCCCGGCGTCGTCGCCACCCGGGCTTCTTGCATGATGCGTTTGGCGGTCGCCTTGTCGCCCATCTGCGAGATGACCGTCGGCGAGGGCCCGATGAAGGTGAGCCCGTGATCGGCGCAGATCTCCGCGAAGCGCGCGTTTTCTGCTAGAAAACCATAGCCGGGATGAACCGCATCGGCACCGGAGACCTGCGCCGCGGAGATGATGTTGGGGATGTTCAGATACGATCGGGCGGATGGCCCGGGCCCGACGCAATAGGCCTCGTCTGCGTGTTTGACGTGCAGCGAGCCGCGGTCGGGTTCGGAGAAGATCGCGACGGTGGCGATCCCGAGTTCATGAGCCGCGCGGTTGACGCGCATGGCGATTTCGCCGCGATTGGCGATGAGAATTTTGCGAATCATCCGCTACTCGTAGACGATGGAGAAGAGTGGGAGACCGAAGTCGACGGGCTGCCCGTCGGTCACGAAGACGGCCCGTATCGTGCCGGGGGCAGTTGCGCGGATCGGGTTGTGCGTCCCCAGAGACTCCACGTAGGCGAGTTCCCGGTCCTCGCTGACCGAGCTTCCCTCACTCACCAGAGGCTTGGAGAGCCGGACGATGCCGACCAGATCGGCCTTGATCAGCGTCGGTGCCGGCTCGTGGGCGACCCCGTTCGTGTGGGCAGGCTCTCCCATGGGGGCTTCGATGGTCTCGGGGAGGTGCAGCTGTGCCCCGGCTGGGCCCACGACGGGTGCGGGGCGGCGCGTGCGCCGGACTTCCAAGGTGAAGGCCGGCTCGTCGATGCGCAGGCGCGACAGATCGCCCTCCACACAGGCGCTCGCGGCAGCGCGGATCCGTTCGAGCGCCGCTTCCCAGGTATCGGGCGCTGTGTTCAGAGATGCCATGACAGGCCGTCGTCCTTCGGGCGGTCCAAGCGTTCAACCTCGGCGAGGGCATCGCCCCCCAGCCGGTCCCGGGCGTCCCGGTAGGTGGGGTCGATCTCGGCGAGCGGGACGAGCGCGAACGCTCGCTCCAACAGACGTGGATGCGGCAGGCTCAAGTACGGAAGATCGACGACGAGGTCTTCATAGGCCAGGAGGTCGAGGTCGATGCGGCGCGGCCCCCAGCGATAGCTTGGGAGGCGCCCGAGTTCGTTCTCGAGCCGCTGCAGCGCGCGCAAGAGCGGTTCGGGGGGCAGGCTGGTCTCGAGTAAGGCCGCCGCGTTGACGAAATCCGCCTGCTCGCGCACGCCCCAGGCTTTCGTGCGATAGAGGGACGAACGCGCGATGACGGTCCCAAGTCCGCCGAGGGCCACCAGTGCGCGTTCGACCTCCGCCGGCGCGTCACCGATATTGGAGCCAAGACCGATGCGCGCTAGTGCCACGAGCGCACGCGTAGAACGAGGGGCAGATGACCCGCATCGGTATGCTGCTCTTTCCGAATCTGACGCTCCTCGACCTCATCGGGCCACAACAGGTCTTCGCGAGCTTCCCGCAGGCGCAGATCGAACTCGTCGCGGCCAGCCGTGATCTCGTACGCGCCGACAGCGCGGTGCAGATCTTGCCGACGGCCACCTACGCGGACGCCGGCACCTTCGACGTCGTCTTCGTCCCCGGAGGCTACGGCGTCAACGAAGCGATGCAGGACGCGGCGACGATCGCATTTTTGAGCGCGCAAGGCCAACGCGCGCGTTGGGTCACCTCGGTCTGCACCGGAGCACTCGTACTCGGCGCAGCCGGCCTCCTGCGCGGCTACCGCGCGACGACGCATTGGCGCTACCTGGAGTTGCTGCCGTCCTTTGGAGCGCACGCCGCCGACGAGCGAGTCGTCCTCGACCGCAACCGCGTCACGGGGGGCGGCGTTACCGCCGGCATCGATTTCGCCCTGGTGCTGGCCCAAGAACTCTTCGGCCTCGACCAGACGCGGCGCGTGCAACTCTATCTGCAATATGATCCGCAGCCGCCGCTCTCCGGCGGCTCGCCGCAGACCGCACCTGCAGAAATCGTCGAAGCGGTGCTCGCCCAACGCGCGGAGGCGTTCGAACGCCGGCGCGCGATCGTGCAGCGGCTCACCGAGGCTGCACCGCCGAGAGCGTGACCGACGGCGTCGCGCCGTGCAGGAGGAGGGGCTTCCCAATCGTGACGCGTGCGCCGGCGATGCGCCGGTCCTCGAGGAGCATGCGCAGGAGTTCCTCGCCGAGGCGCTCCAGCAGCTCGAACGACGTCTGCTCGACGATATTCACGATACGTTCGTGCACGGCGGCGTAATCGACGGTGTCGGCGAGCGCGTCGCTGTGGCGGGCGGCGGTGAGGTCGGCCTCCAGTTCGACGTCGATATCGAAGGCTTGCGCGCGATCGCGTTCGCCGGGATCGGCGCCGTGGCGCCCATACGCGCGAATGCCGCGCACGGCGATGAGATCGATCTTACGTCCAGCCTTGCGGGCGCCAGCCGCGAACGACGGCGTCGGCGACGGCGACGGCGTCGCGCATCGCCGCCACGTCGTGCACGCGCACGATGTCGATTCCCGCTGCAACTGCAAGCGCGACGGCGGCCGCCGTGCCGAAGACGCGCTCCTCGACCGGCTTACCCGTCAGCAGTCCGATCGTCGACTTGCGCGAGGCTCCCAGCAAGGTTGGAAATCCCAAGGCGACGACGCGATCGAGCGCACCGAGGACGGCCAGGTTGTGGTCGGGGAACTTTCCGAAACCGATGCCGGGATCGAGGATGATGCGTTCGCGCGGTATCCCGGCGCGTGTCGCGCGCGCGGCCTGTCCTTCGAGATACCGCAGCACTTCATCGACGACGTCCCGTTCGTAGATCGCAACCCGCTTGTTGTGCATCACGATGACCGGCACGTCGCAAGCGACGGCGGCTTCGAGCAACGCGTCGTCGAGGCCCCAAATCGAATTCAAGAGGTCAGCTCCGGCGGCGTGCGCGGCGCGGAAAACCTCCGATTTGAACGTGTCGACGGAGATGACCGCATCGGGGGCGCGCTCGCGCAGCCCTCCGATCACCGGGATCAAGCGCGCGAGTTCTTCCTCGACCGGAATTGGCGCATGTCCGGGACGCGTCGATTCGGCGCCCACGTCGAGCAGCTCGGCGCCGGCGGCGCGCTGTTCGAGCGCGTACGCAATGGCGTCTTGCGTCTGTGGACGCCCGTCGCCCGAGAACGAGTCGGGCGTCGCGTTGACGATCCCCATGACGTAGGTTTGCTGACCCCACGTGAAGAGGCGCTCTCGAACCCGCATCGCTCCCGCCGCCGATATGCGCATCGACGCCGTTACCGTATCGTCCGCTCGACGACGTGCGTGAGCCACCACGCGCGTAAGGTGGCGACGACGAAGGTGGAACCCGTCACCACGACGATCTGCGAGCCGTCGCCGCTGCGTCGCGCGACCCCGAGCGCCTCGACCGCGCTCATGATCGCACGCGCCGACGACCCGTGCGACGCCGCGATGTTGGCGAGGCGCTGCGGACGTACCGCCGTGCGCCCCGGCGTCTCGAACGAGGTGCAGATGAACGACCCGTTGAGTTCGACGAGCGGCGCGAGGACGCCGGCGGCATCCTTCCCTTCGGCGACGGCGACGACGAAGGTGAAGCGCCGGTCACCGAAGGTCTCGACGAGGGCGTCGGCCAGATGGCGCGCTTTGTCGGGATTGTGCGCGATGTCGAAGACGACACCCGGATGCCCCGGAAAGAACTCCATGCGACCGGGGATTACCAAATTGGCGAAGCCGCGCTCGACGCTTTCCAGCGGCGGCCGCAGATCCGGCGCCAGTTGCTCGAGCGCGACGATCGCCGTCGCCGCGTTGCGCTCTTGAAAGCGCCCGAGCACCGGAAGCGAGAGATCGTAGCGCGCCTCGGGCGTCTCGACGATGAACGACTGCCCGTAGCGTGCGCCTTCGTGCCCCGTCACCCGAGCGCGGTCATCGACCACGATGAAAGGAGCGCCGACGCGCGCGCACTGCCGTTCGATCACCGCACGCGCGGCAAAGTCTTCGGTACCTGTCACGAGCGGAACCCCCGGTTTTGCGATCCCGGCCTTGTCCGCCGCGATCTCCACCAAGGTCTCGCCCAGCACCTCGGTGTGATCCAAGCCGACGTTGGTGATGACGCAGACGCGGGGGGTGAGAACGTTGGTTCCATCGAGCCGGCCGCCAAGCCCAACCTCGATCACGGCGACGTCGACCTCTTCGTGCGCA
>DATJTD010000206.1:0-17306 GCA_035503775.1 Candidatus Acidiferrales bacterium
GCCGCGGCGTGCATCGTGAAAATCGAAGAACTCTGCTCGAGTGAGCCGCACCTCGTGGGGACCGTCGGCGCGATTCACGTCGTCCCCGGCGCGCTCAGCGTCATCGCCGGACACGTCCGCTTCTCGGTCGACATCCGCGCACCACTCGACGAGACGCGGCTCGGCACGATCGCACGCGTTCACGAGTCACTTCGACGGATCTGCGAGCAACGGGGACTCACGTTCGCGATCGAGGAGGCACACGAGCATCGCACGGTGCGCTGTGCGCCACGTCTGATCGAACGCCTCGGTCACGCGATCCTCGACGAGGGCTTCCCGCTGCGTGAACTTCCGAGCGCCGCCGGACACGACGCGATGGCGCTCGCCGATCTCACGGATGTGGGGATGCTCTTCGTGCGGTGTGCGGGCGGCATCAGCCACAGCCCCGCGGAATTCGTGAGCGAACACGACGTGGATATCGCGATGCGCGTCTTGCTCCGCTTCGTCGAACAGTTCGGTTCGAGTTCGCAAGGAGCGGCCCCGTGACGGGAAGTCTGGTAGAACAGGCGATTCGCTCGTACCTCGAAAGCAAACGTGAGGCGCGCGAGCGCTTCCTGGCGCAACTCGTTGCCGTCCCCTCCGATAATCCGCCCGGCGATTGCCGGCCGCACGCGGCACGTGCGCTGATGCTCTTGGCGGCGTTGGGGTTCACAGTTGAGGAGCACCCGGTCCCCGACGAGATCGCCCGCGCGCACGGCATGATCGGTGTGGTCAATCTGGTCGTGCGCGAACGCTTCGCCGATGGTCCGACGATCGCACTCAACGCGCATGGTGATGTCGTTCCCCCCGGGCTCGGCTGGACGACCGATCCGTACGGTGCCGAGATCCGCGACGGCTTCATGTACGGGCGCGGCGTCGCCGTCTCCAAGTCCGACTTTGCGACGTATGCGTATGCGCTGCTCGCGCTCAAGGCGACCGGCGCACCGTTACGCGGTACCATCGAGCTACACTTCACGTACGACGAAGAGACCGGCGGCACGATCGGCCCGCGCTGGCTGCTCGAACAGGGAATCTCCAAGCCCGACTATGTCGTCTCGGCCGGTTTTTCGTACGGTATCATCACCGCGCACAACGGCTGCCTTCATCTCGAAGCAGAGATTCTCGGCCGCTCCGCGCACGCCGCGCGACCCGAAAGCGGAGTCGACGCACTCGAGGCCGCAACCAGCGTTCTTGCGCGGCTTTATGAGATTCGGCGCACCTACCGCAACCGCGTCTCCGCAATTGAGGGTATCGGAAGTCCCTCGCTCACGATCGGTCTCATCAGCGGCGGCACGAATACGAACGTCGTCCCCGATCGTGTCGTCTTCCGGCTCGACCGGCGTATTATCCCGGAGGAAGATGCTGGCCAGGCCGAGGCGACCTTGACGGCAGCGATTCAATCGGCCGCGGCACCGTGGCCCGGCATCACGTGTACCGTGCGTCGTGTCTTGCTCGCCGAACCGTTCATCCCAACCGCGGCGCAGCAGCCATTGGTCGCGGCGATCTCGCGACGCGCGAGCGAGATCATGGGCGAGCCGGTGGTTGCCCACGGCGTGCCGCTCTATACCGATGCGCGCCTCTACGCCGCCGCCGGCATTCCGACGGTGCTGTACGGCGCAGGACCGCATACGCTGCTCGAGGCGAACGGCCATCGTGCCGACGAGCGTCTCTTGCTTGCGGACTTGCACCGGGCAACCGAAGTCATGGCGCTCGCTCTTTGCGACCTCCTCTCCGTATAACATCCAAGGATACACATGAAACGTGGGAACCGCCGTCAGCTCGCACTCTGGTCGCTGACACTGACGATGCTTCTTGCGCGCGTACTCTGCGGCGAGGCGGCAGCCTCTGCGCCTCCACTCCCGCTCGTTCCGCTTCCGCGCCAAATTGCGTATCCGGCAACGTCCGGCCATCAACGGAAAATTGTACTTCCGGCCGTTCTGCCGATCGTCGCACGCGATGGCACGGAACGCGGCGTTGCTACGCTCCTGCAAGCCGACCTCGCTGCGAGCGGCGTGCCGGCCTCGCTTCAGGACACCCTGCCGGGGAGCGTAGCGGTTCAACTCTCAGACGGAGCCGAAGACCCGCAACTCGGCCCCGAGGGATATCGTCTCACGATCGATGGCGCGGGCATACGCATCGCAGCGAACGCGGGCGCCGGGCTCTTCTACGGTGTGCAGACGTTCGAACAGCTTCTAGCGGCCGCCGGCGCTTCGCACGCCCTGCCGGCCGTGCAGATCGTCGACTGGCCGCAGTATAGGTGGCGCGGCATTCATCTCGACGTCAGTCGGCACTTCTTCCCCGTTCCGGTAGTCGAGCGCTACATCGATCTCGCCGCTCGCTTCAAGCTCAACACGTTCCACTGGCACCTCACCGACGATCAAGGCTGGCGGCTCGAGATCAAACGCTATCCCCGGCTGACCGAGATCGGCGGATGCCGCGCAGGTTCGCAAGTCGGCGGTGAAGGCTCGACACAGACCGACGGCCGGCGGTATTGCGGCTGGTACACGCAGGCGCAGATCCGCGAGATCGTCGCGTACGCGCGCGCCCGCTACGTGACGATCGTCCCCGAAATCGAGATGCCGGGACATGCTGTCGCCGCCGTCGCGGCGTATCCATGGCTTGGATGCGGGAGCGCTCGCGTGCAGGTACGCCAGTTGTGGGGTATTTCAACCGAGATCTTCTGTCCGACCGAACGAACGTTCGCGTTCCTCGATGATGTCATCGGCGAGGTGGCCGGACTCTTCCCCGGAACGTATATTCACATCGGCGGCGACGAGGTTCCGCAGGATCAGTGGCGAGCAAGTCCGTTCGTCACGGCACTGCGCGCGCGAGAACATCTCACCAGCTACGATGCGGTGCAAGGCTACTTCACGCGGCGCGTGGAGGGAATCGCGCGAAAATACCATCGCCGCATCATTGGCTGGGACGATATCTTGGACGGCAACATCAGTCCGCAGGCAGCGATCATGTCGTGGCACGGCAACGACGGTGGCATCGCCGCCGCCAAGCATGGGAATGATGCAGTGATGACGCCCGACCCGCCGCTCTATTTCGACGCCTACCAGGGCGATCCGGATTTCGAACCACTCGCCATCGGCGGCCTCACGACCCTAGAGATGGTCTACGACTACGACCCGATGCCACCTGACCTCGTGCCTTCGCTCCGACATCACATCCTGGGCGCACAGGGAAACGTCTGGACGGAGTATATCCCGACGGCCGATCACCTCTTCTACATGTTGCTTCCGCGCGAGCTGGCGCTGGCCGAGCTTTGCTGGACACCGCGTTCGCAAATGAATTGGAGTGATTTTTCGCAACGCCTGGGCCCCGTACTTGCGACGCTGGAGAGCCGTGGTTACCATTATCGTATTCCGCTAGTCACTTTCAGGATCGACGCGGGGCAGGTTATCTTCCCCGAGCAGCAACCGGTCCCAAACCAACTCAATCTCGTTGTTACTGGCCCCACTGCGAATATCACACTCGACGACGTTGCGCCAAGCGCGTCGATCTATTACACGCTCGACGGAACATTACCATCCACGCACGCGCAGTTGTACCGCTCTCCGCTGAAGCTCAGGTTCCTCCCGACACAGTCCGTGACGATCACCACCATAGCGGTCCTGCCGGACGGCCGAGTAAGTGCGCCATCGTCACTGGAGATCAGCAGCGCGACACCGTGAGTCGACGGCCGACTTCTCCGGCGCCGAGTTGCCACCGCGAATTACCTTACTAAACGACGGTTGTCTATCTCGCGATTTCGATGTGACTCTCGAAGCCCGGGTCTTCGAAAATCTCTAAATATAGCCGGCGCCGAAAGCGTGTGGCCGCGAACCCACGGTCTCAGCCGGGCCGGCTCTTGCGTGGCCACGTCGCCTCACAGAGCGCGGTGAAATCGAAGATCAGGCCCGGAGCGTTACCCTCGGCGCACCGACTCCGCAGCTATCTGCCCTAACGCTTGCCTTAGGCATGCTCGAATACTATGACCAAATCCGGCTCCGCTGAACTCCATCCCTTCCACCAATCCCTCAGGTGGACATGCGCCTCGCCCGCCTTCGGCGCGCCCCTTTCGAAATGCGCCTTAGCATGCTGAAGGCACTCAACAACGAGCTCCATTTCTTGCAAGGAAAGAAGTAATGTCAGTTCTCGAAATTGCTGCGGTTGTTTTGCGTCAGCATCGCTGACGGTGTATCCAAACGCTTTCATCTAGGTCTCCAACAGCGCCGAAGAATCTGCCGTACTAGCGCGGCGGTATCCATCCGTTATTTACCCACCACTGAATTATTGCCTGGGACGGATTTGGTGCCCCCTTTCCCATATCATGCGCGCTCCTTGACATCAAGGTGGAGACTTTTGCTGAGGACTCAATACAGGATCCCTCGCTTTCCGGCCTGAGCCCGGAACATTCATTATCGATCGAGATCCTAGCGGACGTTGGCAAGGAAGACTCGCGCGGCGTTTATGAAAACGTTCTGTCGAGTAGCATCCGATCGAACGAGGGGCCACTCATCCTTGGCGGCTCTCACATATCAACGCTGAGAGAGATCGCGTAAAGGGACCCGTTTGAATTGCCGCGTTGCACGGGACACCGCTGTCGGCACGTTCCCAGCGGCAGAGTGGTCCTGGCAAAACTCTTCTCTGCGCTACCCCACGATCGGCGCTATCGTCGTTCCCACCCAACGACTGCATGAACGCGCCGGCGTTACGGAGGTCAGTCGCCGCTAATATTTCCACGGAGTACGGTAATCGAGAGCGCCGGAATCGAAAACGCCGTAGCGGACCCAGCACTGGGTATGACTGTCACCTGCGGCGGATCGTCGGGATCGGGACGGGAAGCGGCGCCGTGGGAACGCCACACATACTGCGCACGACCGAACCTCGCGCGCGTCACGGGACCGGTGAACGCCAAGATACGCGAGCTGCCGGCAGCGGAGAATTGCAGAGTGACGTCGTGAGCACGGCTGTCCTTGTTCACGAGCAAGACGGACCACGTGCCGTCGGGTCGGTGAACGGCGTACGCCGTGACGAGGGGGCCGGCCGCACTCGCGATGTTCGTCTTGGCGGGGAAAAGCTCGTGCGGTTGGTCTCCCGGAACGACCCACTGCTGGGTAAGCATCTGGCCGGCGAAAAACTGCGCGGCGCGGGCACGAATGTGCGCGTGCGTATCGGCGACGAACATGCTCAGGTTGCCCCAATCGTCGTCACAACCCGGGTTGGGCGAAAGCGGGACGGGCTCGTACTGGTAATAGACCGCACCGCTCACCCCGTCGCTCAGCGCGCTCGCCATGTAGTCAGCCAGCCAGAGCGCGCCCTCGATTTGCATGGGCGTCTGCGCAAAATTCACGGCGGAGAAGCCTGCTTCGGTGATGTAGAGCGGCGTCGCCGGCGGCACGCCGTCAGCGCGCCAGGCGTCTACCACGCCCGCGAGGAGCGCCGGTTCACCGAGCAGGTCTTTCTGCAACGCTGCACCGTGTTCGCAGCCGCCGTACGGGTAGTGCTCAAACGACATGAACGAAAGTTCACCGAGTCCCCCATGTGAGCGAAGGTAGCGCAAGAAACGATGGAGCCACGACGTGTCCCCGTTTGCATCCGGCCAAATCTTGAGATCCGAGTCGACCCCGGAAAAGACGGGGCCGCCGAGATGCAACGTTGGGTCGACGGCGTGTATCGCTCGCGCCCACTGAAGATAGAGCGCCGCGTCATCTTCAGGCATCACGTACTGCCCGTCCGGCTCTTCGCCAAGCTCAATGCGTGCGAGCGGGTAGCCGCGCGCCTCGAGATATCGTACCTCAGCGACAGCGTTTTGGGGCGTACTGTAGAGCATGGGGACCGGATACGTTCCGCCGATGCCACGGGTGAGGCCACTGCGCGCGATCAGATCGAGGCCCGGCTGCTCCTGGTCGCGTACACGACCTTGCGCGTCGTGCCATGGGTCAGTTGAAGACGTGTACGTCGCCGTCTGACGAAGACCGCAGGCGTAGCGCCTGGGATTCTCCCCTCCGCACGGCGCGTGGTGCATCAGGTCGTGGAAGCGGCCGGCGTCATCTAGTGTCCCGACGAAGAGCTCGTCGATGGCATAACCGACGCAGTTGCGTGGGTCGGAGGCGCCATGTGTGTCGCACGTGTCGGAGGAATGCGTCATCACCAACCGCACGTAGCGCACGCGCAGCGGTCCTTGCGCGAGCCGAAGGGTGACCGTCGAGCCACGACCGGTGTCGACGTTTCCCAGAGGAAAAGCCTTCCACGTTCCGTCGCCGGGATAGTTGATCGGGTCGTCACCGGTCCAATACGCGACGGCATAGCGCGTCGCATAGGGGTTCGCCCAACGAATGCGCATGGCATCGACCGGCCGCGCCGACTCGAGATCGATCACCACCCACTGCGGGTGGTCTTCATCGGGGTCGCCCGTAAAGGCGCTCGTGAGATACGGATCGCTCTTCCAGTAAGTGTGCGGATCCCCGTCGTCCAGGCGGGAGTAGTCGGCGTTGTTGCCCTGATCGGTCGTGTTCCCACGATGTGTGAGCCGATATCCAAACGAATCGCTGATCGGTGCGATGTTCGTCCGCGCGCTGCTCGTCCAATAGCCGGCCGTCTTCGCGCTGAACGCTCCCGCCGGATTCCAATGCCAATCTTGCACCGAGAGCTCGGTGAAAAGACGATAGCTCAGCCAACCGAAGCCAGCACCGAGCATCGCCCGAACATTCTGCTTCGAGTACAGCTGCGGGATCGTACCGGCCGGCTCTTTGTCGACGGTGGAACCGAAGGCCCAGATGGGACGAAACGTTTGAATACGATGGCTCGGCGTGATATCGACGCGCACGACGTCCACGCTCTGCGCCGGCGAGACCATGATGGGCAGCGCTAACGCAGCGCAGCATGCTACCAGGCCGAGCGCGAGCTGACGAATGCAGGACATGCGCTGCTCGCGCTAGCGCCGCAGTAGGCGTTCAGGCACGCGTCGCGCCTTCCCGAGCGGCGTTGGGGCGTTGTATCCGGTGCCACTCGCAACGTACTCGAGCGGCGCCGAAATCGTGATATCGGATTGACCGTTGGGACCCGTGATCGTCGGTGCTTGTGGGACCGTCTTGAGCATCAGCGATTGCACGGCCTCGTAGTCGGGATAATCGAATCCGATGATCTGTACGGTAAAGTCGTCGGCCGACGTCGCGGTGCCGAGCGCTGCAGTGTTCTGTGCGGCAGTGCAAATTGAAGGCGTCGGCGTCAGAAGCTTATTGCCGCCCGTGGCATTGATATTTGGTCCACTAGTCGCAGGCAACTGGTAGGTTCCCGAGGCCGTCACCTCGATCGTGTAATAGACGGGCGCAAAACTCGTGCCCTTCGGGCCCTGACAATTTGCCGGCAGATCGGAGCTCACTCCCGGACCTGACCCGGGCCCAAAGTCGACGATCTGCACAAAGGCCTCGGTAACGCCCGCCGGCAGCACGACGACGACGGAAGCGCCACCGTCACCGTTGGCATCCGGTGTGACCGTTGGCGTCGTTATGTCGGGCAACATTTGCAAGACAGAGGCGAGCGTCGCACTCGCGCTGATGGTTGCGACGTGGGTCGTGCCGTTGTTGCCCACAGTCCCGATCTGCACCGCGAGTTGATAGGCTCCCGGCAGCGGCGTCACCGATTCAAACGTCGTGATCCCTTCCCCGATCCCCAGAAAGTACGGATCACCAAAGGAGTCGATGCCGGCCGGCGCGAGACCGTCTCGCCAACCCATGCCGTCTCCATTGGGATCGAATGCGGGCGGGCCACCCCACGGCTCGAAAAGCCGGCTGGAATCTTGTTCGTAAAACGGCTGGGCGTACGGAGCGTAACTGTACGACTGTTGCGTGGTATCGACGACATTGTACGGCGCGAGCCCCATGGCGAAGACGCCACCGCTTTGACCGAACGTCGTCGTGTCCGGCTCGACCGGTGGCGTAATGCCGGTCGGGCAGGTCGTAAAACCGGCTGGCGGCGTAGGTGAAACCGTATCGCAGACAGGAGTGCCGGGATGAACGGTCTGCGGCGTACCCGTGATATCCAACAGCGTCGCCCCCGACGTCTCCTGGAGACTCGGCTCCTCGCTGTACACGAAGGTCGGATTGTTCGCGGTGTAGACGGTCGTATACGGATCAGCGAGGCCCGCGGCTGGGGCGATAGGAGTCCCCGCAAAGGGCAGCGGCGCCGGGGGCGTAATGATGGGCGTATCCACGCCAACGGCGCTCGCGCCGTCGGGTTGGCGCAACGTCGAAACGACGTTCAAACCCAAGGTACCGCCGGACGATTGGACGCCATAGATGTTCGCGGTACCGACGGCAAACTGCAACTTGCTGTAGTTGGGATTGTCGGGATTGACCTGTGAAATCGCCGGCGCTCCGGTCGATCCCGCCGTGCATCCGTTCAAAGCGATCGCGACCGGAAGAACAAAGCGCAATGCTCCGCAAGACCTTATCATGTGCACCTCTACAGCTCTGCCTGAAGATAGACGCGGAACGTGCGTCCTGGGATGTAATCTTCATTATACGGCAACCAGTATTGATCTAAGGCGCTCTCATCGCGCGCGCCTCCGAGGTACTGGGCGTCGGGAATTCCGCTGTAGCCATCGGCGATCTGTCCGGTCTGAACCCCACCTTGTCCCGTCGCCACTGGCTGCCAGAACTGGTTGACGGTCGGCTCCGAACGGTAGTTGTCGAACAAGTTGGTGATATAGACGCCGTAGGTGATGTGCCGATGCTGATATTCGAGATCGAGATCGGCGAATGCGCGCGGCCGGGTAAAACTCTGGCCGGCGAGTGCCGGCTCGTTGTAGCCGCGGCAAGCAAAATACTTTGGATTGAAGTAGCTCCCGGCAAAGGCGGGATCGTCGTAGCAGGTCGCGTTGTACGACTGATTGGGTTCCCCGGGGCCCGCGTACGGCGTAGAGACTCCGAGATTGCCGGTCGGGATGGTGTAGAGCACGCCATTGATATATCCGATCGAGGTCTGTCCCACGCCAAACGGCTCACCGCTATCCCCGTAAAAGATCGGGTTGATCTTCCAACCGCTGCGCGTCTTGAACTCGATACCGGAGCGAAACGAAATCGGCGGGAGATACGACTGGTGCCACAGGGTTCCGGTCTGATAGAGATACTGCGCAACGATAGGAAGGTTGTCGGAGCCCGCGACCGGAGGCGTATCGGTGAGTTCGTTGACGTAGTTGGCCGTGAGAAAGCCGCTGAGCCCGGCGGCACGATCCGGAGTGGTGACCATGAATTCCTCACCGAACGTTTTCTCCACGCCCGTCTCACGCTCTTCGAATGCACCGTTGCTCTGCTCGCCGGTCACCGGATCTGGCGGGCCGGCGTTTAGCAACGTCACTTGACCGGTGTTGTAGCCGCGGCGCCAGTATGACGTGAGCTTCGTACCCCATCCATTGGGAAATTGGTGGTCCCATGTGAAATCCCAATTGTTGTACGTGGGGACGGTCTCGCCGCCGATATCCGGTGCCGCGTACGCCTGATCGAACGCCCAATAGAGCGACGACGCATAGTTCGGACAGGTGAAATAATAGCCGCCGGGGACGTTCGGATAGGTGCCGGACCCGGACCAGTAGACATAGGGATTCTGCGAGTAGGTACCATTGGCATTGGTCCCCGGTCCATGCCAACCGCTCCCGCACGCAGGGCCCAGGACGTTGTCACTCAGTTCGTCTTTGGCGGGAATGTCGTACAGGACCGGGTCGATGCCGGTCATCGACGTCGGTGTCCCCGCGGTCTGACCGAAGAAGAACTGCGCGGACCGTCCATAGCTGGCACTCAGACTGTTGTTGCTGTCGACTTTGTAATCGAGTGCGATGCGCGGCTGGAAGACTTGCGGATGAAGATAACTGTCCGGAAGCTGCGCAAAACCAAAGCCGATGTCCGCCGTATTGCTGGGGTCAGCGTTGAAAGGGTTGTCGGCCCACTTGAGGTTCTGAGCATCGAAGCGCACCCCATAGTCGAGCTTGAGTTTCGAGGTCGGCGACCACTGATCGCGCAGCCCGATCCCAAGCTGTTGAAAGTCCGTATCGCCGTAGTCGAAGCCGGCCGACGGAAGGGTAGGAAGCGTCCCCGTCCATTTGTTGTTGGCCAAGAGCCATGAGTACAGGTAACATCCCATGGTGGTGGGTGCAGCGGGATTGAAACCGTTGTCACGCGCGGGACCGATGCAGGGATTACTGGAGCTCACAGGCTGACCCGGATATTCGGGGAGATACCAGTCTTCGATCTGGGGGTCGTTGGTAGGAACGGCAACACCAGATCCAAGGTCGAGCAGGCCAGCATTGGTCTCATCTTGGCTGCGGCCGGCGACAAGGCCCTGCCAGGTATTGAAATAGGTTAGCTGATCCCAATAGGGATGAACATTTTCGAGTTTTGCCACCACCGTGAGCGTATGTTTCTCGCCGAACTGCTTGGTGAGCGCGAGTTGAAAGCCGACGGTGCGGCCACCGGCATTATTGTAGCCGGGCGGATTCTCACCGTCGGTTAGGCTCGAGGAATTCCCCGTGATGTTATTGGGAATCAGACCGCCCCAGTTATAGAACATGGCATTGAGTGCTGCAGTTGGACCCAGCGAACGCGTGTAGCCGAGTTTTAGCACGTTTTCTTGACCGTAGATATACTCTTCGGGCTGCGTCAGCTCTTGGGGACTCGACGTCAACGTATTTACTTTGGGGGTATTCCCATAATAGGGAATGATCGAGTCGTACCACGCAAGCTGCTGCGCTGGGATGGCTGCGGGATCGGACATACAAACACTCGGCTGCAAGCAAGCCCACATCGGATTACCGTTATCGTCGCTCTGAAATGTGGCATACGAAGATGGGTTGTACGGATAGTATGAGGCGTTGCTCAGGCCACCGTATTGCGCCCAATCCTCTTGGCTCATCCACCGAACGAGGACCTGCAACTGCTGATCGTCGTCTTTTCCAAAACGGTAGAAGGCATTGTTGATGACGTCGTCGGCATACGTGAACGACGTC
This sequence comes from Candidatus Acidiferrales bacterium, assembly GCA_035503775.1. Classification (GTDB taxonomy): domain Bacteria; phylum Vulcanimicrobiota; class Vulcanimicrobiia; order Vulcanimicrobiales; family Vulcanimicrobiaceae; genus DATJTD01. The sequence continues at coordinate 11,009 of DATJTD010000206.1, forward strand.
CCGTCGAAGACCTGACCCGGATTGTCACTAGGATCGTTATAATAGCTGCTCAAGTACGTGCTGGCCGCAGAGCGGCCATACGGTGCGATCTGCGGCGCGTACCGGTCAGAGCGCAGAGAGAAGAATTCCGAGAGATTCCCGCTCTGCGTCGCGGCTCCATATTGAAGTGCCAGCGAGTGATCGTAATACGGCCCCGACACGTCTGCGCTCACGAAGCCGTCGCCGGGATACGTGCCGCGTCCGGGAACGACGTTCACGACACCGGCGCCGACGCCGCCTTGCGTCGCATCGCCCGCACCGCTGACGACCTCGAGAGAACCATGGCCGTCGCCGACGCCATTGAGAAAATTCTGGCTCGGATCTTCATCGAAAAACGCTCCGCGAAAATCGATGCCGTCGAACGAATATCCGATATCGTCGCTCGCCGAGCCGCGAATGGAGATGGGACTATTAGCGCCTTGCGACGTTTTGATGACGCCCGGCGCAGCCAGCACCAAATTCTGAAAGTTCGTCGAGCCCTTTTCTCCGAGCGCCTGATCGACTCGTGAACCACTGAAGGTCGTCTCGTCCTCGGTCTGATTCGGCTGAAAGGCGGAGGCCGAGTGCGAATTCACGTGCACGACGCCAATTGTCCGCAGCGCCGACGACAACTGAAGCGCGCCCACGCTCTGCGACTGATCGCCGAGCACGGTAACGCCCGACAGCGAGAGGCTGCTGTATCCTTGCTTTTCGACGGCAAGTACATACGTGTCGGTCGGGATCTGCAGAAAGGCGAAAAATCCGTGAGCATCCGTCGTGGCGTGAAAGGCGCCCGAGGGAGACGCAACCGAGACGACGGCGCCCACAACGGGTTTGCCGGTCTGCTGATCGACGACCGTACCGCGAAGTGTTCCGGTCACACCGCCCGCGGCGCCGGCCGGCGCGAGCGACGACGCCAAGAACGCGACGATCAGCACGAGCGCGATTCCCCATCGAGAAATGGACCGAGCCACCAGCACCTGCACCACTTCATATCCCCCAGATCGCAGATTAGGACCCCAAGAAAATGAAAAGCGACCCGGCGTGAACTCACGCGCGTTCGCTAAGCGCCCTAATTTGCAGTGGGAACGCCGCTCCCTTCCCGTTGCGGCCCGAAATCTTTATCCGAAAGGCCAATCCCGCGTGCGCCTGGCACGAATGAGGAAGATCAAGGCGCCGACGGCGAGGCTAACGATGCCGAAGACGATTGCCCAAAGCCCCGCACTCGCAAAGATGTACACCCATCCGGCAAGTGCGATCAGCGCCGGGAGCGGATACAGCCACATGCGGTACGGAGCCCGGATTCCGCGCTTGCGGACGACCGCTAAGGCGACGATCTGCGCGATCGACTGAATGAGCACGATGCCAGTTGTCAGCGCATTGATGACCTGATCGAGGGGAAAGAGACACCCGATGAGCGCCAAGAGGCCCATCGCCACGAGCGCTACGTCCGGGAACCGGTGCTTGGGATGCAGATGCGCGAATTGCCGGAAGAAGACGCCGTCTTCGGCACCCGCGAATGGAATGCGCGAATAGCCAAGCAGACAGCCGTAGGCCGAGGCGAAGGCCGTGACCAGGATCAGCACCGTCACGACGACGGCGGCGAACGAGCCGAACGAATGCTCGACGATCGCCGAGGCGACGTGCTGTCCGAGCGGCGGCAACGAACCGTCGGCGAACGGAATGACGGACTGCCACGGAATGGCCCCGAGTACCCCAACTTGCATCCCGATATAGAGCACCGCAACGAGCACGATCGAGATCACGATCGAGCGCGGGATCGTACGCGCCGGATCGTGCACTTCGGCACCGATACAACTGGACTGGTTGTAGCCGAGGTAATCGTACATCGCGATGATGAGTGCCTGTCCGAGCCCCGCCCGCAAGCCGCCCCACACCGAATCCGTCGGCGCCAGCGTCGCGACCATCGCCGGCGAGAAGTGCGCGTAGGAGGCGACGATCACGCACAGCAAGGTGGCGATGCTCGCGATCGCCAGCGCAATGCCAATGCGCGAGATCGTGGCGATCCCCCGGTACAGTGAAACGATCGTCACCAAACCGACGGCGATTGCGAGCCCTTTGATCGCCCACGGCGACGCCGCAACGGCGGGGAAGAGGTATCCGGCATAGTTTGCAAAGCCGATGTATCCCGTCGCTTGATTGAGCGGCGCGACGAAGATGATCTGCCAGACGAAGAGAAACGCGAGGAAGCGCCCGAGGCTGTTGCGCCCGAAGACTTCGCGCAGATAGCCGTAGGTGCCGCCCGAGCACGGATAGAGCGAGCCCAGTTCCGCCCACACCAAGCCGTCGCACAGCGCCAGCACCGCGCCCAACAGCCATCCGACCAGCGAGAGCGGGCCGTGGAGCGCCCCGAGCACCAGCGGCATCGTGATGAGCGGCCCGATGCCGATCATCGAGATCGCGTTGATTGCGACGGCGCCGCGTAGGCGGACGCCTCGCACCAGACTCAAATCATGACTTTCGTGAGCCCGCGCGGCGCATCGCTCTCCACATACCGGGCACGCCCGACCATGAGCGTCAACATCTGTCCGGTCACCAGCCACGCGAGCGTGTTGAAGGCTTCGTCCACGATCGGTCCGAGCAACGGCAACTCGCCGATGTGACCGCCGATCACGTAGCGCAGGCTCTCGGTCTGCACGGCGTCCGCCAGCGGCTTGTTCACCGTCGCGCGCGAGGCGTCGTCGACGATGCCGAGAACAGCGCAGGCCGGATCGAGCAATGCCGTACTGCCGTGGCGGAATTCGCCTGCGGCAAAACCTTCGGCGTGCATATAACTCGCCTCTTTGAACTTTAGCGCGATCTCGTTTGCGACGGGAAGCCCGTAACCGGTGCCGACGACGATGATGCTGCGCTTGGAGACGAGGTGCCGCGCCGCCTCGCCCAATTCGGCGACCGCGTCGCCGCTGAGCCAGTCGCTTACGTCCTCGGCCGTCTGATTGAGCGTCTTGGCGTTGCGGGCGCTTTTCCCCGAGGCAATCGCCGCGGTCCAAAGCAAAATGGCCGCCATCGCCGTGACGCTCTTGCTCGCAGGAACCGCGATCTCAGGGCCGGCCTCGACGTCGATGACGACGTCGGCCCGCTGCGCGAGCGGCGAATCGGCGCTGTTGGTGAGCGCGACGAGGCGCGAGGGCTTGAGCACGTCGAGCGCATTGAGCAGATCCGTCGAGCGCCCGCTCTGCGAGAGCGCGATGACCGCACAGTGCTTGTAAGCGCCGTTATCGAACGGCGCTTCCGAGGCTGCCAGGGCGGAGGCCCGTATGCCACGCCGGCGGAGCGCCAGAGCACCCAACTGACCGACGAACAACGAACTACCGCTTCCTAAGAGCACGACGTCGCGATCGCTCACCGCGCGGGCCAGATCGTATGCCTTGTTCGATGCGGCGATACGCGCCCACAGCGCGGGTTGGGAACAGATCTCTTCCTCGAATACTCGGCCCAGCATCGTCGATGAACTCTCTCTCTGCGAACGCGAAAACAAACGAGTGAAACTCCGCGCGAGCGCATCATATCCAACCGCAGGAGCCGCCACAATGGCAATATGTGATACATTTGCGTTCCGCGGATTTTGCGCGAGCCCCAGCGGCGTTGAGCCAGTTGGCTCCAGCCGGGTGAAATTCCCTCGTGAGCGCCGGCGCTCGCGGCCACCGCGAGCGGGACCAACCCAAGCGCCACCGCCGTTCAAGGGTCAGTCCTGCTGCACTCCACGCGTGCCTCGTCTTCCTAGCGATCGCGGCGATCGCCCTCGGGGGATTCGAGAATTTACTGCGTGGACCGATCGACTTCGCAACGTTTCAGCGCGGCGGAGCGGTAGTGCTTTCCGGCAGATAATGCACTGGGAGTTGGTACGTTGTCGTACCTCCTAAGGTCACGCGGATACCGCGAGAAATTCACGAGGGCCCGCGCCTCCTCCCAGAAGTGAATCAGCCGCAAGTAGCCAATGACGGCTCCGGAACAAAGCGTCTGTCCCTACACACGGAAAGCGGTTGAGCATGTTCGGTTGCGTTAAGAATCGCCGTAACGCTGCGTGCGGCCTCGCTCTCGTGGCAGCGGCCACGTTAGCGACCGTCTCACCATCAGCCGCGACGACGATGAGCGGCGCCTGCGGCCCGCTCGTGACGTCGACGGCGGACTACACCGATGGACCCAGCGACCTCCCGGCGCCGTGCACGCTTCCGCGTGGCGCAACACTCCTCGAGACGCTGTACTACCAGAACGCGTCAAAAATCGGCGGAACGGCCCTTGCTGCCTATCCGCTTTTGCGCGTGCGCAGCGCACTCGTCTCCCGGCTCGAGTTCGTCCTGGATGCGCCCTCACAGGTCGCCGAATCCGGCCACGCCGGTGCCGGCCTCTACCCCGTCACTCCGCTGGGGTTCGGCGCTGCGTACACGGCGCTCGAAGCAGGACGCGCGGCACTCTCGCTGCACGCCGAGGATCTTCCGCCGGCCTCGCGCTTTGTGCCGAGCCATTCACAATCAAAATACTCGCTCGGCGCGACCCCCGTCTATCTTCTCACGCCGCGCCTTTCGCTCAATGGACTGCTGGGCGCCGCGACTTCACGCACGGGTTCGAGTCACCTCTACTCCACCTCGGGAATCGGCCTGGCACTCGCCATGGATCCCGCGCTGCGGCTGTCGGCAGACATCGGTGACCGATTCGTGATGCAGCACGCAGCCGCTCAGCGTTTTGGCGACGCCGCGATCGCCGACCAAATCTCTCAGAATACGCTCTTCAATTTCGGGCTGGGCACCGCATTCAACAGTGTCGCCCGCAGTAAGGCACACTACGTTGCGCTGGGGATGAGCTACCGCCGCTAACAGGAAGCCGCGCTGCCGAAGGCCTGCGCCAGGGTCGGCACGACGGGAAGCCACTGGCCGAGGCCGGTGAGCTCGAACAAGAACGTAACGACGCCCTGACTCCCCGTGACGACGCAGAGGCGCTTGCCAAGCCGTTCATAGGTGCGCACGAGCACCGTGAGCGCGCTGCAGTCGATGAACGAGCACTGCGAGAGGTCCAGCACCAGACGATTCCCTCCGCGAACGGCCGATGCCACCGCCGCCTCAAACTCGCGCACGTTGGCGATATCGAGATCGCCGAGGACGTGCAGGCAGTGCGCGCCGCCGTCTACGGCTTCCTGGATGAATGCATTTCCCTGGACGGAGACGGTGGACCAAACATCGAGCACGATCGAAACCCCTTGCGCGATGCCTCTGTGCCGCGCCGATTAGGAGTACTCAGCGTAGCTCGGCCCCGCCCAACTTACAAGCTGGGGCCAGGACTGCTATTACACCTGGAATCGATCGCCCACATTTACCCGATCGCCTAGCGGCGAGAAGCGAAGGAGCGAGCGGCCGCGAGCAACGGTCCCTGGACCGCCTCGAGCGGTTGATCGCGTAAAAGAGTCAACGGCGCCGCGTCTCCGAGGTGAGGATTTCCACCCTGAAACCAGGCGCGTAAAACTTGTTTGTCAGCGCTCGCGCCAATCATCGTGGCGAGTTGGAGGGCGAACCGAAGCACGTGCGGACGCTGCGGAGCACGATCGCCCATCCACTGCTGCACGGCGCGCGTCTCGGAGACACCGCCAATTGCCGCGACGGTCGTGGCTCCCAGCAAGTCGCTGAGTTCGCGAACGATCTGGCCCATCGGAGCAGACATCGCATGCTCGTGAGCCGCAATGTCACCGTACGGAGCGTGGATCGTCTCTCTCCTCTCCATGATGGAAGTAGTATACCACCCCAAATCCCGACGTCAAACCCAGGCACGATCCTACCTAAGACGGCCTGAGAGCCGCCTGTGAACCGGCGTAGAGATCACGTCGCGTGGCGGGAATTGCAGCCGTCCCATCGGCGTACGGCTTCGCCAAAAGGGTCTGAAAGAGGCCGAGACGTCCGCTGCGGAATCCCTGCGCGCTGCCTCCCATGTACAGACGCCAGATCCGGAAAGCGCGGCTTCCGGCGATGCGGGTGACGGCTGCCCCGTTGCGTTCGAGGTTTGCGACCCACTCCGTCAGCGTTCGGGCGTAGTGCTCGCGCAGATTCTCGACGTCGCGAACGTCGAAGCCGGCACGCAGCGCGTGGTGGACGCTCACGTCGATCGGTACGAGTTCACCATCCGGAAAAACGTACCGGTCGATGAAGCGGCCTCCGGCTGTCCCCGTGATGTGGTGGTTTACAAAGAGGCCGCCCGGCCGCAGCGCACGGTACGCCGCTTCGAAGTACTCGTCGAAGCGTCGACGGCCGACGTGCTCGAACATGCCGACGCT
>DATJTD010000207.1:0-30052 GCA_035503775.1 Candidatus Acidiferrales bacterium
GCACCGGCGACGCGTTCTTCGAGATCGCCGACCTCCACGCGTTGACGACGGCCTACGAATCGACCGGCTCGATCCGTCAAGACACGATTGAAATGGTGATCGATTGGCTAGCCGCCGGCATCGATCCGCAGCTTTCGACGATCTATTTGCAGTCGCGCGTACCGCAGATCAGCGAACTCGCCGTCTTGCTCGGCATGATCACGCCGGTTTCTTGGCTGCAACGGGTACCGACGTACAAGGATCAGATTGCGCAGCTCGGCCCGGAGATCGCGACCTACGGATTTTTCGGCTATCCCGTCCTGCAACTCGTCGACATCGCGATCATGCGCGGCGAGGTCGTCCCGGTCGGCAAGGATCAGCTCTCGCACTTAGAGCTCGGACGCGAGATCGTTCGCCGTTTCAACAACTTGTACGGCCCGACGCTCATCGAACCGCAGGGCGTGCTCTCGGCCTTCCCCGACGTCCCGGGGATCGACGGACGCAAGATGTCCAAGTCGTACAAAAACGCAATCGATCTCGCCGACGACGAGGAGACGACGACCAAAAAGGTGCGCTCCTACGTGACCGACCCGCAGAAGATTCGGCGCAACGATCCGGGCCGTCCCGAGATATGTCCGGTCTTTTCCCTGCACAAGATCGCCAATGCCTCGCGGGCGCCGTGGATCGAAGAGAACTGCCGCTCGGGAGCGCTGGGGTGTGTGAGTTGCAAAGGTGAACTCGCCGAAAACCTCAACGCCTTCTTGCGCCCGGTGCGCGAGCGCCGCGCAGAGATTGATCCCGCGCACGTCAAGGTCATCATCGACGAAGGGACGCAGCGCGCGCGGGGCGTCGCCGAAGCGACGCTCGCCGACGTGAAGTCGGCGATGCAGCTCGGCTAGGCGGGTTTGAAGCGAGGCAAGACGGCGCGCATGCGCTCGATTGCCAAGGTGATGTTCTCCAGTGAGTTGGCGTAAGAGAAGCGCATGTAGCCGCGTCCGGCATCGCCGAAGCACGAGCCGCCGATCGCGGCAACGCTGCCTTCTTCCAAGAGAAACGACGCCAGTTGCTTGTCGTCGCGCGTGATCTGCGAAACGTTTGGAAAGGCGTAGAAGGCGCCGGCGGGCATCGGGCAGGCAAAGCCCGGCAGTGAATTGAGTCCGTTCACCATGACCGCGCGCCGGCGCGCGAACTCTTGCACCATCGCCTGCGTCGGCCCGTCGGGGCCTTGGAGTGCGGCGATGCCGGCATATTGCACGAACGTTGCGGTGCACGAGAAGGTGTTGTTGTTGATCAAAATGACGTCGCGCGCGATCGCCGCCGGCATAATCCCGTAGGCCAAACGCCATCCCGTCATCGCGTACGCTTTGGAGAAGCCGTCGAGGATGATGGTGCGTTCGCGCATCCCGGGGAGAGAGGCGATGGAGACGAACTCGCGGTCGTAGATGTTGCGGCAGTAGATCTCGTCGGAGACGACGATCACGTCGTGCTTGATGCAGAGCTCGGCGATCCGTTCCAGATCGTCGCGCGTGAGGACGCCGCCGGTGGGGTTGTGCGGAAAGTTGAGCACCAGCACTTTGGTGCGATCGGAGATCTTGGCGGCGAACTCGTCGAGATCGAGCCGGAAGTTGGTCTCCTCGAGGAGACGAATCGGAACGGCGCGCGCACCCAGATAGGCGGCGCCGTTCGAATACGACTGATACGCGGGGTCGGCATACATGATCTCGTCGCCCGCATCGAGCAGTGCGACCAGCACATTCCAGATCAGAATCTTGAGGCCCGGGCTGATGACGACTTCATCGCGCGAGATCGGGTCGAGCCCGCGAAATTTCGCGGCGTAGACGGCGACGGCGTCGCGCAGCGGCGCGATCCCCGACGACGGCGTATAGTGCGTCTGGTTCGCTTCGATGGCGGCGATCCCGGCCCGCTTGATGTGTTCGGGGGTGTCGAAGTCGGGCTCGCCGACCTCGAGATGGACGAGCGCACGACCCTGCGCCTCCAGCTCGCGCGAGCGCGCGAGCACCGCAAAGGCGCCCTCGGTACTCAAGCGGCCGACCGCGCTTGACGAGATACTTCGGGAAGCGATCATCGGGAGTCTCCATGAATGTGGTTAGAGAACGTCGGCCACCGGAGTCAAGGGCGAGCAAGGTAGCATGCCGAAGGCTGCCGCGCTCTTCCAGGTTGGAGGCTTATCCTGCGAACCCTGACGGACATCTTCACGCCGGGCGCGCCGTCTCTGGCGGAAGGCCTGCGAACCCTCGTCGTTTCGCCGGAACGATTTATCGAACCTGGGATGACGGTTCGAGCGACGTTTTCGTTCACCAATCTCGGAGGCGGCCCGGCGAAGGGGCTGCGCGTCCGCTTCTCGCTTCCCGAGGGCTTGACGTACCTCGTCGACTCCGGCCACATCGACGCGACGCCGCTCGATAGCCTCGCCGGCGTCGGATCGATCGTCAACTCGAGCGGCGTCGACATCGGCGACGTCGAGCCGGGGTCCGAACGGCGCCTGAGCCTCGCCTACGTCGTCGCCCCGACGATCGAAAACGATTCGGTCATCGAATTGCAGGCCGCGATCTCGTCGTTCGACATCCCGGTGATCGGGTCGAACATCGTTCGCCTGATCGTTCGGGCGAAGCCCAAGCTGCAGAACGACAAAACGGGCGTCTCGATCACCCCGGTGCGCGACACGACGCCCGGAAGCGAGCTCATCGTTGCGGCGCGTATACAAAATTCCGGCGAGAGCAGCGCCAACGGTGTCGTCCTGGTGATGCCGACCCCGATCGGAACGACCTACGTCCCCGGAACGATTCAAATCGACGGCGTCGATTTCGACGACCAGAAGCGCCGCGAGCCGTTTGGGCACGCCAATCCGGTGACCGTGGCGAGCAAGCTGGGGCCTGGGGCGACGTTGAACGTGCAGTACCGCGCGCGTATCGATGCGCTCTTGGGCGACGGGACGCCGATCGTCGCGCGCGCCTCGGTCGGATCGCGTGAGATCAGCGAATTCGATCTGCCGATCGCGATGGTGCCGGTCACCTCGCTCGCCTCGTTCGACGGCGATGAGACACGCTTCGAGGTCGTGCGCCCCGACGGCGTCCCGGTGCCTGACGAAATCGGCCCGGGCCAGCACATCCAGCTGCGCCTCCTCGCGCACAACACGGGGACGTCTGTTGCGCGCGACGTCACCGCGCAACTCGACCTGCCCGCGGGCCTCACGTTCGCGCGCGGCTCGCTCCGCGTCGACGGGCAGGCCTTCCCCGACCGTGAAAAGGTCACGACGGTCGCTCTCGGTGACGTCGAGGCGCACGCCTCGACGAGTGTGGAGGCGCTCGCCGTCGTCACCTCGCCGGCGCCCAACGGACGGACGCTTCCGATCACGGCGAAGCTGCGCTGGTCGACGGGGACGCGTTCTTTCGATCGTTCGCTGGTCATTGCGTCCGAGCCGCGCTTTTCACCGAGCCGTACGCGTCTGACGCGTCTGAGCCCACCGGTCCTCGAGCCGGGCGAGACGGCGCACTATCTCCTTACGCTGCTCAACGACGGGACGACGGTAGCCGAACCGACGGCGACCTTCCGTTTTGGCGAGACGCTGCAAGACGTCGAAGTGCGCGAAGCCGGTGATGCCCGAACGCTGAGCGGCGCGACGTTGGCCCTTGGGCCACTCGAACCGCAGATGCCGCGCGCGCTGACGATCACGGGCACCGTCTGCTCGCCAATTGCCGACGGCACCGACATCCACGTCGGTGTCAGCCTCTCCGCTCCCGATTGCGCCTCGCTCGATCTCGAAGCCCCCGTGACGCAGGTGCGCTCGCGGCCGCGTTTTGTGCCTTCATCGTCGTATCTGCGGCTGCAAACGAACGAAGCGCTGCGCCCCGACCGCGTCTGCGCGGTGCTGATCAACCTGCGCAACGAAGGCAACGACCGCGCGCGCGGCGTGCGCGTCGCCTTGCGCTACTCGCCCGAACTGCGGCTGGAAACCGTCGAAGGGGCGACGCGCGACGGCTCGCAGATCGTCATCGGCGACATCGAACCGGGCGAGACGCACCAAGCGACGGTGCATCTGCGCCTCGTGCATCTCGTGCCGCGGGGTTTTGCAGCGACGGTGGACGGCTCGGTCGTCGGGCGCGGTCTCCCGCCGATCATCCTCGAGACGACGACGATCACGACGACCGCCGAACCGAATTTCTCCGACGGCGCGACGTTGGTCTCGTCGCCACGAGATGCCGTCGATGCGGGGGCCGAACTCGGTTACACGCTCGCGCTGCGCAATACCGGCGACGGCGCGGCACAGCGCCTCGTGATCAAGGTGCAGCGTCCCAATTCGACCGCGTACGTGCCGTGCAGCACCTCGGTCAACGGCGTCGCGTTGCAAGACCAAAATGGAACCTCGCTGCTGTGGTCCGATCAAGGTCTCGCGCTCACCGACGTCGCGCCCGGGGTGGAGATCATCGTCGGCTGGCTCGCAATCGTCAACACGCCGCTCCCCGCCGACACCGTCATCCGTACGAAAGCGGAGATCACCTACGACAACGGCGGAAGCTACACGACCGAGGCTGCACCGATCGTCGTGCGCTCGGCTCCGGCCTTCCCCGTCACCTCGACGGATCTGCCCTTTTCGGTTGCCGGCGCCGCCGCCTACTCGATCGGGGCGGGAAGCGTGGAACGCTTACCCGGCGGTGATCGCCCGATGCGCCGCGTTCTCGCGCTCACCCCGAATGCCAATGAAAAGAACGACGTGATCGACGCCGCTCCGCTCGAAGGGGGTGTGGTCCTGGCTACGCCGCCCGAGCGCAACGTCTCGCCGGCGCCGGCCCTACAGCTCGTCGCGGAGTTCTCCCCGGAGCGCCTGGACCGCACGTTGCGCTTCCTCGACGAGGCGGACTTCGGAGCGTTGCTCACGCACCTCTTCGCGCTGCGTGCCTTCTTCCCGGATGTGAGCAGCGGGTCGGCGCACCTCGACACCCTGCTCGAAGCGCAGCGAGTCGCGCTGCGCAATACGCTCGACCGCCTCTTCGTCACCTTACGCCTCCCGCGTTTCAAGCTCAGTGCCAAAGAGCTCGAGAGCCAAGCCTCGCGTGATGCCACCTGGCATCTCTTGGCAGGACTGGCCGATGAGCGCTCGGTCCGGCCGATTCCCGAGAGCACCGGAGCGGCGCGGATGAGCACGACGATCGACTCGGTGCGCTCCGAAGCGCTCGCAAAGCAGGTCGCCGACGCACCACTAGGCGGCGCAGCGCCGTGGTACGCGCTCGCCCACTTGCTCGGGGAATCGCTCGACTACGGCGAGACCAGTTCAACGCGCATGGGCATCTATCGCAACGATCTCATCGAGACGCTCGGCGCCTTTACGCAGCGACCGGTCACCGCCTTTCACAAAGCGTTGACCTCGGAACGCTTCCCGCACCTCGACGCGGCGCTGCGCGATGTGCTCCACTTGTTGCGGGTGCCGGCAGACGCGACGACGTAGCCCTTGATCGTGAGCCACCTGTTGCTGGCGATCGGCGTGTTTCTCGTTCTCGGTATCGGCATGCTCGTCTGGATCATGCGAGAGCCCACGGTCGGGCCGCGCGGCGAGCGCGAGGCGGCGCTCGTCACGCCCTCGCGCGTCTCGGCGAGTGCCATCGACGTGCTCGCCGACGCGCCCAAATCAATGCAATCAAAGATTACCTGGCCGTACTTGCTCGATGAACAGTCGGGTGAGCTTTCTGCCGACGGTCGTTTTGAATTGGTGCAGCGGCTCGGTGTCATCGCCGACGACTGGACGACACCGATCCTGCGCCAAGCCGTGCACGAAGAAGAAGATCCGCGTATCTTGGACGCGCTCGTCGACGCGCTGGTCGCCAAGCGCCTGCGATAGGCGCCCCTCAGCGCGGAGTGGGAGAAGGCGAGGCGACGGTGTTCGCGAGGTACGAGGCAATGATGTCGTGCGCGACGGGTGCTGCCGTATCGGCACCGTAGCCGCCGGAGCGCTCCATGAAGACGGCCATCGCAATCTTCGGGTGATCGATCGGCGCATAGGCGACGAACCAGGTGGTGTTGGGACCGTCGCCGCCGTCGGTCTCGACGGTGCCGGTCTTGCCGGCGAACGGAATCCCGGGGATCGCCAAGCCGTAGGCGGTACCGATCGGATCGGTCACCTCCGCCATCCCGGCGCGTACCTGACGTAGCGCGATCTGCGTCACGTTGACGTGACGGATCACGTCGGGCCTGAAGCTGCGCACGGTGACGCCGGCGGCATTGCGGATGCGCCAGACGAGGCGCGGGCGGTACAGCGTCCCGCCGTTGACGACGGTCGCGACGATGTCGGCCATCTGCAGCGGCGTCGCCTGCATCGCGCCCTGCCCGATGGCCAATTGGCAGACGTCGCTGGGCTCGAGGTGATACTGCGGACCGAAGGTCTCCTGCATCCACTGCTCGGTCGGCCAATTCCCCGGATACTCACCGGGGATGTCGATGCCGAGCGTATGTCCGAGGCCGTACTGCAGCGCGTAGTAGCGCAGGCGCGCGTGTCCCATCCGGTATCCGACCTGATAGAAATAGCCGTCCGACGAAGCGGCGAGCGCGCGTACGAAGTCCGTGGTTCCCAGTCCTCCGGCGGCGATGTCGCGAAAGAGCGCACCGTAACAATTCCAGTAGCCGCTGTCGTAGAGAACCTGATCGGGAGCGATCACGCCGGACGAGATCGCGCCGCTGCCGGTGACCATCTTGAACGTCGATCCGGTCGCAGTCGCGGCGCCGATAGCCCGGTTATACAGCGGCTTTAACGGATCGTTGAGGTAACGCGAGTACGTCGATTCTTTGATGCCGGTCGCGAAGTCGTTGGGGTTGAAATTCGGATAGGAGGCCATCGCGAGCACGGCGCCGCTGTAGGGGTCGAGGACGACGACGGCGCCCGAGATCGAGCGCTTGCGCAGTTTCGCAACGTCGTCGATGTGCGTGCGCAGCGCCGATTCGGCGAGTTCTTGCAAGCGCCAGTCGATGGAGAGGACCAAGCTGTCGCCGGGCACCGACTCCACCGGCGCCAGCCTGCGCACGAGCTGACCTTGCGCGTCGACTTCGATTTGGTCACCACCGGGGATGCCCCGCAGCACATTGTCGTAGGCTGCTTCCAAGCCGTCTTTGCCGACGACGTCGTTGGGCGTGTACCCTTGATTTTTGCGCGCGGCATACTCGTCTTCGGTGATCTGGCCGACGTAACCGAAGAGGTGCGATCCGAGTCCGCCGTACGGGTAGTCACGCACGGGCTGTGCCTCGAGATCGACGCCGGGGAGATGCGTCTGCGCTTCGGCGAGGCGCGCCATCTGCGCCGTCGAGAGATCGGAGGCGAGGATGACCGGGCCATACGGCTCGTAGGTCGCGACCTCGTCGAAGTTGTCGTAGTCGATCCCGCGGTGGTGCAGCAGCCGGTGCTGCAGGACGTCCACCGGGACGTTCACGATCTTCGAAATCGCTCGAAGCGTCATCGTGATGTCGTGGACCTCGGAGGGAACCAGGCCGCAGACGAACGACGGACGGCTGCGCACGAGCACGACGCCGTTGCGGTCGTAGATGTGTCCGCGCGGCGCGGCGACGGGGATGCGCCGAATCTGATTCTCACGCGCTTTGTTCGCGTAGAGCGGCCCCTCGACGATCTGCACCACGGTGAGCCGGCTCACCAGCGCCGCCAGCGCGAGCGCGAGGCCGGCGATGAAGACGACCAGCTTCCAGCGTGTCGGTTGCGCGGGGAGGCGCGCAACGCGACGCTCAGCGCCCGTCGCGCTCGCCATACGGGAGTTCGAAGCGCAGAGCGAAGAGCAGCGCGATCAGCGCGACGCCGCCGTTGAGCACGCCTTGCCACAAGGCCGCATGCCAGTGCACCGGTGTGACGCTCTGCGAGCCGCGCTCAACACTCAGGACGGCCACGAAGACGGCGTACCGCGCAACGGTCAGCAGCGCGACCGTCGGCGCCGCCAGGAGCAAGGAGTCGCCAATTGGGGTGCGCGCGAGAGCGGCTGTCATCGCACCAATCGCGGCGTCGGCGACCGTCCAGGCGACGCCCGAAGAGGCCAACGCATCTTCGCAGATGCCGACGATCGCACCGAAGCGCGTCGCGCGCCGGACGCCCGCGTGCCGAGCAAACCACAGTAAGACGAGTAGGACCAGACTGAGCCGGCCGCCACGGAGGTCGAAGCGTGTGAGCACCGTCGTCTGCAGCAGGAGTGCGAAATAGACGGCAAGCGCGACCTTCCACCACTCCGGATCGAAGACGGCAAGCGACGGCGCGGGTTTACTTTGGAACGACGAGGACATAGTTCAGGCGTCCGAAGGCGACTGCCGGTTCGAGTGTCGCTGTCTGATACAGCGCCCCTTCGGGATGATAGACCGAGACGATGCGCCCGATCGGAAGACCGGCGTGAAACGAGAGGCCCTCACCGGTGACGACTTCGTCTTTGGCACGTAGCGGCGCGTCTTGCGAGATGTACTGTACTTGCACGCGGCTCCCGGTCCCCGTTGCGATTCCCCACCAGCGCCCGCGGCGCACGACGGCCGGGACGCGGCTCGCCGGGTCGGTGAGCAGCAAGACGGTGCTCGTGAACGGCGTCACCTGCAAGACGCGGCCAACGACGCCGTCGTCGTCGATCACGCCCTCGTCCGTGACGACACCGGCTTGGGCTCCCCGATCGATCGTGATGAGACGCGACTGATTCTCGGGGTCGTACCCAATGGTCTGCGCGACGATACCGCTGGGATACTCGTCGTGAGCGCGCTCGATCGCCCGCACGTCTCCGAGCGTCGCCAGCGCTTCGCGCAGACGATCGTTTTCCGAACGCAGCGCGAGATCTCGCGCACGAAGGACTGCGTTCTCGTGCCAGAGGCGCGGCACGTCGGCCATTCCACTCACCGCTGCATGCATGCCGCCGGTCATTCCGGTGACCAGCGTCTGCCCGACAGCCATCAACGTCGTAACGCCGGCACTGATCGGGCTAGGTTTTCCGGAACGAACCGCGGTAATTTGAACAAGCGCAACGAGCGCGGCGACGATCACGCCGCCGACTACGGTGAATAGCTTTCTTTCATCCCGATACGTAAAGATTGATACCACCTGGTAAGCTTGTCGGCCTGAGGCCGGAGGCGCTCCAGCAGCGTAGGTGAGCCGAGGATCTCCCCGGCACCGCGCGCGACGCACTCGAGGGGGCCCGGAGCCACCGTCGTCGGAAGGTTCGTGCGGCTGCTGAGTTCGTGTGCGAGTCCGGGGATCAGCGCACCTCCGCCGGTGAGCGTGATGCCGCTCTCGATCAAATCGGCCGCGACGTCCGGCGGCGACGCTTCCAAGACCGACCAAACAGCGCGAATGATCGCCTGCAGGCTTTCGCGCATCGCCTCACCGACGAACTCTTCGTGGATCTCGCGGGGTCGCGGCGCGGCGGCGTGCAGGTCGGTCCCCGCGACGCGGATGGAGGGACGCCCGGGGGCGCGCCCGATGTAGCCGAGTTCGATCTTGAGCTTCTCGGCCGAGAGCGTACCGATGAGAAAGCGTTGGGCAGCCAGACGTTGACGAATCGCTTCATCGAAAGCGTCGCCACCGATCTGGACGGAACGGAGCGCTATCACGCCTGAGAGCCCGAGGACGGCAATCTCCGTCGTCCCCCCGCCGATGTCGACGACCATCGTCGCCCGCAAGGTCGTGATATCCAGGCCCGCGCCGACAGCGGCGGCTACCGCTTGTGGAACGTAGGTGGTGAAGCGCGCCCCGGCGGCACGCACCGCCTGTTCGACGGCCTTGCACTCGATGTCGGTGGCACAGCCCGGGATCGACGTGATCAGCCGCGGCGCGATGCGCGGCCGCGAGGAGAGCACGCGGTCGACCAGCGTCGCCACCAGCGTCTGCGCCGCACGAAAATCGGAGATCGTGCCGCGGCGCAGCGGCCGCACGACGCGAATGCGGTCGGGGGCTCGACCGTCCATCTCCTTGGCCGCGCGCCCGACCGCAATGATCTCTTCGGAGCCCAAGTCGTAGGCGACGACGGACGGCTCACTTGCGATGATGCCGGCGCCGCGCTCGTAGACGACGGTGTTCGCCGTGCCGAGATCGAGACCGATATCCGGACTGATCGAAGCCCGCAGCGAATCACCGATGGCGTTCATGCAGCACCCGCACCGACCGCGGCGCTCAGCGGCAACGTATACCCGAGCTCATGCAGCGAACGAATGAAGAGACCGAGCGGGAAGCCCATCACGGTGTAAAAGTCGCCGTCGATTCGCTCGACCAGTGCCGCCCCGCGGCCTTGGACACCGTAGCCTCCGGCCTTGTCGAACGGCTCCCCGGTTGCAACGTAGTCAGTGATCGCCGCCTCGTCCAGCGCGACAAAGGTGACATGCGAGGTAGAAGAGCGAGCGACGCGCCGTCCGCCGGGCACATCGATGATAACGAACGCCGTATGCACGAGGTGCGTGCGCCCCGAGAGCAGCCGCAGCATCGCTCGCGCTTCGCGGGCATCGACGGGTTTGCCCAGCGCCATACCGTCGACGTCCACCACCGTATCAGCAGCAACGACGAACGCGCCCGGCGCGCTACGCGCGACGGCCTCAGCCTTGGCGGCCGCGTGTGAGGCTGCTAGCTGCGCGGGTGTCTCGCCGGGCCGCGGCCCTTCTGC
Source organism: Candidatus Acidiferrales bacterium (assembly GCA_035503775.1). Lineage (GTDB taxonomy): Bacteria > Vulcanimicrobiota > Vulcanimicrobiia > Vulcanimicrobiales > Vulcanimicrobiaceae > DATJTD01. The sequence continues at coordinate 10,611 of DATJTD010000207.1, forward strand.
GACGCCGCTTGCGCGGACGTGCACGGCAACGCCCAACGACGTCAACAGCTCCAGCCGTCGCGGCGAGGCACTCGCGAGCAAGATTGCCGGTAGTTCACGGATCACGGCTTCGTTCCAGTATAGGAAACGGGATATCACTTGTATAGGTGGCGCAGTCGGCACTGCGGTGCATCCCCTCACGCATCCTGCGGCTACATGTACGTCTTTCCGGCAACTTTGATGTAACCGCCGGGATGATGGCCAGCGGGATCGAGGTGGGTGTAGTGGATGAGGCCGCCGAGATCGTTGTAGATGTACTCTCCACGCAGCTCGACGTCGTCGCCGGGCGCAAGCGGAATCGGCCCGGTGATATCGACGTTGTCTTCCACGAGCACGGTGAGTCCGTGGCCCGCAGAGCCACGCAGGTGGAGGATAAAACCTTCGTGCTCGCCTGAGGGACCCTCGTGCAGCCCGAGTACCCGAGCGACGCTGCCGCTGGCCGTTACCTCGACGTGCGAGCGTCGCGCGAGCCAAGCGGCATAGACGGCACCGTTGGGGTCGCTGCCCGAGCCCGCATGCCCGCAGGCGATCAGCAGCGTCGTCGCCGTGCAGCCCCAAACCCAGGCGAGATCAGCCCGCATCGTCACGGGCTAAGAGATCCGCCGCATCTTCGCGCCGGACGACCAGCCGGTGTCTCCCGCTACCGGCAAAGACGGCAGCCGGCCGAGGAAAGCGATTGTAGTTGCTCGCCATGGCAAACGTATAGGCACCGGTCGTTCCGAAGGTGAGGAGGTCGCCGGCGCGCAGGTCGCACGGCATCGGCGCGACGACGAGCTGATCGTTCTCACAGGCCCGGCCGCAGATCGTCGTCTCGATCTCGGGCGCACTCGAATGGCGGGACGCCAGCCGTGGATGATGATAGGCGTTGTAGAGTGCCGGACGCGGGTTGTCGGTGATCCCGCCGTCGACGATGACGAAGTGCCGTGCGCCTTGCCGTTTCGCCGTCACCACGCGATAGAGGCTCGTCCCCGCCGTGGCGATGATTGCGCGCCCGGGTTCGATGCCGAGGCGTGGCGGTGCAAAAGAGCGCAGCGCAGACTCGTGATTGAGCAGGGCGCGCAGCTCACCAAGCACCGCCGGCACGTCGAAGCCGACGCGTTCGGCGATTGCGTCGACGCCGAACCCACCGCCGATGAGCAGGTCGCGCATCGGTGCGCCGGCCCACAGTGCGAGCGCATAGACGTCGAGTGCCGCGACGAGATTTGCCGCGAAGGCCGGCGCTTCGAATATCTGCGAGCCGATGTGTGAATGGATGCCGACGAGGCGCAGGCCCGGCGTCGCTTGCGTCTGCGCGATCGCGCTCTCCACGGCGTCCAGGCCGAAACCGAATTTGGAATCTTCACCGCCGGTGCGCACGTAGGCGTGAGTCTGCGCCACGACGCCGGTGTTCACGCGCAAGCAGACGTCGAGCGGCCGCGCGGCGCTCACTCGCGCGCCGAGGGCGATCAGCTCGTCGGGATGATCGATCACGACGCGCCCGACGCGCGCGGCGGCTGCCGCGTCGAGTTCCTCGTCGGTCTTCCCGCAGCCATGAAAGACGAGGCGTTCTGCGGGAAAGCCGGCGCGTTCGGCCGTGACGATCTCGCCGAGCGAACAGACGTCGAGTTTGAGCGGCGTCGGTACCAAACGTTTGGCGAGCGCGACGAAGAGCAACGCCTTTCCGGCGTACGCGACGTCGATGTCGAATCGCTGCGCCGCCTGAGCGAAGCGCGCGACGTTGGCGTCGAGAACGGTCGTGTCGATGACGAAGAGCGGCGTCCCGTAGGCGTGCGCGAGTTCGCTCACGCCGACGCCGCCGAGCGTCAATTCGCCGGTCTGCGTGCTCTCAACGGGCATACAAACCTCTCTCTGCGACGTAGCGCGCGACGAAGTCGGGGACGAGGTAACGAATGCTGCCGCCGCGCGCAATCTGCGATCGCACCAGGGTTGCCGACGTGGTGAGCGGCGGCAGATCGAGCAGCGTGATCTTCTCGCGCGCCGCAGCGTCCAGGGTTGCGAGGAATCCGTGCAGCCGGTCCACGCGCTTCTCCGCGCGCGGCGCGATCACGAAGGCGTCGAGGTTGGCGAGGACGTCGCCGAAGCGCTGCCACGGCGAGTCGAGCAACGAATCGCCGCCGACGATGAAGGTGAGATGATCGTTCAAAAAACGTGCACGTAGTTTGGGCATCAGGTCGGCGGTATAGCCGGTCGCGTCGTCGGCGAGATCGGTCTCGTCGATGGCGAAAAACGGGTTGGGTGCAATTGCACCGCGCAACATCGTCAGGCGCTCGGGCGTCGAGGCTTGGGCGACCTCGCGATGGTGCACGAGACGCGTCGGGAGGAAGAGGACGCGATCGAGATGCAGTTCGACGCGCGCCGCTTCGGCGATGAAGAGATGTGCGTAGTGAACCGGATCGAAGGTCCCCCCGAGAAGCCCGAGCTTCACGAGTAGGTGAATTCCCACTGCGCGACGCGCACCGTGTCGCCTTCACGAACGCCGAGTTCTTGCAGGCGCTTCTCCACGCCCATCTTGGCGAGGACTTGCTCGAAATGAAAGAGCGATTCGTCGGAGTCGAAGTCGGTCATCGCCGCCAGTCGCTCGATCCGTTCCCCGCCGACGACGAAGACGCCGCTGGATTCGACGACGATCTCGAACGGTTCGTTAGGGGTGAGCACGAAACGCGGGATCTCGTCGTCGACGACCGACGGCGGTGGCGTCTGTTTGATCGTCTGATAGGCTTCGAAGAGCAACGCGCGCACGTTTTCGCCGGTTGCCGCGGAGATGCCGCGCAACTCGGGTATCTGCGCGCGCAAGAGCTCGAAGTGCGCGCGGGCATCGGGGAGATCGAGTTTGGTGATAACCGGAATCGTCGGGCGTTGCACGAGCTTGGGATTCCAAGCCGCCAGCTCGCGTTCGATCGTCTCCTTGTCGGCGAGAATCTCTTGTGGTTCGCGCGCGCCGTCCATGAGGTGTAGGAGCACGCGTGTGCGCTCGACGTGGCGCAGAAAGCGATCGCCGAGGCCCGCACCTTCGTGTGCCCCTTCGATGAGACCGGGGATGTCGACCATCACGAACGACTCTTCGACGTCGAGGCGCACGACGCCGAGCTGCGGTTCGAGCGTCGTAAACGGATAGTCGGCGATCTTCGGGCGCGCCGCCGAGACGCTGGCGAGCAAGGTCGACTTCCCGGCATTGGGGAGGCCGACCAGCCCACAGTCGGCGAGGAGCTTGAGCTCGAGGCGGATCGTGCACGATTCCGCCGGCTCGCCCTTTTCAGCGAACCGCGGTGCCTGGCGCGTGCTGGTGGCGAAGTGCTGGTTGCCCAGGCCTCCGCGGCCACCCTTGGCGATACAGATGCGCTGTCCGTCTTCCGAGAGGTCGGCGATCAGGAGGCTGCGGCCGCTCTCGGCTTCGATCCGGTAGACCAGGGTGCCGACGGGGACGGGGACGATCAAGTCTTCGGCGCTGCGGCCCGACTTGTTGGAGGTCGATCCCGATTTCCCGGCCTCGGCCGCGAACGTCTTCTTGAACCGGAACTCGATGAGCGTCGAGAGGCCGGCGGTCGCCTCGAGGATGACGTCGCCGCCGCGGCCACCGTCGCCGCCGGCCGGTCCGCCCTTGGGGACGTACTTCTCCCGGCGCCAGGCGACGACGCCGTCGCCGCCCCGGCCGCCGGCGGCGGTAATGGTGGCTTCATCGATAAATTGCATCAGCGGCTTTCGGAAGCGCCCGAGCCGCTGCTCGGTGGGCGCGGAAAATGAAAGAGAGCCCGCAGGCTCTCTCGCGCAGACGGCGGCCGCCGCGCGCCACTAGGCCGAGACGATGTTGACGAACTTCCGATTGCGGCGCTCCGTGAAGGCGACCTGGCCGTCCACGAGGGCAAATAGGGTATTGTCTTTCCCCATCCCGACGCCGACGCCGGGGTAAAACTTCGTCCCGCGCTGGCGCACGATCACGTGCCCCGCCACGACCTGCTCCCCGCCAAAGCGCTTGATCCCCAGGCGCTGAGAATTGGAATCCCGCCCGTTGCGGGTCGAGCCGGCGCCCTTCTTGGACGCAAAGAGCTGAAGGTCAAAACGGAACATAGCGGACGGGAGTATACCACCTGGGGCGCCCCCGGGGCAATGGGGTGGACGGAGCGGGGTGAGGAGCAAGGCACAGATGTCGCCTCATAGCCCAAGCAGAGAGGTCTGGAGCCGCCAAGGAACCGCCTTAATGGAGCTCCCGACCTTGACGACCTCCGAACTCGAGCGTGCTCGCGTCCTTCCAGCAGGTGCTGGGATGGCTGCCGGCGCCGAGGAACTCCGGCGCCATATCTCTGGCTCCTGGGGGCGCAAAGACGCAACTCCCGGGTCCTTACGTAGCAGCAGTGGAAGCCGTTTTTGCGTTCCGACAGGAGAACCCCGCGCCCGTCCCCGTCAATTTCTTCAGCCAGTACGGTTCGGACCTCGCTATACTTAGTAAAAACTCTGGAAAAACATATGGTATCGGTCTGTACGATTTATCGCCGCCTCCTCCGACCGGCTCCGGCGGTCAACTGGGTGGTGGAATCAACGAGCAGTATGATGTGGACTCGAGTACGTTCGCTGTAACGCGCGTAGCGCCGTCGAGATAGTTTGAGCGCAAATGCCCGGCGCATTCGATAGCTACGGCAGCCCTTGCTCAGCTGTTTGATGCACTCAGGCGGAGGCGCGGGTCAGTGGCTTTTCATAAAAGATGCTCGTTGCAATTGCTTGCGGCGACATTGCGGCGTAGTCGCCGAAGGCGCTGCAGCGGCGAAAGCCGGCGCGCTCGTAGAGTTTGATCGCGGCGAATTGCCGGTCTCCGGTTTCCAAGCGTAGGACGTCGAGCCCGCTTTCGGCTGCTGCGCTCTCGATGCGTGCAAGCAGCGCCTGCGCGACACCTTGCCCGCGCGCGCTCTCGCGTACGTACATGCGCTTGACCTCCGCAAAGGTTGGAAAGAAGGCGACGCCACCGCAGCCGGCGGCGACGCCCGCGAGCCGGGCGATGAAGAACCGTACGTGCGGTTGGAAGATGGCGTCAACCGAGAGGCCATGCTGCTGTTCGGCAGAGTACTCTTGGGCCAGCGTTCGATCGAGCGCCGCGATCAACTCGCGCACTTCGTCGGTCGCTGCCGGCGCCACTTCGACGGTGATCTCTTCCATAACCACGATAAAATTGGCTCGATCTACCCCGGAACATTCCTCAATTTCGCACAAGTGATACAGGCGGTCCCGGCGCCGGGAGGCCGTCAGAGATGCCGGCAGTACACGCGGCGAGCGTCGACGCTGAAGACGACGTCGTAGTCGGTGCGCAGATTTTGAGCGATGACGGCGACTGCGGCATCTTCCGGTCGGCTCACCGGGCCGTCGAAGACCACGTAACGTGGTTTGCGTGAGAATATCCGGCGAATCTCGGCGGCCCCGTCTGTTCCGGCGACTTGCTCTTGTTCGGGTTGGATCAGGTGGGGTGGGAAGGGAAAGCGCGTTGGAACGGGGGCGCCCGTCAGGAAGTACAAGACCGGCTCATCGCGCGCGACGTACAGCCATTTGCCTGTTCCGCGATGCGCGTCGAGGTAGGCGGCGATCCGCATCGTATCGTCTCCATAGTACCGATCGTTGCGCACGTAGCGTTGCACAAGTGTTCGTTGCGCGGTCACGAGTTGTCCGGCGTCGTGAATGACGATGATACCGATTGCTATTGAGAGGGCTGCGGGCACAAGTGAGGCGCGGGAACCGAGGAGGCGGACCGCCGTCCAAGCGCTGATTACGCTGAGCGGCACCATCACGGGAAGAAACTGATACGCGAGAAACTCCCGAATTCCGGCGACCGTGACGAGGTCGATGACGCACCACGCGACGAGCAGGTATATGAGGCGCCGATCGCGCGATGCCGAATGCCGCAGCGCTTGCGGCAGCGCGGCGGCAAGGAAGATGCTCGGAAAGAGCGCTTCGGCTTGCTGACGCACGACGTCCAGATACGGCGGATGAGAGGGCGTGTGCGTGCGTCGCAGCAGCGACCAGAGGTTCGCGTCGAGGTATGCCGGCATCGTCGACGTCACCGCGTACGGCACGATGTCCAGTACCACCGGCACGACCGCGCCAAAGATCAATGCTGCCAAAGCACCAACGTTGCGCCTCAGCAAGATCGCCCCGAGGACGCCGACGTAGAGCGCCTCGAGCCCGGCTGATTCCTTGATCTGCGTTGCGCATCCCAAGAAAAGCCCCGCACAGAATGCCGTGCGGGCCGTCACGCCCGTGCGCGCCGCCAAGGCCGGGAGAATGTTCGCAGCGGCAAGCGTGATGAACGGGGCGATGAATATCTCCGCCTCGGACGCCGTCCCCGAATCGCTGACGGTGAGGCCCGCATACGTCAGTGCCGCGGTGAACCCGATCAATCTTCCGCGCGCCTCGAAGGCGGCGCCGATCCGGTAGATCGCCAGGGCCGTCACGGCGACGGCGGCATCCGCTAAGAAACGATAGCTGACGATCGAAAGTCCAAAGATCTTCGACCAAGCGGCGATGAGAAAAAAGAAGAGCGGCGGCTTGGTCTCCCAGACCGTGAGATATGGGAGATGTCCGGCGAGTACGTCGCGCGCGACCAGCAAGTAGAGCGACTCGTCGTAGTCAGCTACCGAGAGCAAGAGGGCCGGGGAACGCACGGCGATCACCATGACAACGATCGTCAGCACCGCGAGTACGTCGCCACGGCGCCCGGCGAGAACGTCACGTTCTTGCGGGACGTTCGTCGCGGCCGCCGCTGTCACGAATGCTCCCCCGCCAAAGCGAGGTCGGGAGCGAAGAGCGTCTGCCCGGCGTGGGCTTTTGGCGTTTCGCACCACGCCGTGTAAAACGTCATTGCGTCGACACCGGCGTAGCGGTAGTGGAATGTGGGCCCCGGCGAGACGCGGCTGAAGGCTTCCGCGAGCCGGCGGCTGAGATCTTCATCGGCTGCTGGAGGGTTCAGTGAGACGAACAACACCTGCGCCGGAACGTCGAGAGGGCCATGCCACGCAAGCGATTGTTGCGCGTGCGAACTCTCGCCGATGACCAGCGGATCGAGGCCGTAATAGGCGAGCTCGGAAGCCACTTCAAATTGATCGGTGATGACGAGCGGCGTACGGCCCGCGGAAAGCGCCCGCACGTCGCGCGCGAACGGTGCGTACGCAAAGACGTTCGAATACATTGCCTGCGCGCCGCCGTGCGTTGCCTGCAAGAGCGCGCGCTGCCCACCCTCCGGAAGCGTGACGAAAAGTGCGGAGACGATCGTATATACCGCGGGAACGAGCAGTACCCATAAGGCTCTGCGCCAGCGCAACGAGAGGCGTGCGTACGAAAGCCCAATCCCCGTACACAGCGACGTGAACGGCCCCAGCAACCAATACGACTCGACGGTCTCGAAGAACGAAAGCCCCGCCAGGAACGTCGGAAACGGCAGTGCCGTCCACGCGATGAGCGCGCGTCGCGGCCGCAACGCGACGCCGACGCCGAGAATCCACACCGCAATTGCATACACCAGAAAGCGCGCCGACGAAAGCACGCTCACGTTTGTAACCGAGAACGCACCGAATTGCTGGCGATCGCGAACGGCGAAGGTGAAGTTCACCCACTGGTGGGTCGCGTTCCAAACGATGAACGGGGCATACAGCGCAAGTGCAAGAGCGAGCGCGAGCCACAATCCGCGCCGCCAGAGAACGCGCCGGGACGGCCCGAGGGCATAGGCGGCGACACCAAAGACCAGCGCCCAGCCGAAGACTCGCGAGAGCAGCGTCCCCCCGAGCGCAAGGCCAAGAGCGGCGGCGTCGCCCCAATCCGGCTGCGCCTCGCGCGCGCGACCCAGCTTCGCGGTGAACAGCAGCGCCAGCGCCCAGCACAAAAGGTACGGCCCATCGGGCAGCGCCTCGCCGATCGCAAGCCGAATCTGCGGGATCGCCGTAAAGGCCACGGCCGCCGCGGTTGCCGCGCATGCGCTGCCGCCCACGACGAGCGCCGTTCGCGCGAGCACGAGCGCCGTCGCGCCCTCGCATAGGATAAATGGCAATCGCACCCAGCCTGGGTCGCGCCCGAGGGGCGCCGTGAGCGCGATCAACCATGCCACCATCGGCGGGTGATCGACGTAGCCGAAGGCGGGGTGGCGGCTCCAGCTCCAGTAATACGACTCGTCCTCGGTGAGCGGGAAGTGAAAGGCGACGAAGATGCGCACGGCCGTAACGAGGGCCACGACCACCAGCGCTGGGCGAGGGAGGGTCAACACGAGCGTCTTAGCCTGTCGCTCGGTGCAGGGATGGTCCTGCCGCACCGTCTGGAGCGCATCTCTCTTGCGCCCGAGCGGGTCGAAGGCGAAGGGCTGGGCAGCGAGAATCTGCCCAGCCGAGCGGCCGCGGGCCGCTCTGTTTGTGTGAGGATTCTTGGAGAAGCGACGAGTCGTCATCACGGGCCTAGGGGCCGTGACCCCGCTAGGCAATACGCGGGAAGCGTTTTGGGAGGCGCTCATCGCCGGGCGCAGCGGCATCGGGACGATCACCGCCTTCGACTCATCGATCCTCTCGACGCACATCGCAGGCGAGGTCAAGGGCTTCGATCCCGATGCCCTCATCGGCCGCCGCGACGCGCGCCGCATGGATCGCTACGCCCAATTCGCGTTTGTCGCCGCGAACGAAGCGCTCGCCGACGCGAACTTTCCCCTCGACGATAAAGAGGTCCTCAAAGAGACGGGCGCTGTCGTCGCCTCGGGTATCGGCGGCATCATCACGATGGATGATCAAGTCACCAAGGCGCGCGCGATCGGGGGAGCGCACCGGGTGAGCCCCTTCTTCATCCCGATGCTCATGAGCAACGCGGCGCCCGGACAGATATCCATGCGCCACAACTTGCGCGGGCCGCTCTTTGCCGTCTCCAGCGCCTGCGCCAGCTCCAACGATGCGATCTCGGTCGCCTACAACTTCATCGCGGGCGGCGATGCGATCGCGATGGTCTCCGGCGGCGCCGAAGCCACCATCACCGATATCGCTACCGGCGGCTTCTGCTCGATGAAGGCGCTCTCCACGCGCAACGACGATCCCACCCGCGCGAGCCGGCCCTTCGACAAGGAGCGCGACGGATTCGTCTTAGCCGAAGGCGGAGCGGCGCTCATCCTCGAGGAGTTGGAATTCGCCCGCGCGCGCGGGGCGCGCATCTACGCCGAATTGCTGGGCTACGGACAGTCGGCCGACGCCTACGATCTGGTCGCCGTCGACCCGACTGGTTCGGGCGTCGAGCTCGCGTTGCAGCGCGCGTTGCGCAGCGCCAACATCAAACCCGCCGACGTCGACTACGTCAACGCGCACGGCACATCGACGCCGATTGGTGACCCTGCCGAATCAAAAGCGCTTGGCCGCATCTTGGGTGCCGACGGTCACGCCTTCGCGGTGAGTTCCACCAAGAGCATGCACGGGCACGCACTCGGTGCTGCCGGCGCCATCGAAGGGGTGGCGACGACGCTTGCCGTCTACCGCGATATCTTACCACCCACCATCAACTACGAATTCCCCGATCCCGAGTGCACGCTCGACTACGTCCCCAACGTGGCGCGCCGGGCGACGGTCAACGTCGCGCTCTCGAACTCGTTTGGCTTCGGCGGCCACAACAGCGTCCTCGTCTTCGGAAAATACACAGGCTGACGCACGTGCGTAAAGCCGGCGGTGTGGCAGATGCCCGGTGAGGTGCGCCGGCGCAAGTTGCGTGCGCTCTTACGGCGTGCTGGGGCAGCCGATGCCGCGCTCGAGCTCATCGAGCCCGCGTTCGTGCACGAGAGCGCGGTGCGCGAAGGGCTCGCCGGCGCATCGAACGAGCGCCTCGAATTCGTCGGCGACGCGATCGTGGGCTTCATCGTCGCGCGCTGGCTCTTCATGCAGTATCCCGACGCGCCTGAAGGCGAGCTCGCCGTCCGCAAAGCCGCGCTCGTGAGCGACGCTGCGCTCGCGCAGACCGCCGAACGGCTAGGCTTCGAAGAATTCCTCGTCCTCGGTGCGGGCCTCGCGAAGCTGGCACCGGCGCGCCATCGCTCGACCTTGGCCAACGCCTTCGAAGCCTTCGTGGCGGCACTGGTGCTGGCTGCGGGAATTCCGACGGCGGAGCGTCTGCTCATCAAGGAGCACCTCGGCCCGACCGGCGATGCCCCCCTCCCGCGCGATCCGAAGACCGCTCTCCAAGAGTGGACCCAGAAGCGCGCGCTCGGGATGCCGCTCTACACCGAGTCGGCGGAGGGTCCGGCCCACGAGCGCCTCTTCAGCGCACGAGTCGCAGTCGGCGGCGAGGAGCTGGGCGAAGGAACGGGGCCGAGCAAAAAGGCCGCGCAACAGGCTGCGGCCGCCGTTGCGCTCGCGCGTGTGGAGCGCGAGGGCGCCCCGGAGGTGGCTCCCGGCGCGGGGCGCGGCGCGCGCAAGCCGAAGAAAGCGTCCCGGTGAGACTCAAATCTCTGCGCCTCTTCGGATTCAAGACGTTTGCTGAGCAGACGGTCTTGACGTTCGAACCGGGCGTCACCGGCATCGTCGGCCCGAACGGCTCAGGGAAGTCGAATCTGGTCGACGCGATCCGCTGGGTGCTCGGCGAACAGAGCCCGAAATCGCTGCGCTCGACCAAGACCGAGGACGTGATCTTCGCGGGCAACGAGCGCCGTAAGCCCCTGGGCATGGCTGAAGTCTCGCTGACCTTCGACAACGAAGATCGCCGGCTGCAAGTCGACGCCGCTGAAGTACAGCTCACGCGACGTGCCTATCGTGCGGGCGAGAGCGAGTTCTTCATCAACCGCGAGCACGTGCGCTTGCGCGATCTGGTGGAGATCCTGATGGGTACGGGCCTGGGCCCCGGTTCGTACGCGATCGTCTCGCAGGGTCAGATCGACGCCATCCTCTCGTCGAAACCGGTCGATCGCCGCAGCCTCTTCGAAGAGACCGCCGGCATCAATCGTTTTCTCGCGCGCAAAAACGAATCGCTGCGCCGCTTGGAGCAGACCGAACAGAACGGCGTGCGCATCAGCGATCTTCTCGCCGAGATCACCGCGCGCATCCCCGAGCTCGAGACGCAATCACGGCGCGCGCGCCGTTTCCGCAAAGCCTCCGCGCGCCTGCGTGACCTGGAGATCCTCTCCTACGTGCGCGCCACCACCTCGCGGCGGGCGGAGCGCGAAGCGTTGCAGAGCCGTCTCGACGGCTTGGAAGCAGAGCGCGCCGGAGCCGCCTCCAAGACCACGGTGCTCGACGCCGATCTCAGTGCGTTACGTACGCAACTCTACACGCACGAGCTCAAACTCGAAGACTTGCGCGAGACCGAGACCCAGGTGCGCGGCGAGTTGGCAGAACTGGAGTCGCACTACGCCGCAATGACGGCGCGGCGTGAAGCACTCGAAGCGCAGTCGTTGCAGATCACCGACGATCGGGAGCGCACGGCGGCCGAGCGCACCGAACTCGAGACGACCATTGGCCGGCTCGAAGGCGAACTCGCCCCGATGGCAATCGAGGTCGAGGCGCAGCGCGAGCGCGAGAGCAAAGCCCACGAGGCGCTCGCGATGGCCCGCGCCGCCTTGGATCGCATTTACGCCGAATTGCGCGACGTCGAAGCGCAGGCGGCGGCCGCCGCCGCGGACGAGGCGGAGCGCCGCGCCCAACTTCAAGCGACGCGCGGCGACTTCGAGCGGCTGGAACGCGAGGTCTACGAACTGCGCGAGACGGCCCGCGAACGAAGCGAAGCTGCGGCGGCTCACCAGGCGCTGCACGAAGACGCCGACGCGCAGATGCACGCGCGCGAAGAACAGCTCGCGCGTGCAACCGAGGCCTCGAGCGGCGCAACGCAGCGGGTCACACGAGCCACCGAAGAACTCGCGCGCGCGCAGGAGGCGCTGCGGACCGCTTCGAGCGAGATGGCAAGCACCGAGGCGCGCCTGCACACGATCGAGGAGCTCGAAGCCAATCTCGAAGGCCACATTCCGGGGACGCGCGCAACCCTCGAGGCGCAGACGCGCGGCGAGCTCTCCGGCATCCAAGGCGTCGTCTCGCAGCTGATCCGGGTCGACGAGCCCTATGCGCGCGCACTCGACATCGCCTTCGGTGCAGCGCTCTCCAACATCGTCACCACCACCGCAGAAGACGCAGAACGCGCGATCGCGTATCTCTCGGCACGCGAGCTCGGGCGTGCGACCTTCTTGCCGCTCGACACGCTGGGGACGCGCACCGGTCGCGGTCCGGGCGACGCACCGCGGATTGCAGGGGTCATCGGGTACGCGCACACGTCGGTGCAAGCCGATCCGGCGTACGCGGGGATCGTCGCTTTCCTGGTCGGTCGTATCTTGATCGTCGAGTCGCTCGAGGTCGGCGTGCGTCTGGTGCGCGGGCAAGGCTTCCGCGATACCGTCGTCACCCTCGACGGCGACGAGATTCGTGGGGGCGGCGCGATGACGGGCGGCCGCTACCGGCGCGAGCGTTCGATTCTCTCGCGCGCCGCGCAGGGTCGTGCGCTACGCCAACAGCTCCCCAAACTCAAAGCGGCGCTCGATCAAGCCGAGCAGCGTGCCGCGGCGGCGACGCAAGAAGGCGCAGCCGCCACGCGCGAGCGCGACGAGACGCGCCGTCAGCTCGAAGAGATCATGCGTGCCCTGGGTGAAGCGCAAAATCATGCACAAGCCGCGGCGCACGAGCGCGAACGGCTGGCACACGAAGCCCAGGCGTTGCTCGCTCGCGCGCAGGAACGCGAAACCGAACTCGGCTCTGCGCGCGAGCGTCTGTTGCTGCTCGAACGGCCGGTGACCGATCCGTCCGCCACGACGGCCGAGCGCGAGCGTTTGGAAGTCTCGCTGGCACACGCGCGTGAGACGATCGCTGCGGCCCAAGAGGCCGAGCGTGCGATCGCAACGGAGATCGCCGGGTTGCGCGAATCGATCGCGGCACTCTCAGCGCAGCGCGCCGGTGCTCATGCGCGTCTTGCGATTCTCGATCAAGATCATGAGCGAGCGGCGCACGCACGCGAGGCGATGCTCGCCGAGATCGCAGCGCTGGGTGAGAAGATCGAGCAGAGCCAAGCGGCACTCGAGGCGGCGCACGAGCGCGTTGCGCAGGCCGCCGCCGCGGGTGAGGCGGCTCGTCGCGAGCGCGAGCAGATGACGGCGCGCGCGAGCGAGCTCGATTCCTCGCTGCGCCTCGCGCAGATTGCCTTGCGCGAGGCGACGCAGACGGGCGATGAGGCGCGGCTTCGCCTAGCGGAGATCGATGCGGAACTCGGGATGCTCGCTGCGCAATTTGCGCAAAATCCCGCGACGATCGACGAGTGTGCCGACGTCGAACGGCGCTACGCGCAAGAGACCGGCGACTTTGGCGCCGAGATCACCCGCCTGCGCGAAGAGATCGCGCGCCTGCAAAACGTCAATCTCAACGCCGAGGCGGAGATCGAAGAGCTCGTGGAGCGCGAGAAGTTTCTGACCGCGCAGCTCGACGACCTCGCCCGCGCGCGCGAAGCGCTGCTGGCCGGGATCGCCGAGATCGAGACGCAGACCCAAGAACAGTTCAATGTGACCTTCGAGAAGGTGCGCACCGCCTTCACCGACGTCTACGCGCGGCTCTTTCCCGGCGGCGAAGCGAAGATGTGGCAGACCAACGCAGAACAGCTCTCCGAGACGGGAATCGAAATCTCGGTGCAACCGCCGGGCAAAAAGATGATGACGTTGGCCTCGCTCTCCGGCGGCGAGCGCGCGATGACGTCCGCTGCGCTGATCTTCGCGCTCATCGCCGTCAAGCCGTCGCCGTTTTACTTGCTCGACGAGATCGACGCCGCCCTCGACGACGCCAACGTGGAGCGCTTCTCGCAGATGGTGCGCGAGCTTGCGGCCGATGCGCAGATGATCATCGTGACCCACAACAAGCAGACGATGGAACTCGCCGACCGCATGTACGGCGTGACGATGGCCGAGCCCGGGATCTCGAGCATCATCGCAGCCGATCTGTCCGAGGCGCAACCCGAGATGAGAGAGGAACGTGCTGTCGCCGTCACTGCGTAAAGAAGCGCCGCCCCCGGAACTCAACCGGTACGCCGGGGCGCTCTTCTCGGTCTCCGATCGCACGGGCGTCGTCGAACTCGCGCGCGCGCTCGTGCAAAACGGCACGCTGATCTATGCGACCGGCGGGACGCGCGCGTACCTGCGCGAGCACGGCATCGAGGCGCAAGACGTCGGCGAGATCACCGGATTTCCAGCACTCTTCGACGGGCGCGTCAAGACCTTGCACCCGCGCATCTTCGGCGCGATCTTACGCGATCGCAACAACGCCGCGCATCAGGCGCAGGCGCAAGAACACGACGTCCCCGAGATTTCGCTCGTCGTGGTGAATCTCTATCCGTTCGAAGAGACGATCGCCAAGGCGGGGACGACCCTCGAAGAGGCGGTCGAGCAAATCGACATCGGCGGTGTCTCGCTGATCCGCGCCGCGGCCAAGAACTTCGAACACGTGACGGTGCTCGTCGAGCCTGCCCAGTACGCACAGGTGCAAGAGTCGCTCCCGGGCGGGCCTGATCTACAGGCGCGGCGTCTGCTTGCGACCCGCGCCTTCGAGCGCACGGCCGAATACGATTCGTCGATAGCGCGCTACTTGGAGACGGGCCTGGTGGTACGCGAGCTCCCGGGTTCGCTGGCGCTCTCGCTGCCGCTCGCCAAACCGTTGCGCTACGGGGAGAATCCGCAGTCGCGCGCCGCCTTCTACCTTGCGCGCAGCGAACATCTCCCCGAGCAACTGCACGGCAAAGAGCTCTCGTACAACAACCTGCTCGACCTCGACGCGACGTTACGCCTGATGGCGCGCGCCCCAATCGGAATTCCGCCGCGCGAGTATCCGCCGCTGTACGCCGCCGCCGTCGCGGGGAAGCGGGCGGCGATCGTCAAGCACACCGTCCCCTGCGGCGTCTGCGAGCGCCGGGAGATTCAAGAGGCGGTGCGTCTGGCGCTGGATGCCGATCCGATCTCAGCGTTCGGCGGTATCATTGCCGTCGATGCGACCCTCAACGAAGCGGCGGCGGAGATGCTGGCCGAGTTCTTTCTCGAAATCGTCGCTGCGCCCGCATTCGAAGATGCCGCGCTCGCGCGGCTCAAAAAGAAGAAGAACCTGCGCATCATTCGCTACGATGCGCAGTTGCCTGAGCGCTTGACCGGCGAACTGCGCGTGCGCAGCGCGCTGGGCGGCGTGCTCGCCGAGGATACCGATATGGCTGCAAGCCCCGAGGTGTGGCGTGTCGTCTCCAAGCGCGCGCCCAACGATCGGGAGTGGCTCGATCTACGTTTTGCGTGGGATGTCGTGCGCCACGTCAAGAGCAACGGCGTCGTGGTCGTGCGTGAGACGGTGACCCGCGGCATCTGCGCCGGCCAGACGAACCGCGTGAGCGCCGTGCGCATCGCCGCCGACCGAGCGGCCGAGCACGCGCCGGGATCGGCGTGCGCGAGCGATGGATTCTTTCCCTTTGCCGACGGGCTGGAGGCCGCCGCCGAGGCCGGTTGCACGGCCGTCATCGCTCCGCAAGGCTCGATTCGTGACGACGAAGTGATCGCGGCGGCCAACGCGCGAGGCATCGCGCTGGTCTTCTCCTCGCACCGCTATTTCTTGCACTGACGTAACGGGTATGAATGCCGCATGGTCCGTCTGATTTGGTATGCCATCATCGTGGGTCTCGCATCGGCTGTCGCGCAGCGTGAGTGGACCGATCACGGGCTCGACGGCGCCCTGCAATTCGACCAGGTTCGCGCGCAAGCGCCGTACTACATCGGTGCGATCACCTTGGGCCTGGCGATCTTCAGCCGGATATGGCTCGCCGCTGCGACGTTGCTGTTCGGTGCTCTGGTTGGGGCCCTCGTGACGGCACCGCTCGCGATCGCACAAGCGCTCGGTCAGTAGCCGGTCGCGAGCGCCGTGCTACGGGCTGAAGTCGTACTCGATGCGATAGGTGGCGGTCGCGGGTTTGCCGTCGATCACCGGTGCCTGAAAGGTGGAGGTGCGGGCCGCATCGAGGGCGGCGTTGTCGAGAATTGCAAAGCCCGTCGACTGGCCGATGCGCGCGCTGATGACGTTTCCTTTGGGGCCGATCGTGATCAGGACGATTGCCGTCCCGCGCGCGTCTTGCTCTCGCGCGATCTCGGGGTACACGGGCTCCTGACGGTTGATGAAGCGCGCCTCCAGAATCGTATCGGGGGCGTAGACGGTCGTCGGCTCAACGGGAGCGCTGACGTCTTGCGCCGCGGAAGCAAGGGCCACCGGCGCCGGGGTCGGGGCCGGCAATTGGGGCGCCTCGGTCACGGTCTGCGAGGCTGCCGGTGTGAACGGTTCCAACGGCTTGAGATGGAAGGCGACACTCCGCGGCATCGCCGTCGGCGCGGCCAAGCTGGCGGCAGCCGCGGCAGCCGCCTCTGCCTCGCGCTCCTTCGCTAGAGCCAGCTCGAGCTTGCGGTGCTGAGCGAGACGCTGCGCGTAACTGGGTCTGGGCGTAGCGACCGGCGTCGTCGTCGCCAACGCGGTTGGGGCGGGCTCAGGAGTGCGGACGACGAGCGCAGCCGGCTTTTGCTGCTCCGTTGCCGTCTGGCCGGTGGTGAATTTAAAGACATTTCCTCCACCAGCGCTTACCTCGGTCGGCTGGCCGAGCTGCGGCGAGGCGAGGTGTCCGAGGAAGAGCGTCGCACCGACGACCAGCGCCACCATAGCTGCCGCACCGCCGCCCACAAGCAGGGTGAGACCATTTTTTGCGCTTCCGTCACTTGCCACGTGCTCCCCCTCCGAAAGAGGCTCCAACTCATTGTCGGTCAATCGACGGCCGTGGGACAGAATAACTCCATTTAGATTGAGTTAGACAACCGTAAAGGATCATCGCTGGTGTCACGCTACCTGCACACATCGATCTTCGTGAACGACATGGCAGAATCAATTCAATTTTACACCGAAAAGCTTGGCCTCAAGCTCTTAGACGGTCCCAATCATTATCCCGGTAACGCGGATATGGCGTTCGTGGGCGCGAATTGGGACGCGTACATCGAACTGGTCTACGACCTCGAAGATCACCCGCCGTATCAGGTGGGCAACCGGTACGAGCACTTGGCGCTCGAGGTCGATGAAGCGCTGCCGGCACTCATCGAGCGCCTGCGGAGCGAGGGCGTCAAAGTGATCAAGGAACCGAAAGCTTCGCCGGGCGGCTCGCGCACGATCGCATTCGTGGAAGACCCCAACGGCATTCCGATCGAATTGCTGACGCCGCGCCCGCAGCCCCGCTAGAGACGGCCTAGCGGTAGATGAAAGGATCGGCCGGAGGTGCGATCGCGCGCGCCTGCGTGACGCGCAACAGCGGTCCTGCGGCGTCACTGGTGACGGTGCCGTCGACGCTGACCCAGCTTCCGGTGCGCAGTGCGAGCGGATGATTCAGGCGCACGGCGATCGGCGCGGCGTCTGCGCGGCAACAGGTAATCGCGTACCGCACCAGCGTCGTACGTGAGGCTCCGGCGATCTGTGCCGACAGACGCAGGCGCTCGCCGACGACGAGATGATCGAGTGCCGTCGCACGGCTCTCGTCCGCGAGCGGCGCATTTGCGGTAAGGGCGGTTGCCAGCATCGCGACCGCCGCAATCTGCGTGCTGCGCGCCGTTTGCACTTGCGCATCGCGGAAGACGCGAGTGCTTGCAAGCAGCGCGCCGAGCGCGATCCACGGAACGAGTTTGGGATGGACGAGCGTCGCGCCGCCGCGTGCGGCGACGATTGCGCATGCGAGTGCGATCGTCGCGTAGACGAACCGCACATCGTAAGCGCCGCGGCATCGTCCCGGCTGGTTTGCGGGCGTCTTGTGCGTGAGGGTGAGCATGCCGGCCGTGCAGAGCACTCCGTACGCAACCGCCGGGAGCGTCGCATGGATGCCCGCGGCAAAGGCGACGCTTCCGAGCGTGCAGGTCGTGAGCGCCCCCACCGCGAGGCCGATGAGAAAGAGCAACGGCACCGGAAGAGCCGTCAGCGAGCCGCCGACCAAAGCGCACCGAACCGCGGTCGTCAGCGCCGCGCCGAAGAAGGCCCAGCCGGCGATCGTCCCCAGTTCGTCGAGGATGCCCGGTGGATGCGCGTGCGCATCCGGCGGCTTCGGTCCCCTCCGGCTGCTGCGATGGACGGCGCTCCCAAACGCCCCGAGCCATCGGACCGCGGCAACGACCGGTCCGAAGGAGATCCAGCAGAGCACCGTCGCCGGCAGCGAGAGCCCTCCGGGGAGACCGGCTCCGCAGCCGCAGCCCAAGAGGCCGCCCAGCCATGCACGCACCCGTCGGGGAAGTACGCCTGAAGCGGCGGCCGCGATCAAGAGCAGGGGCGCCGCCTCGAAGAGCGTACTCGCGGCGGTTGCCGCCACGTCCGCCAGGGTGGCCGGCGGCAGCGCGGCGCCCAGCACCCCGGCGGCCGCCAACGGTGCCCAGCGGATCGTCGAGGCCTTCCGAGCGATCGTTGAAAAGAGAGACACGATGCAAAAAATCGCCGCCACGCGCGGTACGGCCGATCTCATTCCCCCCGAATCCGCGCGTTGGCAAGCCTTCGAGTCGGTTGCGCGGGAAATCGCGCGCCGGTTCGGGTACGGCGAGATCCGCACGCCGATCTTCGAGTCGACCGAGCTCTTCGTGCGCGGCGTCGGCGAAGCGACCGACATCGTCGAAAAAGAGATGTACACGTTCGTCGACAAGGGCGGCCGCAGCCTGACCCTGCGACCCGAATGGACGGCTCCGGTCGTCCGCGCGGTCCTCGAGCACAATCTGTTGGCCGGGGGACCCCAGCGCCTATGCTATCTTGGACCCATCTTCCGGTACGAACGTCCGCAGGCCGGCCGGTATCGTCAGGCGCACCAATTCGGGGTAGAGTGCTTTGGTTTCGGCGGCCCGGAGGCGGACGTCGAAGTGATTGGGCTCGCGTACGAAGTGTTGCGTTCGTACGGGGTGGAGGTAACGTTGAGTCTCAATTCCATCGGCGACGAGGTCTGTCGTCCGCGCTACCGGGAGGCGCTGCTGGCGCACTTCGGTGCGCACCGCCACGAACTCTCGGCCGACTCGCAGCGCCGCCTCGAACGCAATCCGCTGCGCATCCTCGACAGTAAGGAGCCCGAAGACCAACCCTTGATCGCAACCGCGCCGTCACTGTTGGAGCTGCTGTGTCCGCCATGCAGCCTGCACTTTGCCGGCGTGCGCACGCAACTCGAGCAGATCGGCGTTCCGTACCGGCTCGATCCTCGCATCGTGCGCGGGCTCGACTATTACACCCGCACGGTCTTCGAATTCGTCTCGGCGGATCTCGGTGCGCAGTCGACGGTCTGCGCCGGCGGCCGGTACGATGGGCTGGTGGCGTCGTTAGGCGGTCCGGGGACGCCGGCGGTCGGTTTCGGGATGGGAATCGAACGTTTCCTGATGGCCG
>DATJTD010000208.1:0-25167 GCA_035503775.1 Candidatus Acidiferrales bacterium
GGGCAACAATCCGCGCTTCAAAGAGTTCGTCGATCCCGATCCGTCGTACCACGGCTTGCAGTACGCGCCGGTCTTCGGCAACATCGCCTATATATTGAAGGCGCGCGTGCAGCTCTTGCGCGACGTCGGCGCGGCGCTCTCGCCGTTCAATGCCTGGCTCTTGCTGCAAGGGCTCGAGACGCTCGGCCTTCGCATCGAGCGCCATACCGCCAACGCGCAGGCGGTGGTGGCGTTCCTCGAAAAGCATCCGCAGGTGGAGTCGGTCGCGTATCCCCGCTCCGATAAGTATCTGCCCTACGGCGGCGGTGCGATCCTCACGTTCCGCGTCAAGGGCGACGCCGCACGCGCGAAGCAGGTCATCGATCGCCTCAAGCTCTTCTCGCTGCTCGCCAACGTCGGCGACGCGAAGTCGCTGGTGATTCACCCCGCCAGCACCACGCATCAGCAGCTCACGCCGGAAGAACGCCTGCAGAGCGGCGTCGACGAATCGACGATTCGTTTGTCGGTCGGCATCGAAGACAAGCGCGACATCATCGCCGACCTCGACCAAGCCCTCACCCTGTCATCCTGAGCTAGTCGCAGGGTGGATACTACCGTCTACGGGACACCCTCCGCGAGCGGCGACAACGTCGTGCTGGTGGCGCATGCGCTCACCGGCACGAGCGCCGTCGCGGAGTGGTGGCCGCAGGTCGTCGGCCCGGGCGGCCTCTTCGACACGCGTACGTGGTGCGTCATCGGCTTAGCGATGGGCGACGAACGCACGCTGGCCGGCGTTGTGCGCGAGCAGCGCCGCCGGCTCGATGAGCTCGGCATCAAGCACGCGCGTCTCGTCATCGGCGGCTCGCTCGGCGGAATGCAGGCGCTGCAATGGGCGCTCGATGCGCCCGAGCGCATCGATCAGGCAATCGTCATCGGCGCAAGCGATCACCACACCGCGATGGGTATCGCGCTCAACCACGTCCAGCGCGAAGCGATCGCACTCGATCCGGTCCACGGCCTCGCGCTCGCCCGCCAGATCGCGATGCTCACGTATAAAAGCGACGATCTGCTCGCCGAACGCCACGAGCGTGAGCCCGATCGCAACGGGCAGCGGCGCTTCGACGTCGAGGGCTATCTCGATCATCAGGGCCGCAAACTCGTCGCGCGGATGGATCCGCACACCTACGTCGCACGCACGCACCTGATGGACAGCTTCGACGTCCGCGATCGCGACGCACCGCCCGGCGTCGACATCACGTTTGTCGGCATCTCGTCGGATTGGCTCTTCCGCCCGCGAGAGATTCGCGCCGCCGCGAAACGTCTGCACGCGCGTTATCTGGAACTCGACAGCACCCACGGCCACGACGCCTTCCTCGCCGAGGGCGATAAGCTGCACGCATTGCTAGGCGCCGTTGTCACCCCGAGCGTTCTGTCACCGTGAGCGCCACCTGTCACCC
Source organism: Candidatus Acidiferrales bacterium (assembly GCA_035503775.1). Taxonomy (GTDB): domain Bacteria; phylum Vulcanimicrobiota; class Vulcanimicrobiia; order Vulcanimicrobiales; family Vulcanimicrobiaceae; genus DATJTD01. Next base: position 1,437 of record DATJTD010000208.1, read on the forward strand.
TGAGCCTGTCGAAGGGGGAGCCCCACGTGTCACCCTGAGCTCCACCTGTCACCCTGAGCTTGTCGAAGGGGGAAACGACGTGGCGACATCTTCGCGCGAATGGTGGCAAACCGACCTTCACGAAGGGACGTTAGGTGAGCGCCGTTACGAAACGCAGCCGCTATTCCTACGCGGAGACGCTGACAAAACTCCGCGAGGCCATCACGGCCGCGGGGAACACGATCTTCACCACCATCGATCAAGCTGCGGCCGCCGCCGGCGCCGGTTTGACGTTACGGCCGACGGCGTTGATCGTCTTCGGCAACCCCGCCGGCGGCACGCACTTGATGGATGCGTTTCCGCTCGTCGCACTGGAACTGCCGTTAAAACTCTTGGTGTGGCAAGACGGCGACGCGGTCAACGTCGCCTACGTGCCGATGGCCGACATTGCCGCGCGTTACGGCCTTAGCGGCGTCGAGAGCCGCATCGCGGCGATGGATCAAGGACTCGACAAGCTCACCGGCCTCGTGACCGTCTAGGAACGCTCCGTATCTTGTCACCCTGAGCTTGTCGAAAGGCCTCTGTCACCCTGAGCTCTCTGTCACCCCGAGCTTGTCGAAGGGCTGAGCTTTCTGTCATCCTGAGCGTAGGCGCGTAGCGCCGAAGTCGAAGGACCCATCCACGGTACGATGCGCCTCCTTCGACAAGCTCAGGATGACAACGCTCCCTCTTACCCTGAGCTCCCTGTCATCCTGAGCCTGTCGAAGGACGAGCTCCCTGTCATCCTGAGCTCTCTGTCATCCTGAGCCTGTCGAAGGGCGAAGGACGGATTGCCCCAGATCGTGCCGTCGATGAAGTGTACGTACTCGACCTTGCACGCATTCTGCGTCGTCGAGTATGCGTAGAGTCCGCCCGCCAGGTATTTATGCATGTGTACGGCGACCGACGCATCCGGCGGGAAGGTCTGCTTCACGTCGAAGTTCGCCACGCGCCGCCGCCCGTACGGGATCGCGACGTGAATGTCGTCGGCGGCAACGTTCGCGGTGTTGCGGAAGGTTGCGGTATACGATGCATGCTCCGTCAGTTCGATGCTTGTCACACCGCCGGTGCAGCTCGTCGCCACGACCGGTGGGCCCAGCGCCAGCAGCGCGGCTGCCAAAACGATCATTGCTGCATATGTTCCCGCCGTGCAACGAGCCAATCAGCGAGGATCCACGCGGACGCGACGGCGATGAATTCGTAGATGTTGCCGCCCCAGTTCACCTCCTCTCTCGGGAAGGCGATCAATCCCGGAATCAGCGTCACCACGCTGAAGACGAAGAACATCAGTGCAAGCAGGCGTGCGGCGAGCACGTCGGCGATCCTGATGAGGATTGCGATGCCGGCCAGAATGAACGCGGTCCCGGTCAAGCCCACCCAAAAAATCTGCCCGAACGGCATCCACGACGGAACCATCTCGATATTGTTAGGTCCGTTGAGATTCGTCCAGTGCTGCAAGCCGAAGATGATCGTGCACAACCCGAAGATCCACCGTGTGGCAGTGGTCGCCGACCCGCTCACGATCATGGCCGCGCACACAACGATGATATTCGAACAGATGCCCGCCAAAACGCCGATGTAGACGCGTGGATACTGTCCGAGAAAGTGCGGCGCCGTATACAAGCGCGGCAACCAGAAGATTGCAAAGACGAGATAGATGACGGCGAGCACGCTCGCACCGAATCGCCGTGAGCGCTCGCTGAATACGGCAACGCCGCCGGCGACGAGCAGCACACCAACGATGTACGCAAAAAGATGACTGCCGGGAACGTGATCGCCCCAGGCCTGCAAGGGCTGATGATCGGTATCGAACGCGCCCCAGACGAGGTCGACGATCCCGGTCCCGATCGCAGCCAATCCGAAGAGATAGACGGCCGGACGCATGGGGCGCGCTTCGTCGCAGCCTCCGCTCTGTCATCCCGAGCGTAGCGCGCGCGAATGGAAAAGCCTCAGTGTCGTCACGATTGACGCCAGGTGTACGCTCAAGCGCACGCTGAACAGGAGAACATGAGCGATCGCGTTCTGAGCGCCGGCGGCATCAGCGTCCTCGAACGCAGGAGCCGCGGTGTTGTTCTTCGGCTCCACGATCGTTCGCCACATCCTCGAAAGGAAATGAGATGGCCGATTCGAGTCTCTTCGTTCCCGGAGCCGACGAGGCGTATCGCGACGCCCGCAACCGTTTGCGTGCGGCCGAGATCGACCTACGCGACCGCATCGAGGCGGTGGCGGCCATGCGCCGTGAGCTTCCGCCCGGCCCCGTCATGCCGGAGTATACGTTCATCGAAAACGGCAACCGCGTACGCCTCCGCGACCTCTTCGAAGACGACAAGCCGGACCTCATCGTCTACCACCTGATGTACTGGGCCGACGACGACGAGTTCTGTCCGATGTGCTCGCTGTGGCTCGACGGGCTCAATGGCCTCGTGCCGCACGTCACCCAACGCGCCAATCTCGTCGTCGCCTCCCGCGCGCCGTTCGACAAGCTGCGCGCGTGGGGTAACCACCGCAGATGGGATCGACTGCGTCTGCTCTCCGATGACGGAGCGCAGTTTGCGCGCGACATCGACGCCGAGGATGCGGAGGGACGCCCCGATTCCACGGTCGCCGTCTTCAGAAAAGACGGTGACCAGGTGCGGCATTTCTACACCGCGCATCCGATGCTCGACGATCGCGAGCGCGGCATCGATCTGCTCTGTCCGGTTTGGCATCTCTTCGATCTCACGCCGTCCGGCCGCGGCGATTGGTACGGCGACAACGCCGCCTTCGACGCTGCGGTTTCCAAAGGTCGAGGCCCGGCGAGTGGAGTTGCCGGGCCCCATTAGCACCGCCTGAACAGTCGCGGAGCTATTCTAGCGCAGTTGCGTAGAAGTTTCCGTCGTGCCAATAGCCGTATGCAATGACTTGGCGGCCGACTGCGACCCGTCCGGTGGTCTCACGGTACAGCGCCGGCTGATCGTTGATGACGATGATGCCGCTTGCCCGCTGTAGCGTGACCAGATGACCTTGCACCGCCGTAATCGTGCCCGCAACGCGTGCACGACGCGGTCCAACCGCGTATCCCGGGCAGTGCCCGTTAGCTTGCCACACGCCATTCGACCATACGCCGCACATCGGATCGCCGTATTGGTTGTTCGGCCCCATTGCGCCGGGGTCGTTCACATCCGTATCCGGATCGTTGACGGTGGTCGTAGTGGTTGTCGTGGTTTGTTGCTGTTGCACGGGCGCCACTGGTTGTTGTCCCGGCGGAAGCGGTCGATTTTGCGCAAGTGAGGGAGCGCCCATCGCCGCTGCCAGCGCGACTGTTAGCATGACTCCGATGATGTTTCGTCTCATGGGCCGCTTGTACCCACTTTCTGGCAATTATCGCTCGTAAAGCCAGCGCCTGATCGCAAATGCGACGAGCGAGTGTTCGAGTGGATGCAACCGTGCGAGAACGCCGTCTTCTTCTTCGCCTGAGGTTACTCGCATCGGTTTGCGAACGAGCACGCGCCCACGATCCGTCAGCGCCGTAACTTCATGCACGCTTGCACCGACCCACGGGCTATTGGCCGCAAGCGCGTCACGCACGGCTCGCGGTCCGCGAAACGCGGGAATCACCGTGCCGTCGGGCATGCTCACGCTCTCGCGCGCCGGATCGAGCGGAAGAAACGCCGGGTGAACGTTCAAGATCTCCGAGAACGCTTCGATGAAACCGGGCTCGAGCACGTGCATCCAGCCGAGCAACAATACGAGTTCGGGTTCGCGGGCCGCGACGGTAGCCTGCAGCACGCGATCGTACGCATCCCGTGACTGCGCTTCGCGATCCCACGGCACCACGACCGTCTCGATGCCCGCTCGCTGCGCTCGTTCGATTGCAAACGCCTCCGGCTTGTTGCACACGAGCGCTTGCAGGTCGAGCGGGAGCGAGCCCTCGCCGACGCGATCGATCACGGTCTGAAAGTTTGTGCCGTTACCCGACGCCAGCACGACCGTGCGTACCGGGCGCGGCGTAAGCGAACGCACGTCGTAGCATTCGACGATGCGCGCATCCACGAGATGCTTGTAATATGGAACCAGCGGCATCGAGGTCGCCGGGATCAGTGCGCGCCGGTACCCGCGCGCGCGCAGTCCGCAGAGCGCGATCTCGAGAAGCGCTCCACCCAAGCCGGTGCCGCGTTCGTTCGGATCCACGCCGAAGGGACCAAAGATGCCGACGTCAGGCTCACGCGCGATCCCGCGCAGCCACGCGAACCGTAAGCCCTGCGGATCGTAGGCGGCAAACCCCGCCGGCCCGCCGTCGCGCGTCGCGATCGCTTGCGCCGCGACCGCAACTTCGCTGCTCCAGCTTCCGCCGAACACGTCGTCGATCCAGGCGAGGACGGGATCGTTGGCGTCGCGCACAAAACCCAGCTCGCACCCCAGGCGCGTCACGCGTTCGCGAGCGGGCGCATCGCTCGCGAAGCGCTCGTCGAGATCGACGATCATGTTGATCAGTTCTCGAATCACGGTTACGATCGCGCTTCGTGAATGACGACCTGCGGCTCGTTCGCCTCACGCCTTTCGATCCAGCCGACGACTTTTGCATCGCGCGCTGCAGCCGCGGCTTTCGGCGCTTCGACGAAAGGGACGATCGCCGTGTAACCGATGCCCATGTTGAGCGTGCGATACTTCTCTTCCGGCGTCAGATTGCCGCGGCGTACGAGCTCGGCCATGATCGGCGGCACGTTCCAGCGCGACGCTTCGAAGACCGCTTTGACGCCGGGCGGTAACGTGCGCGGCACGTTTTCCAGCAGGCCGCCGCCGGTGATGTGCGCCATCGCCTTGACGCGTGCGACCTTCTCGATGGCACGCACCGCGTCGTAATACGACGGGTGTGGGGCGAGCAAAGCGTCGGCGTACGTCGTGCCGTCAAACGGTGCACTCCACTCGTGATGCGCAATGAGCGCGCGAGCGAGCGAAAAACCATTGGTATGGAGACCGACGGAGGGCAAACCGATGATCGCATCGCCGGGCTCGACGCTTTGCGGGTTCGGAATCTCGCCCACGTCGACGACGCCGACGATCGTGCCCGCCAGATCGAAGTGCCCCGGCGCATAGAGCCCCGGCATCTCCGCCGTCTCGCCGCCCAGCAGCGCGCAATTGTGCGCGCGGCAGGCCTGCGCACAGCCCTCCACGACGACCGCGGCGATCGCGGGATCGAGCTTCCCCGTTGCAAAGTAATCGAGAAAAAAGAGCGGCGTCGCGTTGACCACCACGATGTCGTTGACGCAGTGATTGACGAGGTCGCGGCCCACTCCGCCGTAGCGTTGCAGTTCCGCCGCGATCAGAATCTTGGTGCCGACGCCATCAGTCGAGGCCACCAATGCGCGATCGTCGCTGCCGGGCAGGCGAAAGATGCCGCCGAAACCGCCGATCGCATCGAGCTGATCGGGATGGCGCCAGGCGCCGAGGACCTGCTTGTAACGCGCCACAGCTTCGTTCCCGGCAGCAATATCAACACCCGCCCGTGCATAGGCGTCCTCTTTTGTCCGACTTTCGTCGCTCATATTGCCTCCGTCGCCATATTCGGCAACGAGACTTCATCCCATCTAACGCACCATGTTGATGGCTACGACGGGTGTGATCGACGAGGCCGTGTTGCGTGCCGTCGGTATGACGCGCACGCCGAAGATGACGCCGGCGTTTGCGGTCCAGTTGTATTCGAGCGCGGGAGCAAAGGCAAACGAATTGCTGCCGCCCAGCGTCACGGCGCCGGTGTTTCCGTTGACGTACGTGTTCGCATTGTAGCCGTACACTACGTCCGACGCGGCGACCCAGTTGCGCGTAATGCTGTATTCGGCGGCTGCGTCGATCACGGTCGAGGGCCCCGGATAGGCCGATCCCGCGAATCCCGCCGTGGTTCCGTAGACGCTAACGCCGCGAACGTTCGCGCTGCCGGAGAACGCGTGCGACAGATTCAGGCGCAATCGCAGGATGCGGCCATTGCCAAGCCACGCGTAGGTCTGCGAATAGAGCGAGATCTTCGTCGTGTACACACCGGCGCCGAAGCCGCCGTTCGGATGCGCACCAAGATCGTCATAGTGGCCGGTCGGCAGCGTCTCCTCCAGATTGAGCGACAGCATGGGTGTTCCCGACCCGCGACGGAACGACGTGAACCGGTACTGCGCCAACACGCTCCAGTCGCCGAGTCCGGCACCGCTGCTGCCCGCTCCACTCGCGACCGTGTATCCCGCGGTCGGGACCAGCCCAACGTTGAAGCGGTCGGTGACGCCGTAGATAACGTAGGTGAGCGATCCGTAGCCGTTCGTGTGCGAGGCCGGCGTGACGACGTCGTACAGATACGGCTCGACGAGTACGTGACCGGCGGGAAGCGTCCCCGCGCTGGGCGCGAGTAGCGGCCCGGTCCACCACGCGTCGGAGAGCGCTTCGTCTTGCTGCTGCGCGGCATGCGCGGAGGCGATGCTCCAGAGTGCCAGGAGCAGCGCAGCGATCGGCACGAGCAGGCGTTGCATCACGGTCTGTGCCGTGCCCGCGTGAGAAGCGTAATCGGCTGCTCATTATAGACGCCGTGCTCGAGCGGAACGTAGCCACATTTCTCGGCTACGCGCAGCGACGCCACGTTCTGCGGATTGACGATGCACCCGGTTCGCTCGCAATCGAGATACGCGTCGGCCCACTCGAGCACTGCCCGCGCCGCCTCCGTCGCATAACCGCTTCCGTGAACGCGCGGCGCGAGCGCGAATCCAAGTTCCGGCGTGCCGCGCATCGACGGTGCAAGGTCGCGCTTGAAGTCCGCGAGGCCGACCTCGCCCGCGAATCTTCCGGATGCTCGTTCCTCGATGACGAAGTAGCCGAAGCCCATCGTCTCCCAGTGCCCGAGATACGCGAGCAATCGCGACCACGTCTGTTGCTCCGTGGACGGTTTGCCGGTGATGAAGCGGGTGACGCCCGGATCGGCCCACATCGCGGCGCAGTCTGCGAGATCCTCACGGCGGTGGCCGCGCAGCCGCAATCGCGACGTCATGATAACCGGAATGCTTATCATACTCTCCATTCGCTAGTGACGCTTCATCCGAGATGCTTCGCTGTCGACGACCTTACCCCCCAACCGATAACGCTTAATATCACGTGCTTCGTTTGAAGGTTGCGATCCAGTTCGGCAACCACGTCTTCCCGCCGTCGGCCGAAAAGGACTGCACGAATTCGAACGACGTCGCGGTGATGTGCGAGAACACGAAACGGACCTTGACCGCTTTCCCGTTGTACTCTTCGGTATCGTAAAACTCGCCGCGGCCGTTTTCGAATCGGCCCACCGTCGGCGTGGCTTCGACTCCTGCCTGTGCGGTCGCGAAATAGATCTTCCACATCTGCGATCGCGGGTCGTAGATACGGATCGTCATTGCCTCGATGTGCTTGGTGCCGCTGCTCACCTCGAGTTCGCCGAGATTGGCGCGGCCATTCCAGACCTTGCGAACCACCGACGTCCCGGCGTACGTCACCCAGTCTTTGGAGTTCTGGAGCGGATGCGGCTGCATCCGCAACGTCGTCGTCCACGAGCCGAACTCGAAATCGAAATCATGCTGATGATTCGCTGAAGCGGTCAGCAGCGCGGCAATCAAACACACGTGCAGCACGATGAATTACCTCCCGAGATAGTACGGCAGTCCGACGCCGGCTTCGAGCCTTGCGTCGGGAATCGGCGCGCCGCGGACGGTTCGAACCGGAATCACGCCTGCCCAGATGCCTTTGCCGTAATCCTCGTCGAAATCGACCGGTGGCCCCTCGCGCGTCTTGGCGGACGCCGTCGCGAGATCGATGCGAAGCACCGATGTGGCTTTCAGTTCTTTTGCCGACGGCGGGCGCGTATCGCTCGAGCGGCCGGGACATACGTGCTCGACGATCGCCTCCAGCGCCCTACGCCGCTCCTGCGCATCGGTCACGCGTTCGGCCTGACCGAACACAACCACCGAGCGATAGTTCAGCGTATGATTGTATGCCGATCGCGCAAGGACGATCGCGTCGAGAATGCTGACGGTGAGACAGAGCGGTGCCGATGTCAGTGCGCCCATCCACCGCGCCACGGTCGAGCCGTGAATGTAGAGATGGCGGTCTCGCCGCGCGAAGGTCGTCGGCAACACGACGGGTTGCCCGCGCACGCTCACGCCGACGTGACAGACGAGCGCCTCGTCGAGAATCGCCGCGATCGCTGCAAATTCGTGGGAGCCGCGCTCCGGGAACCGCCCCAGACGCACGAGATCGCGATCTGCCATGGCGTCATCCTAGGCTGCTTTCTGGTACCAGGAAAGATCCAGGAGTTGCTAAATTGATGGAACCACCATGCGGACCGAAGGGATCGTGCTCGACCGTGGCTCGAGCACACCGCTCCACCGCCAGCTCGAGACCGCGTTACGCGAGGCCATTCTCTGCGGCAGCCTCAAAGCGGGCGAACGCATTCTCGCGAGCCGCGAGCTGCAAACCCATCTCGGGCTCTCGCGCAATACCATCCTCACCGCGCTCGCGCAGCTGCAAGCCGAAGGGTATCTCGTCACGGTCCCCAGCACCGGCACCTTCGTCGCCGACGTCCTGCGCGGCCGCTCGATCGCGGTCAAAGCCGAGCCAACCGCCGGCGAGCTCGTGCCGACGCGTACCGCTCATCTCTTGATCGAAAACGCGGGGCTGGCGACCAACTGGGAACTGATCGCGCCGTTTCGCCCCGGAATCCCCGCGCTCGATCTCTTTCCGGCAACGTTGCTCAAGCGCAGCTTCGCCGTCGACGATTGGAACGCGCACGTGCTCGACTATCCGGATCCGTTCGGCGACGTCCAGCTCCGCGAAGCGATCGCCAAGCGTTTGCATCAGACGCGCGGGATCGCGTGCAGCATCGAAGACGTCGCCGTCATCGGCGGCGCACAGGCCGCCTTCGCGCTTCTCTCCACCGTTCTCTTGACGCGCGGCGACGCGGTTATCGTCGAGGATCCAAGCTACCCCAACGTCCTGGCCGCTTTTGCCTGCGCGGGTGCTCGGCTGATCCACGCAAGCGTCGACGAGGCCGGGATCGACGTTCGATCCTTCGCGCGCAAACGCGCGACGCTTGCCTACGTCACGCCGTCGCATCAATACCCAACCGGCGCGGTGCTCTCGTTGGCCCGCCGTTTTGCGCTCTTGCGGTGGGCGCAAGAGCAGGCGGCGTGGATCGTTGAAGACGACTACGACAGCGAGTTCAACTACTCCGGGCGCGTGCAGCCGGCGCTGCGCAGTCTCGACGGCGGAGATCGTGTGCTCTACCTCGGGACGTTCAGCAAAGTGCTTGCGCCGGGACTTCGCGTATCGTATATGATCGTGCCGCACGAGCTGCGGCGCGCCATCGCGGCAGCGCTCGCCGTTACCGGCGCGCAACCCTCCGCCATCGTTCAGCGCGCGCTTGCCCGGTTCATGACGAACGGCCATTTGGGCCGTCACATCGTCAAGATGCGAAAGATCTACGATGAGCGCCGCCGCTACGTCAGTGCGGAGATACAGCGCGTCATGCACGTTCCGGTCGTCGATTCGCAGGCCGGGCTGCATTTCGTTGCGGAGCTTCCGCGCAGCATTGTCGACACGGGCATTTCGGACCGCGCCATGGCAAAGAGACTCGTCGTCCCCGCGCTCTCGAGGTACGTTCACACGGTGCCGAAACGCAACGGTCTCCTGATCGGCTATGCTGCCTTTTCACCGGCCGTTGCGAAGGCGGCGATTGCCACGCTCGCGACGCTCGTGTAAGCGCCGATTTCGGTTCGGGCGCCCCTGCGCCGGGCGCCCAGGCAGGGCCGGCGCTGCGCAGCGGCCGAACAGTGGCAGTAACAGGTGCCGTCTCGGCTACGACGCTTCGCTCCCACTGAAAGGCTACCCATGCAAGTTCTCATCGCGCAGGATGCGCCGGTCGCCGCGCGCGCCGGTGCGCTCGTGGTCCCCGTCTTCACGGGCGGTGAACTCAGCAGCGCCGCAAAGGCCGTCGACGCGGCAATCGGCGGCGCCGTCAGCGACGTGCTGACCTCCGAAGAGATCAAAGGAAAGCTCGCCGAGTGCGCGCTGCTGCATACGAAGGATAAACCGTTCCACCGCGTCCTCGTCGTCGGTCTGGGTGAACGCGCGAAGTTCGAGGCATCGAATCTCGCACGCTACGCCGGCGCCGCCGTTCGTTACCTCGGGCGCCGCAACGTTAAAGAACTTGCCATTGCACTTCCGGACGAAGCGAAGGGCAACGAGACGGCCTGCGTGTCGTTCGTCGTCGAAGGTGCCATCAGCGGCGCGTTCGAGACGACGATCTACCAAGAGAAACCGGACAAGCGTATTGCGGTCGAATCGGTCTCGATTCTCGCCAATGGCTTCGCTGCAGATGCCGTCAAACGCGGCGTCGAGCGCGGCACGGTCCTTGGTGAGGCCGTCAACTTTGCGCGCCGGCTCGCGGTTACGCCCTCGAACGACATGACACCGGCGATTCTCGCCGACGAGGCCGTCAAAGCCGCCAAGGACGCGGGCATCAAAGCCGAGATTCTCGACGAGGCCCGCATTCGCGAAGAAAAGATGGGATCGTTTCTCTCGGTCGCCGCGGGAAGCGCGCAGCCGCCGAAGTTCATCGTCTTGAAATACACCGGTGACCCCAGCAGCAAAGAACTGCTTGCACTCGTTGGCAAGGGCATCACGTTCGACACCGGCGGCATCTCGCTCAAACCGCCCGAGCGGATGGAAGAGATGAAGTACGATATGTCGGGCGGCGCGGGCGTCATCGCGGCAATGTGGGCAATCGGCAAACTGAAACCGAAGCTCAACGTCGTCGGGCTGGTGCCCGCGACCGAAAACATGCCGGGCAGCAAAGCCACCAAACCGGGCGATATCGTCAAAGCCATGAACGGCAAGACGATCGAAATCATTAACACCGACGCCGAAGGGCGTTTGATCCTCGCCGACGGACTGGCCTACGCCAATAAATTGGGCGCGACGAAGATCGTCGACGCCGCAACGCTGACCGGAGCGTGCGTCATCGCGCTCGGTCATGCCGCAAGCGCGGTCACCGGCAACACCGAGGGTTTCACCGACGAGTTTCTCGCCGCCGCGAAGCCGACCGGTGAACGTTATTGGCAGATGCCGCTCTACGAAGATTACGCGACCGCCATGAAGAGCGATATCGCCGACCTGAAGAACACCGGCGGACGTCCCGGTGGGGTGATGACGGCCGCCGCGTTTCTAAAGTCATTCGTCGACGAGACGCCGTGGGTGCATCTCGATATCGCCGGCACCGCCTATCTCGATAACGAGTCGGCGTGGCTTGCCAAAGGGCCCACCGGCACGCCCGTGCGCGCCTTCCTCTCGTTCGTCGAAACGCTCGCCGGGGAACCCGTCGTCCACGGTAACGGCAAACTGGTGTCGTCCCGAGCGTAACTCGTCACCCTGACTATTCGACGCGCCTTTCTCGCGTATTTCGTTGCGCGTGAGAGCACGTGGTTTGCCGAGGCGATCGCCAACACCGCGATTGCCTGGCAAATCTACGCAATCCGTCATCAGGCCCTCGATCTTGCCCTCGTTGGCCTGGTTGCGTTCATCCCGCAGTTACTGCTGGCAATTCCCGCCGGTTTGATCGCCGATCGCCTCGATCGTCGCGCGGTCGTCATCGTCATGGGCGCGGGCGCGCTTGCGGGATCGCTGCTCTTTCTCATGCTCGCGCTACAACGCTCGCATTCGGTCGCGGCGTACCTCGGCGTGCTTCTGCTCTACTCCGTCGCCGACGCGCTCTCGGTTCCGGCGCTGCGCGCGATGCTGCCCTCGCTGGTGCACGGCGCGCAGTACCTGCGCGCAACGGCGATGATCTCCGCGGTCTCCGAGTTCGGTGCCATCGCCGGTCCGGCGATCGCGGGGATGCTGATCGCCATCGCGCCGTGGCTCGCCTTCGGTATCGCGGCGATCCTGCAGCTCGCGACGATCGCCGCCTTCTTCTTCGTCGGGTCGCACGCGCGCAGCGCGCCGCCGGAAGAGTCCTTGTGGGCCTCGGCGATCGGCGGCTTCCGGTACATGCTCGATCGCAAGATCATTTTGGGCGCGATCTCGCTCGATCTCTTCGCCGTGCTCTTCGGCGGTGCAACCGCGTTGCTGCCGATTTACGCGACGCAGATCCTGCACGTCGGCGCCACCGGCTACGGCTTCTTACGCGCAGCGCCGTCGCTCGGCGCGGCCCTCGTCGGCATCTGGCTCGTGCGCCGCCCGATCCACCGCAACGGCGCGCGCTGGCTCTTTTGGTGCATCGCGGGCTTCGGGCTTTCAACGATCGTCTTCGGTTTTTCGCACAACATGGCGCTCTCGCTGCTTGCTCTTACCGGTACGGGCGGTTTCGACATGGTCAGCGTGGTGATTCGCAACGCGCTCGCGCAGCTAGGAACGCCGGAAGCGATGCGCGGGCGCGTCGGCGCGTTTGAGAACGTGTTCATCGGCGCGTCGAACCAGCTCGGCACGTTCGAGTCCGGCATGGTCGCGCAGTGGTTCGGGCCGGTGGTCTCGGTGGTCTTCGGGGGCTTCGCGACGATCGTCGTCGTCGCACTGTGGACCCGGATCTTCCCCGATCTGCGCCGCTTCGACCGTTTAGAGGAACTGCGCTGAAGGGGCGTTTGCGCGCGCCTCGCAGAAGCACCCACGGCTATGGCACAGACCCGCCAACTCAAAGAAGACGCTCGCCCGTACGAGCCGGCCACGGGCCCGGCGCTCCGCCGCGTTACGGCCGCAGCGATCAAACGCCGCAAGGGCTCGACGACGGTTCCGATGGTGACGGCGTACGATGCGCCGTTCGGACGTTTCGCCGAAGAGGCCGGGATCGATTGGATTCTCGTCGGTGACAGCCTCGGCAACGTCGTGCTCGGTTTCGATGAAACGACGCCGGTCACGATGGACGACATGGTGCATCACACCGAGGCCGTCGTGCGCGGGACCGCGCGCGCGCACATCGTTGCCGACATGCCGTTCGGTTCGTATCAAGTCAGCGACGAAGAAGCCGTGCGCAACGCGATCCGATTGGTCAAAGAGGGCGGCGCCATGTCGATCAAGCTCGAAGGCGGCAGCGACGTAGCAGCACGCATTCACGCGATCTACCGCGCCGGCATCCCCGTCGTCGGCCACATCGGCATCACGCCGCAAACGGCGGGCCTCGGGCCGGGCTACCGCAAGCGCACGCATCGCGACCGCCTGCTCGAGGACGCGCTCGCGGTCGAAGCCGCGGGCGCGTATGCGATCGTGCTCGAAGTCGTCGATGAAGAGATCGCTCGCGAGCTCACGCAACGCCTCTCGATTCTGACGATCGGTATCGGTTCGGGCGCGTCCTGCGACTCGCAAGTGCTCGTGCTGCACGACGTCCTCGGGATGTATCCGCACTCGCCGCCCTTCGCCAAGCGGTTCGCCGAGATCGGCGCGCTTGCAACGAGTGCGCTGCACGACTACGCGACCGCCGTCAAGGAAGGCACTTTCCCGACGGCGTGAACGGCCCACGGTTCGACGACACCTTTCTCGAACGGCTGCACGACCTTTTTCGCTGGCGGCGTGACGTGCGGCACTTTCGCAGCGATCCGATTGCCGGCGACACGATCGCCGAACTCGTCAAAGAGACGGCGCTGTCGCCGTCGGTCGGCTATTCGCAGCCCTGGCGCTTCGTGCGCGTCGATACACCCGAGCGCCGGGCGGCGATCGCCGGCTCGTTCGAGCGCGCCAACGCCGAGGCGCTAGGCGGATATCACGGCGATGACGCCGAGAAGTACGCATCGCTCAAACTCGCCGGCCTGCGTGACGCGCCCGTGCATCTCGCCGTCTTCTGCGACGAGTCGACGACGACGGGTAAAGGCCTCGGCCGCGCAACGATGCCGGAGATGCTCGCCTACTCAGCCGCGAACGCGGTCTACACGTTTTGGCTCGCAGCACGTGCCCGCGGGATCGGCGCCGGTTGGGTCTCGATCCTCGAACCGCAGCTCGTCACGCAGACGCTCGACGTCCCGCCCGATTGGAAGCTCATTGCGTACTTGTGCGTCGGCTACCCCGCCGACGAGTACGACCGGCCCGAGCTCGAACGCGCGGGCTGGGAGACGCGCGACGAGCGCGCGACGAAACTCTACGAGCGCTAGCGAATCCTACGCTTCGACCAAGCTGCGATAGGCCTGCAGCACGTCGCGGCGCGTGACGATTCCCAGGAGATGCTGATCTTTCGGATCGACCACGGGTAAGAGCGGCACCGGCGCATCGGCCATCAGCGTTGCCGCGCGTTCGACGGTATCGTCGGGCTGAAGCACGATATTCATCGCCTGCACGATCGTCGAGACCTTCTCGTCACCGTGCCCTTCCGCCATCGCGCGTGCGAGATCCGCCGACGTCAAAATGCCGATGAATCGTTTGCCGTTGCAGACCGGAACGGCCAGCTCGCCGGCCTCCGCGTCGCGCGCGACGATGTCCTCGATGCGGTCGTGAAGCTGCGCCACGACCGGCGGTTCGCGCCGAATGGTTGCGATGGCAACACGTGAGAGAAAACGCGGCCTTCGCACGCGCTGCCAGTCGACGCCGCGGCGAATGAGCTTCATCTCGTACACCGTCGACCCGATCAATCGGCGGCCCACGATGGTCGCGATGACGACGCAGACCATCAACGGCAGAATGATGCGATAGTCACTCGACATTTCGAAGACGATGAGAATCGAAGTCATCGGCGCTTCCGCCGCGGCGGCGAAGACCGCCGCCATCCCGACCAGGCCGTAGGCGGCGCCAGGCGCCGTCCAGAGCGGGAAGATATCGTGCACGGTCCGTCCGAATGCGTCGCCGAGAAATGCCCCGGTGAAGAGCGACGGAGCGAAGACGCCGCCCGAGCCGCCCGAGCCGAGCGTGAGCGAGGTCGCGAGCGGTTTCGCGACGGCGAGCGCGAGCGCGCGTCCGATGCCGACGTGCTGGTCGAGCACCTGCTGCATCGAGACATAGCCGACGCCGAAGACCTGCGGTACCCAAATGCCGATGACGCCCACGAGCGCAAAACCGATACCGCCCTTGACCCACTGCGGAATCTTCCAATCCTCGAAGCGGTCTTCGACGAGATAGATCATGCGCACGAAGCCCGTGGCCCAGACGGCCGCGATCACGCCGAGCATCGCGTAGAGGATCAGCTCGTACGGTGAGATCAGCACGAATCCGGCCGCCGAGAACGACGGATGGTCGCCGAGAAACGCCCGGCCGATGACCGCCGAGAGCACCGACGCGACGACGATCGCGGCAAACGAGCGCGGCGCGAACTCGCCGAGGATCACCTCGGAGGCAAAAAAAACGCCGCCGATCGGAGCGTTGAACGTCGCCGAGATGCCGGCGGCGGCGCCGCAGGCGACCATCGTGCGCACGATCGGCGCCGGCGCGCGCACGAGCTGCCCGATCACCGAGCCGATCGTCGATCCGATCTGCACGATCGGTCCTTCGCGGCCGCAGCTTCCGCCGAAGCCGATCGACGTCGCCGACGCAAGCGCTTTGACCGCGATCACACGCGGGCGCATCTTGCCGCCCCGCAGCGCAACCGCCTCCATCACCTCGGGCACACCATGCCCTTTGGCTTCCGGCGCGAAGGTCGCCGCAATCCACGCCGCGATCACGCCGCCCAACGCGAGTTGCACGACGATCGCCATCACGCCGAGGAACTTGCCGAGCGCCGCGCCGATGAGGTTGAACGCTAAGAACATCTCGGCGCTGATCAGCGCGCGAAATCCGACCGCGCCGAAACCACCGCCGATGCCGATGATGACCGCGGTTACCAGCAAGAACGTCGTCTGCGGGATCGTAATGCGCCCGACGCGCAGTTGTGAACGCCCGTCTTTAACGAAGAATTCGATCACTCGGCGGTGCTTACACCACCATCGCGCGGTCGGCCATCGCGGCGGGAACGTTTGGATACTCGCCGGTCAAACAGCCCAAACACATCTCCTCCCGCTTTCGGCCGCTCGCTGCGATCAACCCTTTGAGCGAGAGGTAGCCGAGTGAATCGGCCCCCGTCTTCGCCCGAATCTCCTCGACCGAATGATTGGCGGCGATGAGCTCGTCGTAGGTCGCCATGTCCACGCCGAGATAGCAGGGGTGTTTGATCGGCGGCGACGTCACGCGAAGGTGGACTTCGCGCGCGCCCGCGTCGCGCACCAGCTTGACGATCCGCGGCGTCGTCGTGCCGCGTACGATCGAATCGTCGACGACCACCACGCGTTGACCGCGTAGGTTTTCGATGACGGGATTGAATTTGAGCTGCACCCCACGCGAGCGCATGCCTTGGTCCGGACTGATGAACGTCCGGCCGATGTAGCGGTTTTTGATCAAGCCTTCAATGTACGGCAAGCCGCTCTCCGCAGCGTAGCCGATACCGCCGGGAATCGCGGAATCGGGAATCGCCATCACGACGTCGGCGGCGACGGGATGCTCTTTGGCGAGCTGACGCCCCATCGCGTAGCGCGCCATGTAGATCGAGCGGCCGTTGAGCATCGAGTCGGGACGCGCGAAATAGATGTACTCGAACATGCACAAGGCGGGATGCGCGCGTTCGTTGACGACCTTCGTGGACTCGATCCCGTCGCTCGTAATGCGCACCACTTCGCCCGGCTCGATCTCGCGCATATACTGCGCGCCGATCGTCGGCAGAGCGCAGGACTCCGAGGCAACCGCGTAGCCGCCGTTCTCGAAGCGCCCGAGACACAGCGGCCGCACGCCCCACGGGTCGCGAAACGCGTACAGCTCGTCTTTGGTGCACAACACGATCGAATAGGCACCGCGCGCGACCGCGAGCACGCGTTTGATGCGATCGAGCATCGTGCCCCGCGCCTCGACGATCGCCTTGGCCATCACTTCGGAATCCGAGGTGGCCTGCAGCGTCGTGCTCGGTGAGAGCGACTCGCGCAGCTCGTCGGTATTGGTCAGATTCCCGTTGTGGGCAAAGGCGAAATCGCCGATCTCGGTCGATTCGAGAAGCGGTTGCGCGTTGACGACGATCGATGAACCGGTGGTCGAGTAGCGGGTGTGGCCGACGGCGATATAGCCGGTAAGTTGAGCGAGCGACTCCTCGTCGAAGATGGCGCCGATGAGGCCCATGTCTTTGTGCGAGCGGATCGTTCCACCGTCGGCGGCGGCGATGCCGGCCGATTCCTGACCGCGGTGCTGGAGGGCATAAAGCCCGAAATACGCCAGGCGTGCCGCCTCACGCCCCGGCGTCAGTATTCCCGTAATCCCGCACATCGCTCTTGCTACCTATTCTAACAGGCGCTGTGCGGTCCCGTCTCGTGCCTTAATCGCTTCTTCGGCTCTGATTTCCGAATATTTGCAGAAGCGCGATAAAGATGTTGATCACGTCGAGGTAGATCTGCGTCGCCATCTGGACCGGCGTCAGGCCGTCTCCACCGGCGCGAATCCGCGCAAAATCGATCAGCGTGAAGCCGGTGAAGATCGCGAGCACCAGCCACGAGTACGTCGTCGGCGCAATGAAATGGAAGAAAATCGAGATGATGCCGACCACGATCAGGCCAAGCAGCGCAAGCATGAAGATGCCTTGGAAGCGCCGCAAATCCAGACCGGTCGCATAGACGATCGCACCGAGGGCGCCCATACCCGCGCCCGTCGTCAGCGCGGCGTTGTAGACCGCATCCGGCGCAACGTGCAGATAAAATGAGACGATCGGCGTGATGCCGATGCCTTCGGCGAACGCAAACGCGTAGAAAAGTCCGAGCGAGAGCGCCGGATTCGCGCGCGTCGCGTTGATGGCGAGCAGCAGAATGAAGCCGCCGATCAGCGCGATCCAGGCGACACCCGTCGCGACGTTGTCGCGGAAGAGATAGACCGCGAGCGCCGTGATACACATGCCGATCGCGGTAATTCCGAGGACCTGCCCGAGCAGCGACTGCACGGGCATCGCGACGGCACTCCCCCGGCCGTACGTATTTGGTTGAAATCGGTAAGCCATGCCTCTCCTAGATAACCCCTCCGTCCCGGCCGAGTTACACGTTCCCGTCCCCGTCACTTGCTCCGAACGTATGTTCGTATTATACTCCACAAAATGCGGGGAGTCGAGGTGGTCGAGCAGCACGCCAAGAGCGTCATCAACGCCGTCACCGGCATGCCGTTCAAGTGGTCGATCAACCCCTATCGCGGTTTTACGGTATATTGGCCGGCATGACTCACAACTTGCTCTGCCAGCCCCTAAACAAGGCCCTGGCCTCCCAGTATTGAGAGAACCTTGGGACTTTCTCTCTTCTTCACCGGCGAAGGCTTTGAAATCGACCAATTAGCCTACCCCGGTCTCCCGCTCTTTATCGATCCCCAGACGATGCGGATCGAACATCTGCCGACCGAGTGGATCATCTTCCAGGCGGTCATCAGAGGGTCGAGTCGGTCCCCTGGGACGTGGCGCAACTATGCATTCGGTCTCTTGGACTGGCTGCAATACAGCGATGCGAACGGTTGGGACTGGCGCAGCCCTGAGGAGCGCCTTCTGGCTCACTATCGCAATGCGCTCGAATGCCGCAAACCGATTCTGTCATCGAAGACGATAGCCCGTAAGATGCTCGTCGTCTGCTGGTTCTACGAATGGGCAAAATCGCGGGGTCATCTCCGAAATCTTCCCGTCGCCTTCGAAGCCCGGGGCAGCAACATAATCTCGCGGCGTCTCCTTGCGCACCTAAACACAACATCGACATCCGTCCGCCGAGTGCTTGTCCCTCGAAGGTCAGCACGTGAACGTATCCCGCGTTTCTTCACAAAATCAGAGCAAGAGCTCATATTCAATCATCTCTCGATGCGCGATCGCCTGATGGTCCTCTGGGCTCTGAATACGGGCGTGCGAGAGAGCGAGCTCTGCGCGCTGACCGTCGACCAAATCCCCGAGCAGGACGGCTACCGCGCTACTCGCCTGTACCGTCTTCGGCTCCAGGTTACCAAGGGTTCAATTGGCGGCGATCTCTATGTGCCGACTTGGCTGCTCGACGAGACCTACCGTTATGTCTCCCTCTTCGAGCGCCGGACCGTCGCACGAAATGCTCGGAAGCGTGGCAATTCCGAGCCCTCTGCCATTTGGCTTTCGCGTTGGGGCAAACCACTACGCCCGAACTCCATTTACCAGAATTTCAAACAAGCCGTTGAGAAGTCCGGCATTCAACCCGGTACGTTTCATGACTTGCGGCACACGTATGCCATAACGATGTTGGACCGCTTGACGCGAACGGCCGCAAACGATGATGCTCGCGCGCGCAATCCCCTGCTCGTGTTGAGGCACCTCATGAGGCACACAACATTGGCTTCGACTGAGATATATCTTCGGGCCCGTGAATTCTATCTGTCTGACATTTTTCAGGACGCCTGGGACGTCCCGGAGGTTCGATGACTTCATCCGACATCGGGTACGATTCCTCTCTCTCCTGGACGTACACGACGATACGCCTCAAGGTTCGGACCGCCGAATTCACCGACGAGCACGCCCTAGCAGGGAACCACGCGATTGAATTACTGAATGCCGCGAAACGCCTCTACGTCCACTCGAAGCCGGCGACCGTAGAGAATGCCATTAAGGCAGTTCGACTGCTGGCTCGAGCGCTAGCACCGCAGGCAGCTGGTGCTTTGTCCGCAGCAGAGTGCGAACATGCATTGGTCAAACAGGTTGCTGAGGCTGTGCGGCCGGCGAGTCGCCATAACGCCTATAAGATGGGTGCGGCGATCTTGCGAGAGGCGGCACGTACGCAAGGCTTGATCTTGCGGACACGTAACCCATTCAGGCGTGACAATAATCCGATCCGCACGGCGCCGCGAGATGAATTGAAGGAGCTAATTCGATGCGCTCGCGAGGACGCCTTAAGCCACTACCGTGATCGAACTGACGCTTCGTCTTGGCAGCATCCGGACGTTATTCTTGCTGCGAGATCGCTCGCTCAAAGGAACGGTGGTCTTCTTCCCGATCACGTCGGCAATTCGCCATTGAGCTCTGAATACAATGCGTTCCTTGCCCGCGTCAATCGCGAACACAAGACAAACTATAACACGCGACAATTAGCTCGCTTCTGCTACCCTACGGCCGAAACACTTCTTCCATACTTCATCCTTCTCATCCACAAACTTGCCGCCAACGTCGATGCGGTTGCAATGATGCAACGTAATTGCCTGCGCGAAATCGATAATCCGCTCTTAGGAAGACGTTTTCTAGTAACACTCCGCAAGGGCCGATCGCCGGACATGCCTCCATTTTCCGTCGCAGACTACGGCGCGCTTAGTGTACCGTGGCTGATACGAGCGGTCTTATCGTTCACCGAGCCCCTCGTGCCCCTCGCACCAGACGACTACAGCAAGTTTCTTTTTCTCGGTTATTCCCAAAAGGGGTCCGTTCTGCCGTTAGTGACGTTGAGACCAAGTCCGGCTTTTCGCCGCTACAAGAGGTCCAAGAATCTTCGGTCAACGCTAACGCTCAACATGCTTCGTCCTACCAGACTCGTCGACGAGTATGAGAAGTCATTGGATCCGTTTAGAGTTCAACGCATCGCCCAACATAAGCACCTAAGAGAAACGATTCGCTATCTCGATCATGCCGAGGTGGCCGCTGTCGATAGTGCCATGATCGCAGACGCGCAAGGATCCATTCTACGCGGCAGCGATCGGCGACTGGAAGAGGCGGCACCGGCTTCGGGGACCTTCAGTCAGTCGAGTCACAGTTGCAGTGACCCGACGAGCCACGACCACGGTAAAGATGAATTCGGTCTCTGCGCGAGCCTTCTCTGGCCGCTCAACGATCGCCACTTTGTGATGCGGTTGGAACCGCGCCCCGTCGCGTTCCTCCTTCGCGATTACGAAGCCTTACTCGACGCCGAGCTTCGAATGCCGGCAGAGCGCTATCGGCAGCTCTACCTTCAGAAACGCCGGATGATTGAAACACGATATCTCCCTGCGATCGACGCTCGCCTCATCGAGGAAGCGAAGTCAATCGCTATGACATTGCCTCCCGCTCCGAGGATCGATTGAGAATGCAGTCAGCGCATAGTATTCAGGCCGATGGCGCGTTGTATGGCGAGCGCATTTCCTCGCAAAGCCTCTTCGATGAGGATGAATGGCATTTCGACAGCAACCTCCCGGGAAAACCCTACCTAACGATGCGTTGGCAAATAAAGCTCGCTGACGGAGCGCTCCTAACGGATGCTCAACATCGCACCTGGCTAATAGGATGCAAACAGGTTCTCCTTCACATCATTCGAGGCTCAGTTGGACTACGGGGGCGAATTCGAGCCCGCAGCATCATGTCACGAGGTGAGATTCTTAGACTTGTTATTGTGTCTATGTCCGAAAGAGGCCTGTATCGATTTTCGGATCTAACGGACGCGCACATCATTGCGCTTCGCAATTCGATATACGAGCGCAAGGTCCACAAACGAAGCGGAGACGGAACCTTCCGGACGACCGACAAGCTCTGGTCGGAGTCCTATCGACGTCACGCCATCTTTCTACTTCGCACAATAGTGCTGCTTCAAGAATTGATCCCGGACGGCGCCCTGCTCTCGCCGCAGCTGGCTGATGAATTACTACCCAAAGCGCAAGCGCCACGACGAGGCGGCCTCACGCCTCGCATACCCGACGAAATTTTTGTTCGCCTGCTTTCCAGCGCGCTCACGTGGGTCGACGAGATCGGGCCTTGTTTGCTAGCTCGCAGTGCTGCCCTCGACGCCATTAAATCATCATCTCCGAATTCTTCGGCAATGGTTCGGCGCTACAGAGCCTTCTACGATGCAGATCACAATCCGATCTCGGTCACGATAGGTGATTGCAACTACAACATTGGCGCGCTTCAGCGAACTCGGTTGCGCTCGTGGCTCAATCACCTGATGTCCGCATGCTACGTGCTAATCGCTGGGCTCACGGGCATGAGGCTCAGCGAAGCACTATCCTTGAGGGCGGGGTGTCTGAGAACCATTCCAACATCGGACGGCCGCAATCTGCTACTCCTTAACGGAACCCTATACAAGACGTCCGCATCGGACAGCGGAGAAGCTGCATCCTGGATTGCTGGCTGGGACGAGCCCCGTAATCCAGTCAGATTAGCCGTGGGCACCTTGGAAGCGCTACATTCGAGACACGGCCCACTCGACCCACAGCTTCTCTTGTTCACGCCGATACGTGAGTCCCGAGGAGGTCGCTGGAGCGGCGAAGGGCGCTCTAGTCACTCGATCGCCCACCGCATTAATGCGTTTGCAGCATTTTGTGGCATACGAGACTGGCGCTTTGCAGCGCACCAATTCAGGAAGACGTTTGCCCGTTTTGTAACGTTGTCGGCGCCAAACGCAGTCTTGGCATTACAGCGCCATTTTAAACACGTGAGCATAGCGATGACGGAACGGTACCTTCCAACAGATACGGATCTAATGGACGAAATCATTGAGCAATCGTTCGAGACCGACATCGCGCACCTAGAAGCAATTCTGAAATCCGACCGACTTGCGGGCATTAAAGGCGAGGAGATTCTACGGCGCAACGCGGCATTTCGCGGAGACAGCGATGCAGCATCTGAGGCAAGAAAGGCATGCATCGAGTCGACTATCGGCGATCCCGGCTTCCGAGTGATACGGCATGTCTACGGCGACTGTTTCTACGAAGCCTCATCAGCCCGGTGCGCGGGAAGCATTGTAAACGTCGGTCTACAGACATGCGTCGGCTGCAAGAATTTCGTTGTGGAGACTTCGCACTTGCCCTTCTGGCAAGAGCAGTTGAGCGCGGTCGAGGCTGACCTTGTAGAACTTAGTCAACTGGATTTGCACAGCGATGCTCTTGAACGCCAGCGGACCACTGCGTCCGAGATTATAGGGAGGCTCACAGATGGATAAGCGACATAAGAGACGCAGCCACACTGGCAGCAAAATCGAAGCTGCGATCGAGCGGTTGCGCAACGGTCAGGCAACGCATCCTTTGCATATAGGAATTCAAGTAAGAGTCACCAAGCAGGCCGTAGCGCGAGAGGCCCGCGTCAGCTCAGCTACCCTCTATCGGTTCCCTGAACTCGTAAAGGTCATCGATGCGACGCTCATGTCGCACCAGATTCAGAGAGTGTCGCAATCGGAACAACGGCGCCGCAACCTGCTAGCTCGTATTGTTGAATTGGAGCGCCAGAACAATCAGTTACTCGCGGAAAACCTTCGTCTCACTCGCGAACTCGCCGTCGGTACGAACCTCGCTCCCACGCTTGTCGCGCGAGATTTAAACGAGCGACGCGCGCGGCGTGTCAGGTCATAACCAAGTTATGCGCGGAGTAGAAGTCATCGAAGCGCCGGCAAAATCGCTGCTCAACAGAGTCAACGGCATGCCGTTCAAATGGTCCATCAACTGCTACCGCGGATGCTTCCACCAATGCGTGTTTTGCTACGCACGACGCACGCATTCATATCTAAACATCGACGGCGTCGCTGATTGGGGCAGCAAGATCAAGGTTAAGACAGACGCGCCTTCTGTGTTGCGTTCCGAACTCGCAAAACGCTCCTGGCAACACGAGACCGTGTCGATCGGCACTGTCACGGACCCATACCAGCCCCTGGAAGGCCGCTACAAACTGACGCGCGGCGTCCTTGAGGCATTGCGAGACTATCACACGCCCGCTGCACTGATCACGCGCTCGCCTCTCGTGATTCGTGACATTGACGTCTTACAGCAGCTCTCGCTCGTCGCCGGCGCTAGCGTCTCGGTTAGCATCGCTACCTTAGACGAA
>DATJTD010000209.1:0-20245 GCA_035503775.1 Candidatus Acidiferrales bacterium
CTATGTTGCCGTCGAAGAGAGTGCGCCGGGGAGTACCTTTACGATCAAGTTACCGTCAGGAAAACCGATGCAGGCAAATGTCGTCCCGCTTCCCTTTTACGATGCGGACAATGCTCGTCAGCAGCTCTGATCCCCCTCTCGTGGTGGCGGCGGAGATGCGTCTTGCCGATCTTTCGGCGTGGCCGCGAGCGGGCCTCAAGGGAGCCGCTGCGACCGCGTGGCTAAAAGCCCGTGGTGCAATGCTCCCGGACGTGCACCGAGCAACGGTGCAGCCGGATGGGCATGTACTGGCCCGCTTAGGGCCGAGCGAATACCTTGGTCTCGCATGCACGCCCGACGCCGTGCATCCGGCTGGCTTGCCGGCGTTTTCCGTCGGCGGTGACAACGAGCCCGGGCTCTGTCCCGTGCCGCGCTTCGATGCAAATGCATGGTTCGTCGTTGTCGGCTCTCGCGCAGCCGAGATGCTGGCGAAAATCTGCGGAGTCGACTTGCGCGCCAAAACGTTTGCGGATGCCACGGTTGCCCAGACCATCGTCGCGCGCGCGAGCGCGATCGTCATTCGAGACGACCTCGATGGTGTGCTCCGGTATCATCTGCTGGTCGACCGCACGATGTCGGCGTACCTGTGGGACGTTCTCCGTGACGCGATGACGGAGTTCTCCCCTCAAAAATAACGATTGAAAACTAAGAACTCTTCGTCGCGGACGTACCCCTGCGACCGATAGAGGGCTTGGGCCGTAAAGTTGTCGACGGCCGTGCTTAAGGTCAGGCCGATTGCTCCGGTCTCATGGGCGTGCTGCTCCGCGCGCTGCATCAAACGGCCGCCGATGCCGTGTTTGCGATAGCGCGAATCGACGAAGAGATCGTTCAGGATCCAGAAGACGCCGATCGATACGGAACTGAACGAAGGGAAGAGCTGAACGAATCCGGCGTTCGCATCCTCCACGGTTGCAAAGAAGAGGACGGTCTCCCGGCGCTGCCACCGTTCTGCTAGGAACGCATAGGAGGCGGCGAGATCGGACGGCTGCCGGTAGAAGACACGATACGCGTCGAACAGCGGTGCAACACGCGCCACGTCCTCAAGGCTTTCGGCGAGGCGAATCTGCACGGATGCCGGTGAAGGCTCAGTCATAGCGCAAATATCGTCGCACGGCTCCATCAGCCCTGCGGTGATTTGTAACACGGCTCGGAAGACACGCCGATGCCGTGCGGGCATCGTCGATGCGAGATCCGCACTGCTGCCGGCCGTCACCCGTCACCCGTCACCCGGCTGCCGCCTTCATACGCGTTAAGCCGCGTCCGCGTTGCAGATAATCCAGACGGGGCTGCTCAGTTTGGCGCTAGCCTCTTGACGAGCGGACTCACAGCGCGCGGCGGGAATCTTTTAGAAGCCTTGCACGCCTCTGGCGCGGGGCCAAAGGCAAATGTATCGGCCACTTGCCAACCTCGTGTGTGGTACGCCACAGCCGGTGGAGAGGGAATTATGAGGCAAAAAAGGAGGCCGTTCATAACCAGGATAGCTTTTGCTGTGGTTGGTTTTGCTATGCTCCTTACACCGTTCGGCACTGCAGGCGCGCAGTCGGAGGCCTCGTTTTAACCGCAGCAACCGAGCGGTGTAAAGACCTATACAGCTACCGGCATCTTAGAGCTGTATGGCCGCGGCAATGAAAGCGGAGAATTCTCGATTAAGAACGCGAGAGGTGCGACTCTCTGGTTCTTCATTGGTTCGCCAATGACAGTTAACGGCACCGCCGTTTGGTGTGGTATACCACCCACCGTAAGCGCGACGGCGAACCCAATACTTTGCTCTGACTGGCCGGACAACATTGTGCTCGGAAGTACCACGGTGAGAGTGGTTTACTGGAAGACGGAATACAACGGCAAATCCGTGATGGTTTCTAATCAGATAAACTCGGTGAATAGCCCGGCGCCGGGTGCGACCTGAGCTCGCGGGTACTGGCGTGGGTCGCGAGTCTGTGAGCCTTGAGCGGCTACGGTTGTGTTTAGGCTCGCCTGCACGCTGGGCCCTCTTTCGCTTAGAGCGATCAACGAAAGCTATCTCCCTCGGGTCGACCTTGGGGTGGTAAGTCCCGGGGGCCGAACGCTATTACGATCCGTTGCTCTCGCGGAGAGATTCTCAGATTGAATCCGCCTTTGCCGCCCCCGGGCGCCGGCGGATTCTCAATGAGCCGGCCGAGCGTCACGCGTACGTGCGCGTGACGTCGGCCTCGCCGACGGTGCGGTAGAAGGCGTTATCGGTCTCTTTCATTTGCGGTGCCCAGGGGTCGATTTGTTTGTGCGCCGTGGGGAAATGGACGGTAGGGCCGACGGCGTCGCTATAGTCGCTGTCGTTGAAGGGGCCGAAATCGGACGATTCGGCGTGCGCAAGCACGGTTGCGCCGATGGCGTTCACGGCGTCGGCAGCTGCCTTGCGCAGCGTGGGGTCGAGCCGGGTGTCTTGGGCGAAGGTCTGATAGAGTGCCATCGCCGGACGGTCGGCGCGCCACGGGAGCTGCTTGCCTTCCGGGAAGCGCACCATGCCGTCGATGCTCTTGGCATCTTCACGGACGGCGGCTTTCTCGTTTGCGTCGTGCCCGGCGTTGACGAGCGCCGCGTTGAGGGTCTTGACACTCGTCTCGACGGCAGCCGTCTTCTTGGGATCGAGGTCGATCACATCGAACGCCGCGGACGGAGCAAAGCCGCCCAGACCGCCATATTCCGTCTTCATCGTCCGGTCGACGAGTGCGTGCGCCATCGCGTTGGGATCGTCGAGGTGTTTGACGACGTCTTCGGCGACGGTTGAGGGAACGCCGGGAGCGAGCATGGTTTCGGGCGATGCGGCCAGATACGCGACGCCTGCGTGCGAAAGCGCCGACGAGAACGCGAGCGTCGCCATCAGGCATTGGTTTGCCACCACGCCGTCGACTCTCCGGTCCGCGTCTTCGGGGTGCTCCTTTGCGTGGAGGGCGACGCCGTCGGCGATCGCACCGGCGATGTCGTCGGCGCGCATGATCCCCAGACCGTGGTCGGCTTCGAGACCGCCACCGTCGCCGCCACCATGATCGATCAAATCGAGCCAGGTCTGCGACGCGCCGGCTTTCTGCGCGTTGTCGAGCGTGCGCGCGACGAACTGCGTGAGGTTGTCACGCGACGACATGTCGTGTGGTGAATCGCTGCTCACATGCGAGAGCGTGCCGTCGTCGATTTGATACTGATCGGTGTGCAAACGCGTGCCGCTCGCGAAGCCGCGCTGCGCAGTCGTATCCTCGACGGTGAATTCGATGGAGCCGTCGCGTGCGCTCAGTGCGCGCGCCTGTGCGATCGTGGCTTCTTGAACATGATCGAGATTGTTGTCGCCGTCGCGATAGAGCCCGAATTCGAGCTTGCGAGATGTGGATCGGTCCTGCACCGGTGCGAGCATGTGTCCTCCGACAAGAGCGAGTGGTGTCGGAGCCTCTATCGCGACGGCGCCGGCGGCCGGCAAGGGCTCACGCCGGATGTAAAGTTGCCGATAAGTGGTACAAGCGATTAGGAAGGAGAGGCACGTGGATGGAGCCGGGATGAAGAACACCGTGTACAGCCGGGCGCTGGCCATTGGCGGGACGGCTTTGGCGCTCGTCCTCGCGGAGACGTTCTATATGGGCCAAACGGCAAGCCAAGCGCCCCCGGTTGCTCCGCTCGCGGCGCCCGTGAGCCACCCGGCCGATTCGAAATTCACGCTCACGCTGCCGCGCCCACCCGCGCCGGTGTCGCACAAGCCTTCAAAGCCCATCATCGGCCTGATCAGTAGCGCGGGCCAGCGGCCGCGGGGCTGATCCCGGACACGGGTCGAGCAGGGTATAGCCGTCGGGGCCGGTGCGCCGGACCGCGAGCACGGTCGCTGGTTTCTGCTCGGTTTCGAGGTCGTAGTCGGGTGGCGGCGGTTGCATCGTCGTCGTGAAATTGGGATTGCTGTCGTTCTGCGCTGAGAACGGGTTCTGGGCGTCGTTCGCATAGACGAAGGGCCAGCCGAGATCGTCGGTCACCGTCTCACCGTTGCGCAAATGAACGAGAATCTCGACCCAGACGTATTCCTTCCCGCTGCGTCTCTCTTGGTGTGTCGCCTCGAATTCGACGTAGCCGCAGGGAGCAGTCGCAGCGTCGGAGCCGGTCCCCTCACCCACGCCGGCGACGCCGGAGCTGGTGCCCGCGTCGCCGCCGCTGCCGACTCCGACGCCCGCGCCCACGCCCATACCGCCGTCGGCAACGCCCGCGCCGGTGTTTTCAGCGAAGGAGACGCGCTGCGGATGAAGCGGAACCGGCGGCGGCGTCACGAGCGAAAGATGCCGGTGCGCTGCCAATCCGCCACGCGTCTTGCGCATCGGTGCGGCGGCTTTGGGCGCCGGGGCGTAGACCGCAAACACCGGTGCGATCGAGGCTCGCGGTGGCGGCGTCACCGGGGGCGTCGGGCGCGGAGCCGGAGTCGGTGCGGGTGTGCGCTGCACGATCGTCACGCGCTCGCTGATCGTGCGGTCGATTTCGGCAACCGGCTGCGGCACGGTGGAGAAGAAGACGCCGGCGATTGCGTGCAACGCGATCGCTAGGAAAAAAGCGAGAAGCAAACGCCGCCGGCTGTTGGCGACGAAGCGCTCTACGACGGGTAGACGCCGTACGTTCGGTAATACCACGCGCGAATGACTTGTGCGCTCGGGTAGAGGCCGTATCTGCGGTAGTACCACGCGCGATAGAGTGAGACGCGCCGTGCCTGCTGTGCATCCACATGCGGAGCGTGCAGCGAAAACGCCGCCGTCGCAGGAACGGCAGTTGGCCCAAGTGCGATCGTCGCCAGAGCCAGCGTTGCCAGAATGCGCTTCAACATGCGGTGTCTCTTCCGACGAGTGCTCGGCTGCGCCTCGTTGCTCAGGAGGTTCCTGTGCGACCCGCACGAACCGCGCTGATGCCCTACGGAGGAGAAGGCTTGCCAAATACGCTGCATCTCGAATCGCTCATACGGGCGATCCCCGATTTTCCGTTGCCGGGGATTCTCTTTCGTGATATCACGCCGCTGCTCAAAGATGCCGACGGCTTCAAGGCTGCGATCGACCTCTTCGTCGACCGCTTCGCCAAGGAAGACATCGAACTCGTGGTCGGCATCGAGGCGCGTGGCTACATGCTGGGCGCCCCGCTGGCGTATCATCTAGGTGCCGGCTTCGTCCCGGTCCGCAAGCCCGGCAAACTTCCAGGCACGAAGATTACCGAGGAGTACGCCCTCGAATACGGCACCAACTCGCTCGAAATCCATGAAGATGCCGCCGTTGAAGGCCAGCGGGTCCTGGTGGTCGACGATCTGCTGGCAACCGGCGGCACCGCCGCTGCGACCGGGCGTCTCATGAGCCGGATCGGCGCCGAAGTCGTCGGCTACGCCTTCCTGATCGAGCTCGAGGCGCTCCAGGGGCGCCGCAACCTCCCCCCGGATAAGGTGACAGCCTTTATCAAGTACTGAAACTTTCCGGCCTCCAGGGCGCCGGAGCGGGGCGGGCGCCCGCTTTCTTCATAGACACCTGGTCTACCGGTGTGGCATTATAGGTGGACTAAAGGCCTATGCACACCACCACCGCCCCTATCGATAGTCTCATCGCCAAAGTCCGGACCTACGACCCGTCGGTCGACCCGGAGTGGCTGTACGCGGTCTACGAGCTGGCGGACCGGGCGCACGACGGCCAGTTGCGCGCCTCGGGCGAGTCGTACATCGAACACCCGGTCGCTGTCGCCCAAATCCTCGCCGACATGGAGATGGACAAGGCGACGATCGCCGCCGCCATCTTGCACGACGTCGTGGAAGACACCGTCGTGACCGGCGAAGAGGTCGCGGAAAAATTTGGCTCCGAGATCGCTCAGCTGGTCGAAGGGGTCACCAAGCTCACGCGGATTCCCTATCAGTCAAAGGAAGATGCCCAGGTCGAAAACCTGCGCAAGATGTTCCTGGCGATGGCGAAAGACATCCGCGTCATCATCATCAAGCTCGCCGACCGCTTGCACAATATGCGGACCTTGGCGAGCCTGCCGCCTGCCAAGCAGCAGACGATCGCCAAAGAGACGATCGAGATCTATGCGCCGATCGCCCACCGCTTAGGCATCTGGAAGATCAAGTGGGACCTCGAAGATCTCGCTCTGCGCTATCTCGACCCCGACGCCTACCGTGACATCTCCGACCGCGTCGCCAAAAAGCGCGCCGAACGCGAGGCATCGGTCACCAGCGTCGTCGAGCAGTTGCGCCGGCAGTTCGAAAAACTCGGGATCAAAGCCGACATCACCGGGCGCCCGAAACACTTCTACTCGATTTACTCGAAGATGCGCAAGGGGCGCGACTTCTCGACGATCTACGATCTCACCGCCGTGCGGATCATCGTCGACTCGGTCAAGGATTGTTATGGTGCGCTCGGTATCGTGCACTCGTTCTGGAAGCCGCTTCCAGGCCGGTTCAAAGACTACATCGCGATGCCCAAGCCCAATATGTACCAGTCGCTGCACACCACGGTGGTCGGGCCGGGCGGCGATCCGCTCGAAGTGCAGATTCGGACGCTCGAGATGCACCGCACCAGCGAATTCGGCATCGCCGCGCACTGGCGGTACAAAGAAGGCGGAAAACTCGACAACTTCGAGGAGAAGCTGACCTGGCTGCGCTCGTTGCTCGAGTGGCAGAACGACATGCGCGACTCGCGCGTCTTCATGGAGAACCTCAAGCTCGATCTCTTCGATTCGCAGGTCTTCATTTTTTCGCCCAAGGGCGACGTCTTTTCGATGCAGTCGCGTGCGACGCCGCTCGACTTCGCCTATCACGTGCACACGGGCGTGGGCAATCACTGTGTCGGCGCGAAGGTCAACGGGAAGATCGTGCCGCTCGATTACGAGCTGCACAACGGTGACATCTGCGAGATTCTAGTCAACAAGAGTTCGCGGCCGTCGCTGGGCTGGCTCTCGATCGTGCGCACCTCGAGTGCCAAGCACAAGATCAAACAGTACTTCCGCAAAGAGCGCAAAGAAGAGAACGTGCTCATCGGCCAAGAGGCCGTCGAACACGAACTGGCGCGCCAGCATTTGCGACCGGATGCGGCACGCGGCGAGATCATCGAGAAAATCGCCAAGCGTTTGAATTACGCGACGGTCCCCGACCTGTTTGCGGCCGTCGGGTTTGGCGATGCGTCGGCCGTTTCGGTGGTTACCCGGCTCAAAGAGGAACTCAAAGCGGACAACGTCGTGGAACTCTCGGCGCTGCAACGCTTGCCGACGGCGCCGCGGCGCGTCTCGCGCAACGCTAGCGGCGTGCGCATCGCGGGCGTCGACGACGTGCTCGTGCGGCTCTCGAAGTGTTGTAGCCCGGTGCCGGGCGATCCGATCATGGGCTACGTTACGATCGGCAAGGGGGTCTCGGTGCACCGTGCGGATTGTCCCAACGTTGCGTACATGAGCAATATGCCCGAACGTATCTTACAAGCCTCGTGGGGCCAGCTCGACGAACTCACGCACGCGGTCGACGTCGAAGTCGAAGCGATGGACCGCCCGGGCCTCCTCCAAGAAGTGATGGCCGTCTGCGCCGAGTTCAAGACCAACGCATCCTCGGTTACCGCGCGCACCAAGCGGGACAAGACCGCACTCGTCAGTCTCACCTTGCAGATTCGCGACCTCGACCATCTGCACCGAGTGATCGAGAAGTTACGCACGATCAAAGATGTGCGCAACGTCTACCGCGCGACCAAACGCGAAGCACGGGTGAGCGGCGGCTAATTCGCAATTTTCAGTGCGAAAGTTCTCAGGACGGAGATATCGACCTTAGTTTTCACGGTCGAAGAAGGACCGGCAGGCTCTCCACGGCGGCAGAACCGTCAGTGATAGTCGCATACGTCAATCCACATCGCTTCCTTTTCCATCCTGACGAAGCGAATACGGTAGTGGTCATTGATCCGTATGCTGCACCGGTCTCCGCGACGGACGCAGCGAACAAGCGTTCGACTCTCTGAGCGCATTCCGTGGCCTCGGACGCGGCCGATCAAAACGAATTCGCATTTTCGATTCGCGAAAACTAAAGGCGACCGAGGCGCTCTATTCCGTCTTCGCTTTTTGACGTAACACGGCGCCGACGCGAGCGGTACGATGTGTTAAAGGAGTCGTTAAAAAATGTTTGACAAGGCTAGAAGTGTGACGTCTTACCGGGCGGCGGTACAGCCTTTTCCATTCGCGGTATTTGTTTTCGTGATTTCCGCTACCGCCGGAACGTATTGGCTCACGCAATCCGTCGCCGTCGCCGTGACGGGGGCCGTCGTCGCGGTCATCCTCGGCTGCGGCTTGAAAGTCGTGAACGCGTACGATCGTGGAGTCGTCTTTCGCTTCGGGCGCTTCGTTCGCGTGCTGGAGCCAGGCCTCGGGTTCGTCATCCCGATCGTCGAATCGCTTGTTGCGGCAGTCGATATGCGCGTGCGTACCACACGTATCGTTGCGGAACACACGCTTACCAAAGATGCCATTCAGGTGAACGTGAGCGCCGTCGTTTTCTGGCGAGTCGTGGATTCTCAGGCAGCGTTGCTGGCCGTGGCGGATTACGCAAACACGTTGGATCTCGCCGCGCAGACGGGCTTGCGTGAACTGATCGGCAAGTCGATTCTCAGCGAGCTTTTGAGCAACCGAGCCGCACTCGATCTGGAGCTGCTGCACGAACTTAGACCGCGCACAGCGGAGTGGGGTGTCGAACTCTCCGCGGTCGAGATTCGTGACGTCGAGATTCCGGATTCGCTGCAAAACGCCATGTCGCAGGAAGCGCAAGCCGCCCGCGAGCGCGCGGCAAGACTCATCCTTGCGCTCGCAGAGAAAGATGCCGCACAAACGTTTCTCGATGCGGCCGCCCTCTACGAAAAGGCTCCGATCGCGCTGGAGTTGCGGCGCATGAACATCCTGTATGAAGGACTCAAAACCGACAACACGAGTATCGTCGTCATTCCAAGTTCGATTCCGTCGTCGATGTCTACCATAACAGGCCTAGCCGCGCTCGCTGCCGGCGAAGGGCGGTAAGGCAAAAGAGAAGGGACTGGTAGCGGGCTTCGAGCTGTCCTAGCGCGGACGACGGAGGACGTCAAAGACTCCGCGAGTGGTAGCCGGAACTCGGGAAGCGCCGGATGCGTCAGCGTCTCGCCTTCTTGGAGAAGATGGTGTCCGGCCGTATCGCACGCGAGGATCGTGCGCTCGATCGGATCGACGATGAAGACGGCGTCGGCTCCCGCGGCCAGATTCGCCTCGACCTTGTGGTCGATATCGGCTTGATGGTCATCGGGCGAACGCACTTCGAAGGCGGCGTTCGGTGGGACGAGCGGTGCTTCGAGTCCATCATCGCTTGCGCTGCCCATGCGCTCGTGCGAAAGAAAGGCAACGTCGGGTGCGAGCGGCCGAATCTCGTCCCCGGGAGGCGCGATACGGAATCGCCACTCCGTGCCGACTTCGCCCCGGCCCCGGCCCCACGTCAGCAGTCGGTGCACGAGCTCGCCCTGGAGCAGGGCGTGCCTGCGCTTCGGGTTCACTCTCTGGACTGCCCGTCCCGTGATCCACTCCAGGCCGAGGAGGGGCCGGAGCAGGTTCCGCACTTGCTAGGCGTTGGCTGTGCGTGATATGGTAGCTGGGTTTCCCGGACGAGCGCTGCTCGTGACGGGGCGTCTACCCGCTGCTCCCCCGTCGCGAGGAGCCTTCGGCCGGCCGGCCGATGTCCGCAGAGGGATCGAATGTCATGCCTACGGCTTACGAAGTCACCTATATCGTCCGTCCGAGCCTCGAGGAGGCCGATGTCGACGCCAAAGTCACCCAGATCGCCGGCACGCTCAGAGAGAATGGCGCCGAGGTGGTGGGCGAGATCGAGAAGTTGGGCAAGCGCCGCTTGGCCTACGAGATCAACGATATGCGTGAGGGGTACTACGTCGTCATGAAGTTCAACGGCGACGCCGCCCAAGCCAAGGAGCTCGAGCGTCAACTCGGTTTGAACGAAGACGTGATGCGTGCGCTCCTCATCAAACTCGACACGTAAACTGGGAGGCATATCATGGCCGGAAGCTACAATCGGATCACCCTCGTCGGCAACCTGACGCGCGATCCGGAGATTCGTTATCTCTCCAGCGGTTCGGGCGTCACGAAGTTCGCGCTCGCCGTGAACCGCAAAACCAAGCAAGGCGATGAGACGATGTTCATCGACGTCGTTGCCTGGGACAAACTCGGCGAGATCTGCAACACGTACCTGAAGAAGGGCATGTCGGTCCTGGTCGAAGGGCGTCTCTCGATCCGCAACTACGACGACAAAGAAGGCGTGAAGCGCAAAGCCGTCGAGGTCGTGGCGAGCGATATGCAGATGCTCGATAGCAAGCGTTCCGGCGGCGCCAACGGCGAGTTCGGCGGAGCCCCCGCCGCCACACGCGGTGCGTCGGTTGGTGCGGATTTCGACCAGGAAGCAATGGACGACGAGATTCCGTTCTAGCGTTCCATGGACGACGAAGTACAGGCAAAGATTTTTCGATTGCTCGATGTCATTTCGATCGAGGTGGCGGCGAATCGCAGCGAAACCTCTGCACTTCGCAGCGAAACCACCGGACTACGCAGTGAAACCGCTGGACTGCGCAGTGAGACCGCTGGACTACGCGACGAGATGCGTAGCGGTTTCAGCCGCGTTGATCGCCGCCTTTGGCGTCTCGAAACCCGTGTTGAGAACGTTGAGACGGAGCTCCAGAGCGTAAAGGGCGAGCTCCGATCGTTTCGCCATGAATTCGAGCGCCGCATCGCGCCACTCGAGGCGCCCTGAGGTCAGCGACGAGTTCGTTGCGAATCGTCCCGGCCGCGGCGCGCTCACCTCGCGCGAAACCGCCCGGCTGGAGCGTTCGTTGGCTCCTGCATTCGCCTCGCGCATGTCTTTACGATGGCCGAAACAGCGTAAGCATTCGGGAGTAGTTTGTACAGCGTACCACACGCGGCAGAACTTCCCTCTGCGTAATCGGTGGGAGCAACCGTCATCAAGCTCACGGCGCAAGGTTACCGTCAGCGCTACTGTTAAAACGATACAGGGTCATGAATGTGACAAACTGGAGTCATTGTGGCAACGTGCGATGATACCTACCTGTCTCGACTAACAGATTATTGGCGCCGCATCCAAGTTGCTGCTGCACTCGAGGGCCTGAAAGACGAGCGCGATGGCATCGATGAAGAAGAGCAGCAAGAAAAAATCATTCGAGCGCCGTTTTCGTACAGAGAATTCGAATCCGGAACCTGCCCTGTTGTGCTCTACACGCAAGCCTTTGCGAAGCTCGATCGTGAGCGGGAGCTCGCCTACCAGAGAGCGCTTGAGCGGAACCCCAATGCGGAAATGCTGGCGGCTACGCAGCACATTCCGGTGGTGTTTAGCCCCTTCGCACTGGCAATGCCGGGCGAGCGCGACCTCATACATGTTCTCTTCGGCTGTGCCCTCGTAGATCGGAACGGAAAGATGAGCGTCGGAGACATCGAATCCGATCTTCCCGCTATATGGGTTGGTCGCGACCATCTTTCTCCTAGTGACGGCATCGAGGATGGCTTCTTTCCGCTCGCTGGAGCCGATGCGTACAGCGAGGCGATTGCTGCGAAATTACGTAATCTGGGAACGTGGCCTGAAAATTGGGGTGCAATGCTTCGAGCATTCACCGAGATATGGGAAACCGCGGCAGCGAGTCGTGGCGGTTCGCAAGCCATACCATTATACGGTGCGCTGAGTACCCATTACGACGTAAAGCCTGGATGGATCCGTTTTGAGAAAAAAGACCCGAAGCGTATCGACATAGTTCGCATGTACGAAAAGCTGCAAGAACGTATCGTTGCAAAGCGCGTGCCCTCACTTTATCGCGAAGTGGCTCTAAGTGAACATGACAACGTTTTCGATCGGCGGCGCGGAGAGATGCACCTCGGGCAAATGGGCGGCAAAAATCCTCTTGCCCCATCTCAACGTGACTCGTTGCTCGCGTACCTCCAGACTCCGGAATATCACGTTACCGCTATCAACGGCCCTCCTGGAACCGGCAAAACAACGCTTCTGCAAAGCGTGCTCGCTACTGAACTTGTGGCAAGTGCCCTGAGACAGGGCGATCCGCCGCTCTATTTGGCGGTTGCTGCAACAAATCAGGCCGTCTCCAACATCATCGCGGCATTCCGCGAAGCGACCGACGACCTCGATCATCCGCTCGCAGATCGTTGGATTCCGGGCTTGAAACGCCGCTACGGTGCGTATTTCAGAGGTTCGAGAGGCGAAGCCAAAAGACTCTCGCGGGGATCAATCGTTTGCATCCCCCTTCAATTCAACAGCCATGCTAAAGAATACAAAGCAGACGACATAGAGCGACTTCGGCAAGACGTAGAAATTAAAAACCAGGTTGGCGACGAGGTCGCCGTGGATTTGTTCCTCCCCCTTGCTGAGTCACCGGCTGTGGTTGCCGCGTTTCTGGAGACGGCGGGCAGCGCGTTAGGTAAGTCGTTCGAAACGCTAAGTGCGTTTTTGTGCGACATACACGAGACTCTCAAAAATCTCACCGACCAGATTACGGAATACGCAAAGGCCGCAGATATCTTCATGGAAGAAATCGAAAGAATCGGAGCTCTGGAATTCGGTAACGTTCGTGCTGCTAGAGAAGCTTTTAGCTCGCGCGTAAGAGAGGCCGAAGAGCAGTACCGTGAAGTTGCGATATCTATTTCACTTGAGTGCCGCGCAGAAGAGGACGGCGAGGCTGCCCTTCGCAAGGAAGAGGATCATCGGCTTGGGGAGTTCGATGCAAATGAGGCCGCCATTGAGCGGGCGATCGCCATTGCTGAAGACGAACGGATTGCCGCCAAAAGGTCACGATTCGATGTTCTTAAGCTAGCGCGAGAGTCATACGAAACTCTGCGTCCGCCGGCGACTCTGTTTGGATGGCTTGTCGAGGCGTTGTTTCCCTGGGTACGAAACCGTAAGCAAAATAAGCTGAGAGACCTAGCCGTGTTCGTCAGAAGCAACGAGAAGGTGACGTTGGGAACGAGCGTCGACAGTTTACGCGCGTTCATAGAAACGGCACTCGTCGAGTTGAATGATCTTGAGATCGTTCGAGAAAACATCGCGGCAGAGTACGATAAGCGCCGTCGTCTACGCGATGAGCAGCGCACTCATGTAGTCAGGAAAATCGAAAATATGCGCCGAAGCCGCGAATTAGAGCGTATGGCGCGGGATGTGCCGCGAAAGGCGCATCTTCTCGAGAAGAAAAATACGTTAGACGCGGCACTTTATGCCGTGCAATCTCTTGACATGGCTCATTTGAGACTTGAGAGGTTGGATCCCGACTTTAGTTCTAACGAGTTTCCGCCATTTGAGACGGTTCGTGGGCGAATAGATACGACATTTAGACTCAAAGCGTTTCTTCTGGCTTCCCACTACTGGGAAGGCCGCTTTCTCCAAGATGCTCCAAAGAGCGGATGGCGGGCGCAAGCGAACCGCCGGAGGGCGTTTAGGATCCTGGCGATGCTAACACCTTGTTTCGTGAGTACGTTCGATAAACTCGGTACTTCGTTTAACATCATGAAGAGCGGAGAGACGCATCCACTTTGGGAATTCGCAGACTGTCTGATCGTCGATGAAGCTGGACAGGCGTCTCCCGACAAGGGGGCATTCGCATTTTCATTCGCAAAGAAAGCTATTGTCGTGGGCGATGAGCTGCAACTACCGCCCGTCAATGCGAGCGATTCGGTAACTATTCTTACGAGCGTCGCCGCTTCTGCCGGATTCCTTGAAGATGAATTCGCGGCAGATCATGGATTGCTCGCGGGCCAAGTCGGAATCCAAAAAGGACCTGGGAGTATAATGCGTATGGCATCCTCGTCGGCCTATTTTCATGCCAGTGAAGAGGCGCGCGGCATGTGGTTGCGGGATCATTTTCGATGCGATCCGCGGATTATTCGGTACTCGAATGAAATCTGGTATACCGGACAAACCTCGCTCGTACCGCGAAGGCCTAGACAAGAGGGCCTTCCGCTCCCGCATTTCGGCCATATGCATGTCTCAGGCAAGGCTACGAACCGGTCAAACAGAGCAGAAGCACTGTCGATTCTGCACTGGATTAATGCTTTCGGTAAGGCGCTCGAGGATCACTACGGTATTCCGCTTCATGAAATAATTGCTGTACTAACTCCATTTAAGAATCAGAAAACTACGTTACAAGACCTAAGAGATAAGACGTTTCGCTGGAACCGTGTGTACGCTATGCCTAGCGGCATAACGATGGGAACAGTTCATGCGTTGCAGGGCGCCGAACGTCCGGTCGTTCTATTTTCGACGGTTTATGATGAGCCCAACTCACGATATTTCTACGACGC
The DNA here is from genome assembly GCA_035503775.1 of Candidatus Acidiferrales bacterium. Taxonomy (GTDB): domain Bacteria; phylum Vulcanimicrobiota; class Vulcanimicrobiia; order Vulcanimicrobiales; family Vulcanimicrobiaceae; genus DATJTD01. The sequence goes on from DATJTD010000209.1 coordinate 14,368, forward strand.
GGAGCACACGATGCTGAACGTTGCAGTTTCGCGGGCCAAAGATTCGTTCATTGTATTTGGCAACAGAACCATTTTTGTTTCCGGCCAACCGGAGATTAGCAAACCTTCGACGGTCCTTCGCAGGCACATATTCGATGCCGCACTGAGACCGGTTCCACGCTTGTGATGCACCGCTAAATGGCTCCACGTTAACTCGACGAAGACGATCTCGCGCTGGCACCTGGCGCGTGGGCTTGTTCGGTCTAGGGAGTCTGCGCGACGCGGTCGTCCCGCTTACGCTGCGTCAGGACTCCGTGAATCGCGAGGTGATGCGGACACCAATGAACTCGGATGACTGCGCCTCCGCGAGATACTGAGACGCATCCGCACCCGAGTTCAACAGATGCGAGTTTTTCAGTGATGGACCGAGCGGCGACATCTTTCCGTCTTTGTCGTACGGCCGAAATCGAGTTTGCCATGGTGGTCCTCCGCCAACACCTATTGTAGCGACAACGTAAGCCGCCGTGAAGCAAGGAGAGAGGCCACTATCGCCAAGGCAGTAAGCGACGGCGGTGCCTTACTCGCTCGTGCACCGAAGGAGGCTCCGATGAAGCACCATGAGCCGACCAACGCCAAGCCGGGTGGATCGTTCTTGTGCGCCGTGGCATGGTCGAGGGAATCGATCCGCCGCGCTTCCGCGGCCGGCTCAATAACGATCAACGACACGCACCTTACTGCAGTCTAGTCGGCACCGCTTGGTTCGGCGGCCGGTTCGTGATCAGCGCCGGTAGCCACCGCCACGGTAACTGCGGTACCCTAACGCGGCGCGGCCATAATAGGGATGCCCCGACCAACGCCAACCGGCATAGAAACGCGGCCAGAAGACCGGTGCATACGGGTACGGCGGGTAGAACACCACCGGGGCTGGTGCGACGATGACGTAGGCCGATGGAGCGTATTCGGGCACGGCATAACTGGGAAGGGCGTTGTCGGGCACAGCATAGCTAGGAAGCTGTTGATATGAGGGCGGCTCAGGCTGCGGCGCTTGCACCGGCGGAGGAAGCGGAGCTTCGGGTTGGGCCGGCTCTGGCGCTTGTGCGACCGGTCCCGGCGGGGTTGCATCGGCAATTCGATCGCGGTCGGCGTTCCACGAATCGAAATCATCTGCGGCGATCTCGTCGAGGGTCTTGAAATGCGTGGTGTCGCCTGCTCCGCTTGCGGCGAAGGTGCTGCCGGGATCGAGTACTTGATCGAATTTTCCCGCCGCGACGTACGTCCGTCCGGCGCGGACGGTGACTTGCGTCGAGTCGTCGTCGAGCACGCTGATACGATAGGCTCCCGCGTGAATCGGGTCGATCGTCAGCGACGGCGTCTGGATATCCGGATACGTCGCGGCGTCGTGCACGACGCGCAGTTCGATCGTGCCCTCGTCGACCACCAACGCACGGCTCTCGGTATCGATGTCGTCGAACCGAACCTGCGTATTCGAGCTCAGGCGCAGCATCACGTTCGAATCGAACTGGACCTCCGCCCGCCCATCGTGCGTGGTGAGGTAGTCGCCTGGAGCGAGCGACGTGTTGACGGTCACCGCCTCCGGCGTTCCATCGTCACCGTGTTGAAAATCGACGTTGCCGTCGACGGCGCTTACCTGCGCGGAGCCCGTCGACTGTGCGTGCGCCGGCGCTGCGGCAAATGAAAAGAGAAGCACCGGCAAAGCCAGCGCGACTCGACAAAGCATCGAACCGTTCATCCTAGAGGCCTCCAGCCCGTTGGGGCTCACAACACGATTATCGACAGAAATGCTTGAAAACATCCTGGCCCCTGCCTACTTGAAACGCCCGGCGACCTTTGCTACCCGCGTTCGCCGCCGCTCGATCCATAGCTGACGGCGACAAGAAATCGAAGATCTGCAAAAGTGCTGCTTTACGGCGGAGTGGAGGTAGGCGCAATGTAAGGAGACCCGGCCGTGTCCGAATCTGCGCCTGCGCCAAGTTCATTGCCGAGTCCGCCGGATCGATCGCGCGCGTCCGCATGGGCCCGGATCTCTGCGACGGTGCTCGGTTTTATCGCCGGATATGCCGACGCGACTGGTTACCTGCGTTGGCACGTGTTCGGCGCAAACATGACGGGCAATACCGTGATTTTCGTGCTTACGCTGTTCGAGCACGGCAAGGACGTGATGACGCCGCTGGTGCCGATCGTCGCGTTCCTCTGCGGCGCGCTGATCGCCGGCGTCTTCCTCCTCTCTGCAAAACCTGCGGTGCCGCTCTTACTCGAAGCCGCCCTGATCGTCGCCGCCGCATTCTCGCACGGCTTCGTGTTGCAACTCGGGTTCTTAGCTCTCGCAATGGGCATGCAGAATAATGCTGTCTCCCGGTTCGACGGCGTTCGCGCGAACACGAGTTTCATCACGGGCGACTACACGCAGCTTGCGAAGGCGCTGGCGGGGCTCGCCTTAGGCCGTGCAAGCGCCGACGAGCGGCGTACGGTATCAATCGTTGCTCCGTTGATCTTTTGCTATGCTTTCGGCGCATGTGTAGCGGCAGTATGCGGCCGCTACACCGACCTATCGCTGCTTCTGACCGTCCCTCTCGTCCTTGGGCTGGCATATGTCGCGAGGCGCGGTGCGCTCGCCTAAGGGACTGCTAGGGCGGCGCGGGTTAGCGGTGGAGGTGCGCTTGCCAGTCGCGCGGGACGCGCCCCCTCGGACCCGGGACGGGCTGGTCGGGCGGATGCGAATGCGGTGGCGCAAGCGACGGTCCGGCGAACATCTCGTCGGAACGGAAATCGTAAAACCAGTGTTCACCCGGCTCGAAGCTGGCGATGATCGGGTGATCGCTGTCGTGGACGTGTTTGCGGGCGTGCTGGCTTGGCGAGCTATCGCAGCACCCGATGTGCCCGCAGGAGGCACACCGGCGGAGGTGCAGCCACCAGCCGTTGGAGGAGAGGCATTCGACGCAGCCGTTCCCCGACGGCTTCGCGTGCGGATTGATCTCAGTCACGGCGCGTCAGCGCTGGGCGTCGGCTCGCACGATCGTCTTCGCGTCCTCGAGGATCGCGCGGCGTTCGGGCGAGAGCTTGTGGCCGGCACGGTTCTCATAGAATGTCAGCTTCGCCATCGCGCGGCGTTCAATGGTTTCCGGCGCCCCATCGTCGCGCGCCGCATCGATGACGGCCTGCGCGATCTCTTGCGCCGATCCGGTCGCGAAGACTCCGCCGCCGACGTCGTGCCGATCGGTCGCGGTGACCTCGCTAGACCAGTACTGTGGGTGCTCGCTCATACGCCTCACCTCGACATTCGCTTGCGCTGAGGCTCGATCTCTGCGCCGTGCGCCTTCCGCCCTCCCGCCACGATCTGCCGGGAAGAACTACCGGCTTCGATGCCACTCCGATGCAACCTGGATGCGCTTACGCGTCTTCGCAGGGGCGCCGTCCGATCTGGAGCAATCGGATGCTAACCAGTTCGAAATTCGGCATGTGCTCACACAATTGAGTAGTCAAGGTTGGTTGTAAACAGGACGTGAGGTCGCGAGGTTCGCTGCCCGCGGGAATTCGTGAGTTGGAAAACCGCGATCCGATCTTTCGCAGGCTCGTCACGCTCCTCGGTCCGCTGCACTACGTGCGGCCGAACGAGCACGGACACTTCGGTGCGCTGGTCCGATCGATCGTCTTTCAGCAACTCTCCGGCCTTGCCGCGCAGCGGATTTTCGAGCGCGTCATCGTCGCGGCGGACGGACGTTTGACGCCCGAATCGCTCGCAGACGCGTCGGACGCCGCGTTGCGCGCCGCCGGTTTATCGAAGGCGAAGCTCGCGGCGCTGCGCGATCTCGTCGCCAAGGTGCTCGACGGGGTGCTCGACCTGAGCACGATGCCGCGGCGAAGCGACGAGGAGATCGTCGCCGAGCTCGTCGCGGTTCGCGGCATCGGACGGTGGACCGCCGAGATGTACCTCATGTTCGAACTGCGCCGGCTCGACGTCTGGCCCGTCGATGATCTCGGCGTGCGGCGAGGCTACGGCCTCATCTGGGATGTCGATCCCGCGCCGGCGCCGAAAGCGCTCGCGCCCCTGGGTGAGCGCTTTCGACCGTATCGCTCGATCGTCGCACGCTATTGTTGGAAGGCGCTCATCTTCGCGCGAGACGAGTCGATCGAAAGCCTGCAACGGGCGCTCGCGATCCGCGCCGGTGAAGAGACGGCACGGCCGCTGAACCTCCGAGCGCGGCGCATTCTCGAACGGGTGCGCGCGATTCCCCATGGCTCCGTCCGAACCTACGGCGACATCGATCTCGGTGCGCCGCGCTTGGTGGGACGCGTCCTTGCAGCGGCGCCGCATGATGTTCCCTGGCATCGCGTCGTGCGCGCCGATGGCACCATGCCGCAGGGGCGGCGACAACGCAAGCGCCTTCGCGACGAGAACGTCCCGATGCGCGGCGATCGCGTCGACATGCGCGCGGCACGCGATCTCGCCCGTCCCTCTCGTTAAGAAGCGCTGGGCCAGCCTCCGGCGATGCCCACGCGAACGTCGAGGGGACGTAAGGTATCCGGGTGCCGAGGTCAAAGCAGGTTCGATGTCTTTGACGGCCGGTCGCGAGATTCGCGCGCCACGGGGGTCCACGCTTCGGGCGCGGTCGTGGCAGACTGAAGGCGCAATTCGCATGCTGATGAACAACCTCGATCCCGAGGTTGCCGAGCGGCCGCATGAGCTCGTCGTATACGGCGGGATTGGAAAGGCCGCCCGCAACTGGGAAGCGTTCGATCGCATCGTCGCGGCGTTGGAACGCCTCGAAGACGACCAGACGCTGGCGATTCAATCGGGGAAACCGGTCGGCGTCTTTCGGACGCATCCGGACGCGCCGCGCGTCGTCATCGCGAACTCGAATCTCGTGCCGCACTGGGCAACGTGGGAGACGTTCCACGAGCTCGACCGCAAGGGCTTGATGATGTTCGGGCAGATGACCGCCGGCTCGTGGATATACATCGGCTCGCAGGGTATCGTGCAGGGAACGTACGAGACGTTCGTCGAGATGGGACGTCGCCACTACGGGGGCGATCTGCGCGGACGATGGATTTTGACCGCAGGCCTGGGCGGAATGGGTGGCGCGCAACCGCTCGCGGCAACGATGGCCGGTGCCTCATTGCTTGCCGTCGAGTGCGATCCGACGCGCATCGCCAAACGTTTGGAGACCGGCTACCTCGATCGTGAAGCCGCCTCGCTCGACGAAGCGCTGACGTTACTCGATACCGCTCGAACGCGCGGCGCACCAATCTCCCTCGGCCTCCTCGGAAACGCCGCCGAGATCGTGCCCGAACTTTGGCGTCGTGGCATTCGGCCCGACGCGGTCACCGACCAAACCTCGGCGCACGATCCCATCAATGGATATCTTCCGATCGGATGGACGCTCGACCAGTGGCATCGCCGTCGCGCAGAAGACCCCGCGGCCGTCGCGGAGGCGGCGAAGCGTTCCATGGTTGCGCACGTCGCGGCAATGGTTGCGTTTCACCGAGCCGGCGTTCCGACGTTCGATTATGGGAACAACCTGCGCCAAATGGCATACGACGAGGGCCTGACCGACGCATTTGCGTTCCCCGGGTTCGTCCCCGCGTACATTCGTCCGCTCTTCTGCCGCGGGATCGGGCCGTTCCGTTGGGTTGCACTCTCAGGAGACCCCGACGACATTCGCAAGACGGACGAAAAAGTCAAAGAGCTTCTGCCCGACGATCGGCAGCTACATCGCTGGCTCGATATGGCCGCGGCGCGCATCCGGTTTCAGGGCCTCCCTGCGCGCATCTGCTGGATCGGACTTGGCGATCGCGATCGCGTTGGTCTGGCTTTCAACGAGATGGTCGCGCGTGGAGAACTGCGGGCGCCAATTGTCATCGGCCGCGATCACCTCGACAG
>DATJTD010000210.1:0-5862 GCA_035503775.1 Candidatus Acidiferrales bacterium
TCGGGAAATAGGTGCCATCCTTCCAGAGCGTCCCATATGTGGTCTGATATGTCGTACCAATTCGAAGCGCGTCGATGATCCGAGTCTCTCCGTTCATATGCGCGGGTCGCGCAGTTTTCGACGCGGGTGTTCGCGCGCGGAACCGCGGGTCCCCGCGTCGTAGCTCGGCCCCGTGGAAGAGACAACCGATTGGAAGATCCTCGAATCACGCTACGTGATCGAGACGCCGCATCTGCGACTGCGCCGGGACTCGATCGAGCTACCCAGCGGGACACGTATCGATGAGTACTACGTTCGGGAGACGGCGGGCTTCGCAATCGTCTTTGCGCTCACGCCACGCGACGAGATCGTCCTCGTACGACAGTACAAGCACGGGATCGGCGAAGGGGTACTGGAGCTACCGGCGGGGGCGATCGAGCCCGGTGAGAGCCCAACGGCTTGCGCCGTGCGCGAACTCGCCGAAGAGACCGGCTACGTTGGGTCGCCCGAGCAGCCCGAGTTCGTCTCTGCCTTCATCTCCGACCCAACCAACTCCAACGGCCGATTTTATCTCTACTTGGTACGAAATGCTCAGCTGCGGCACGCGCAGCGCCTCGACCCAACCGAGGAGATCACCGTCGAACTTGCCACCTTCGATGACGTTCGGCGCTTCGTGCGCAACGGCGAGATCAACGTCGGTCCCAACGTCGCTGCGATCTACTTCATGCTCGACCGCCTCGGCAAGCTCTAGCGTTCAGATGTGTGAATGAGCGCGGCCGTAAGGGTGCGCAGATCGGGCGGCGTGCTCGTGATGACGCCTCGAATCACCGATGTCGTCGTCACTCCGGCGCTCGCCGCAGTGGTGAGGCTGAAGCTCGAAAGATTCGTCGATGAGCCCCCCTCGGCGATGGCCGCGAAGCCGACACCTTTGGCAAAACTCCAGCTGAACGAGGTCGAGCCGCTGACGACGGAATCCGTAGCGACATCGATTACTTCTTGATTGTTTGATATCCCGATTGTGCCGTTGACGGCGGTGATCGTTGACGTGTCACCCAGGCCGTCACTCCACGATTCGCCGACGGTCGGGTGGTCGTCCATGATGGGTGGTCCATAAGGCATTTGCGTCGTCGAGGCAATCGTCGCGGTGGTGGCTCCGGGCTCCTCGGTGCCGATGAGCGTCGTCAATAACGACGCTCCGCTGCTCGGCGTATACGACGCAAAAAAGATCGTGCCGAGGAGCGTGGCGCTCGGCGAGAAGAGCTCCATCTCCTCAATCAGTCCACCATTGTCCGGACAGCTGCAACTCAATGTGAGTGGACCTTCGTCGACGATACGGGCACCCGACGCAAACGTCCAGGTGTCCCCTTCGACCAGCGGCAGGTAATGTGTCGACGAGGTGTTCGCCACGGTCCGAGGGGTTGGAGAGCCACCGCCGCCTCCTCCGCATCCGGTCAGCAGGCTTGCGATAAGACAAAAGCCGTGGGGAGAACATATCTTGTGCGTTTCATATACGTGGCCGCGCGTTCGGGCGCGTCGCACGTCATACCCTCGGAAATAACACTATTGATAGGGGTCGGGACGAAGCGCGCGTCCGCGATAGCCGCCGCGGCGCCCCATCTGCGGCGTCTGCTCTTGGAGCATCGCACGCAGGCGTGCGAGCGAACCGAACGGATAGAGCCGCTCGCCGTAGGCAGCGACGACGTGTGCGTCGTGCGCGCGCGCTGCCCATGCGCTGATGGCACGCGCGCAGTCGCCGGAGAGCACGTCGAGGCCGCTCGAATACGGCGTGAGCGCCGGCACGACGATGAGCCGTGGCGAGCCGATGAATGCGGGGACCGTCGCTCCGCCCCGCAGCCGCAGACTTGGATGAAGATGTCCGATGATGGTGCGCAAACCCGCATGGGACGGGCGGTCGCCGTGCACCAGGAGCCAGCCGTCACGCTGCGCCTCCTCCACGCTCTCCCCGAGGATCGCACTGGCGCGCGTTCGTCCTTCATGATTACCGGCGACGAACGTGAGGATCGCCTCGGTTCGCAGTGCTTCCAAACCGCGAACGATCTCGCGAGCAGCTCCGTCGTTCATGCGCGCCGCGTGGACGACGTCACCTAAGAAGACGATCTCGCGCGCCGTCACGCGACGCGTCAGCAAGGTAAGTGTCGCCAGCACCTCGGTCGTGCTCCACAGCGGCAACGCACCGCCGACGACGTCCTCGTATCCCAAATGCGCATCGGCTGCAATGAGCGTGCGTGAAACGGGCAGCCACGCGACTGCGGGCGCGAGCGCGACGACGCCCGGCGCGAGCTCGTACGTCTCACACGCGCGCTCGGGCTTCATACGCTCGCCTTCGCGCGAAAGAGCTGCAAGCCCAGTTCCTCTGATTGCGTCTCGCCGAGCACCGCCAGCACACGCTCGTGCAGCGCCTCCACCATGCTCGCCCGGTCGTCCATCACGACCGAATCGCCGAAACTCGAGGTCACGATACCGAAGGAAAACGGCGATGCCGCCGGCGGATGCACCACGCGCGGCTCGGTAGCGAGGGCCTGAAGGTACGCCAAGGCCGCAGGCGCGTCGAGCAGGTCGCGCGTCACCACGCGGATCGTCTCGCGCACCAGCGGAAAGGTGGGATCGGCCGTGAAGAGGCGGTCGAAGATGCGCTCGCTGTTCCAGCGCAGTTTTCCGCGGCGCAGCGTTCGGCCGCCCGCGCGGCGCAGGACGAGCAGCCCCGTGTTGGCGACGTAGCGAAAGTGCCGCCGTAAGAGGTGCGAGGCGCGTAAGCCTTCGAGCAAGTCACGTTCGAAGTCACGCGTATGCAGCAGCGAGGCCCAAAACGCATCGGGGAGCCGGCGCTTGGGAGGCAAGGTGACCAAAAACCCGTTGTCGTCGGTTGTGAGATGAGAATCACACTTGGTTTCGCGCAGGAGCCGCGCAGCCACGACGCGCGCCAGCGTCTCGTTGGCCCGGCGTCCGGCGCAGGTGTGAAAGACGGCCGTTTGGCTGCGATCCATCAGATAGAGTTCGATGAACGCCTCCGATGGCGCCGCCACGAGCGAGACCGCCATCTGCTGGGCGATATAACGCACGGCATGCGCTGCCTCGGCGCCTTCGAGGGCGTACCGCTGCGCGAGCCAGGCGAAGGCCGCTCGCGGACCGCCGTCGCGCAAGCGCTCGGCGATCCCGAAGCGAAGCGCCGCGATCTCTCGTGCGAGAACGACCGGCACCCCCTTGATATGCGAACTCCACTGCGGAACGTTCGGGCGCGCCTGCGCATGCTCGACGGCGATTCCCGCAGCGCGTATCTCACGCACCCGGTATGCCGTCCCTGAGAGCAGAAAGACGTCGCCGACCCGCAGGCCGGAGACGAAGTCTTCTTCTACCTTGCCAATCTTCGCGGCGCCCGCACTCACCACGATCCCGCTCTCGTCGGGGATCGTCCCGACGTTTTCAAAGAAGGCGGAACTCGCCTCGCGGCCCAGCCCGAAGAGCGTCTCGTCTTCGAATCCCAGACGCCGCACGTGGGCCTCATCGCTGCCGACGCCACCGCCGCTGAGATAGAGCGCGCACTGCCGCAGATCGTCTTCGCGCAATTCGGCGTAGGGCGCAGCGCGGCGCGCCAGGGTGAGCGCGTCGACGACCGAGAGACGCCGCTGGGGGCAGACGCTCAGAACCAGCCACTGGGCCAGCACGTCGAGCGGCGCGTTGGGGATCTGGATCTCTTCGATCGTCCCCTCGTGGATGCAGCGCCGCGTTGCAGCGGCCTCCAAGATGTCATCGCGGTCTTGTGCGATCACGACGCCGTCGGCGACAGCATCGGGCCGATGGCCGGCGCGGCCGACCCGTTGCAAAGTCGCCGTCATGCCGCGCGCCCCGCCGTGAATGCAGACGCGGTCGATGTACCCGATGTCGACACCGAGTTCGAGGCTCGAGCTGCAGACGACCGTCTGCAGGCTTCCGCTGCGCAGCCTCGCCTCGACCCGATGGCGTACGCTGCGCTCGAGCGCGCTGTGATGAATCCCGATTTTGCTATCGCTGCGCGGACGCGGCATCGCGTCTTCGTTCATGACGTCGACGTCGCGCGTGCCGGCGCTCAAGGCCGTCATCTCGTGGGCGAGGCGTTCGGCTTGGCTGCGCACGTTGGTGAAGACCAGCTGCGTGCGCACGTCGCGGCCCAGATCGACCGCCGCCTGCGCGATCTTGCTCATCGGCGCCATCGCGCCGGAAAAGGGTGCCGTGATCCCCAGACGCACCGCGCGCAGACCGCGCCGGTCGACGATTGCGCACTCGCGCGCGGTTCCGACCAAAAAGCGCGCGACCTCCTCGAGCGGCGCCACCGTGGCGGAGAGCCCGATGCGTACCGGCGGCGTCTTGGCGATGCACTCGAGGCTCTCCAGACAGAGCGCGAGATAGGAGCCGCGCTTGTTGCCGGCGAGCGCGTGCACCTCGTCGACGATGACCGTCTCCACCGAGGCGAGGTGCCTGCGGTACGATTCCATCGCCAGCATCAAGGCCAGCGACTCCGGCGTCGTCATCAAGATGTGCGGAGGCCGTGCGAGCATGAGGCGGCGCTCTTCGTGCGGCGTGTCGCTGGTACGCACACCGGTGCGCACGTAGCGCTCGCGAATGCGCCCGCGCCGCAGCTGCGCACGTTCGGAGTTCGGACGTTCGAGCAAGCCCATCTCGCGCAGCGGCCGGCGAACGTTGTGTTCGACGTCGTATCCGAGCGCCCGCAACGGCGAGAGGTACAAGACGTACGGCCGCGGGTACAGCTCGTCGCGATCACGCCGCCCGGCCAGCGCGCTCAGCGCCGGCAAAAAAGCAGCGAGCGTCTTCCCGGTTCCAGTCGGCGAGCAGATGAGGTGGTGCCGGCGCGCGAGTCCCAGCGGGATCGCCTCACGCTGCGGCGGCGTCGCAATGCGAAGATGATCGTCGCACCACGCGGCGACGAGCGGGTGCAACGCCGAGAACGCCTCCTCCATCCGGGCGCCTTCCCGGGGGCGGTTGCGACGCTCCTGCGAGACCCGGCAAGCGAAACTCGGGCCCATGCCGGGAAGTAGAACGGGAGCGAAAGGAACCCGCTATGGAACTCTTCCTCCGGCTCACGCTCGCCATCATGCTCGGGACCGTGGCTTTGGTCGCCGCCGTCTTCGTCTTGAAGCTGGTCGTTGTCGCCGCCGTCTTCTCGCTCATGATCGGCGGCGCGCTCTTCGTCTTCGCCGCCATCGTCGCAGGCCTCGGCCTGGGCGGCCTCTTCCTCTTCTACTTCATCCGCGCACTCCTCGGACGCCAGAACGGCTACGTCGTCAAGCGTTAGCGCGCGAGCGCACCACATCGACCAACTGCATCAGCAGCGCCGCTAGCTCGCGCGGCGCTTCGAGCGCCGGGACGTGACCGCAAGCGAGCACGTCGAGCGGCGCGCCGCCGATCGCTGCGGCGATTTCCCGCATCTCGCTGACCGGGACGAAGCGGTCGCCGCTGCCGGCAATGACGCGCACCGGTACGTCGATTTCGCCGAGCAGATCTCCGCTGTCGAGTCGCAGCGCCATCCCGCGCAGCACCGCTGCGGCGCCGCGCGGATCGTACCGTTCGATCATCGTGGCCGCGCGCGCGACCACATCGGGCCGTTCTTCAAGGAAGGCCGGCGAGAACAACTGCTCGCCGTAACGATCGAGCAAGGCCGCGGTGCCGTCGCGCTCCACCGATGCCGCGAGTTCATTGCGGGCGCGAGCGCCTTGCACGTCGTCGGCGACGGTGCGACCGCAGAGAAGTCCCAGCGCTAAGACGCGCTCGGCAAACATCCGATAAAATGCTAGAGCGACCATGACGCCCAGCGAGTTCCCGACGACGATTGCCCGCTCGACGCCTAGCGCATCGAGCACGCCGGCGACG